>CANPMS010000026.1 GCA_947575275.1 uncultured Clostridium sp. | reverse complement strand
TAACGAAAAAGTGGTGCTGGGGATTACCTCCAGCACCAGCTTTGTCTACAGTCTGGAGCTTCCGTACCCGGAAGCTTTTTATGCGGGAACGTAAGAAGATTCAAGAGTGTTGACAGTGAAGTGGTGGATCATTATAATAAAATTATGAGAAAATTCAGTGAGTCATTAAACCAAAGGAGATGAAAATATGGAGGCAGAACTTGATTCAGCAAAAAGAGAGCACTGTTACAGAGGGACTCAACAAGATACATAAAAGTGACAAAGCTTTGTACCTTGCGCGGAATCTTAGGGCATTTTGAGAATGAACGGAGGAAAATCATGATGAAAAAATGGAAAAAGGCCATAGCGCTGTTGCTTGCGTCATCCATGTTTATGAGTAATGTTTCGATGGCATACGCGTCATTTGAAGGGGGAGGAGAAGCAGCAGACTATGTTTTGGATGAAAGAGTTCTGGATGATAATGACGGTGCGTTTCTATCAGGAAAAACGGAACATGAGGCAGAGGTCAAAATAGCTACCGATTCGGAAGCAGAGGAGGATCTTGCAAAGGAACAGTTTGCAATTACATATACGGTATATCCAGAGGATGCTGGGACAGTCACGGGGCCGGAAGAGATTCTCGGAGGAAAGAACCTTAAATTCACGGTAAAACCGGAGGAAGGCTATGAGATCAAAGAGGTGCTTGCGGACGGAGAGGTTCTTACGGAAGCAAATGGATCCTGGTTCTCTGGAAGAAACAAGAAATATGAGTTGAGGCACATCGACCAGGATCGTGAGATTGAGGTATATCTAAGGGAAAAGGACATAGCACCGAGAGAGCTTACGGTGGAGTCGGAGGACGGTTTTATCGTGAAGCTGGAAGCTCTTGAGGATGGAGCGCTCTCAGATATTAAGGAGATGGAGGTGGAGCTTCTGCCAGAAGGACCGGAGAAGGAGGCGGCATACCGTGCGGTGAAAGAAGCAGTGGAAACGGAAGCGGCCGACAAGGAAGTTGCTGACTATGTGCCGCTTGACATCACGCTGTATGATGCAGACGGAAACAAGGCAGAACCGTCTGGAAAGGTGCGTGTGACAGTGAGCGGGCTGGAGCTTCCGGAAGAATACGATGAGGCGGTAGTCTACCATATGGAAGAGGCAGATACAGCGTCAAAGAATAAAGAGAGAGCTGTGATGCCCTCGGCTTTGATGCGTATAGGAGAAGACGGGGCCGCAGGTGCGGCAGACAATGATCCGGAACACTCAGACATTTATCGTGCAGAGAAGATCGATACGGAGAAAGCAGCAAAGAACTCAGTGAAGGAGAGCGAAGAGATCTGTTTTACCACAGATCATTTTTCAATCTACACAATCGTATTTATCAAGGGTGGAGGTGAAAATCAACAGATTAAACTTTCTTTTCAAAGAGGAAGTTCAGGTTTGTGGGAAAGCTTTGAACCGACAGGAACGCTCCTGAGTGAAGACGCTGCCCTTAAAATCAAGGCAGGAGAATCGATTGCTCTGCTGCAAACTCTTACAAACATCCAGGCGACAGAATTTAGAGCCGGAGGAGAAACCTATACATTCAGCTTTGCCTCTTATGATTCAAATTGGACGGAGGGAAGCACGGAGCAACAGTATACGGGCAGTATTCCATGGGACGAAATCAGAGAGGATGTACTGTATCTTTATTATGAAATGACTTCTCTTCAGACAACTGCGGTCAGTATTAACTACGAAAACGCAGAGCAAGTTGAGGTGGCGGACTTCCCGGTGGGAGAGATCGCATCACATGCAGGGGAAGAACGCTACACGGTTTATAATGACAACGTATATGCCTATGAAGAAGCCGTTCTCATGAATGGAGACGAAAAGGGAGATACGATCGTAGCCATCAGGAAAACAGCAACGGGTGTGTACGGCGTGACGGCAACAGGCATGAAGATTCTTGTGACGGAAAATACGAGGATTGTATTGAATTATAAGCAAGGAAGCTGGATCTATTTTTCCGTCGGTGGAAATGATGCCGGGGAACAAGGGAACCGGGTGGATGGCAGACTTGCGGGTACCACCGATTCACCAGACAGATTCCGGGTTGCGGCGGTACGTAATGGACAACTCACAGTGGACATCAGTATTGCCCAAGGCTATGATATTATGGTGAGCGCCTATTCAGGTTCGGCGGCCTATGATTCCTCTCAGGAGCAAAACCAGAAGCGTACACATGAGCTGCATTTTAGGGTGGGAACCAGCGACATCGGAAGTGAAGAACAGCCGGTTAAGATCACATTTAAGAGCAAGAAGAGTGCAGCAGGGAAGTACAATTTTCATTATGCTTATCTGTTGCAGAATAATGCACAGATTAGTTCCGGTTGGCGTTTTAACAAATATCTGATTGACGGCAAACCCGTCTCGAGCGGTACATCGCTGGAGATCAGTGACAGTTTCCATCTTCAGATACGGAATTCTGCAATATATCAAGGGTATGGCAAGATCATAATGGTATCTATTGCCGTTAACGGGCAGATGTTAGCTATTCCTCCTACACCGGTGCTCAATGAGACAGCAGAGGCATCGACAGTACTTTATGATGAGGCGGGAGAGCAGATTGCAAAAGTGCGGCTGGTATCACAGCATCTGCCAAATACGGATAATGAAAATACGGGAGGTTCTGTAGCAACGGATAAGTTTGTTTATGATTTGTATTTTACGGAAGTCTCCGCTTCACTAAAAGTTACAAACGGCTTTAGCCACTGGATGCCGAAAAATACCGACACATTGGTAGACCCTAATTCCAATGCTTTTATCAGATACATCGGTGAGGGACTGAGCTCTACCAAGGCGGTCGGAGAACTTATGCGTGTGGACAACCCAAACAGTTCTTATGCGGAAAATCTAAGGAAGTTTGTTGTGACCCCAAGTTTCGGCTATTATCTGGCAGAGGCAGCCTCTGAACAGGGTGTGGACATGATTCACAGTTCGGTTTCGTGGTATGGACAGAGGACGGGAAGAACTAAGCCTGAGGCGTTTAAGAAAGGCGCTTATCCGGTTTACATTAATTTAATTTCCGAAAAAATTGATTTAGCTTTTGAATATCACTATGGAGCCGGTCTGTCACAGGTAGCATATGACACACAAAGCTTTCAGTTAGGATTAACAGATAAGGCGAGCGGTGCGTTATCACTTGGTTCCAACTTTAGCTATACCACTGCTGATGGAAAGAAAATGATTGCAGTTGGCTATCGGCTTCGCAACAAGACACAGCAGGATAGTGTGATCTATAAGCCGGGTGAGTCCGTTCTGCGTGCTTCGTTTGTAAGCTTTTATGGAGACAGCAACAACAACCTCTCGCAGGGTAGCGGCGCATACAAGGCAGAAGGAAAGCTTTATATTCCAGTGAATGTGGTCTATCAGGCGGAAGAGGATCTGTCACGTTATAATTATAAGATACGAATTCTTAAAAAAGTACATGTAACAAGTCCTGATGAAGAAGTGCTCGCAGAATATGATGCCCATGGACCGGCAGAAAGCGTGATCGACAGTGATATAGCTCTGGAGATCGTAAACGCTCAGGAATCTGGCTCTATGACAGATCGTTTTGAACAGTTGTATCAGGACGGATATGTGCTGGACCTGAGAGCGTCTACAGGAACAATGAAGCTCCAACAAGAGGGAATGCAATACGATATTGTTTTTACAAAAGCGTCCATTGCAACAGATTTTTATTCTCCTTACGGTTTTGAACCGTTCAGCGGAGGAACGTTGGAGCAGGATGGGCAAACCATTCGTGGTGTGGAGCTGGAACCGGGAGAGCTGCTTTCAGGACTATCCATTCCGGTACCGTTAGAATCCGGCACAGAGCATTTGGTGTTTCTGTATTGGAAGGATCGTGCTACGAGGGCGCAGGTTACTGCTGCACCAGTAGAGATGGGAAAGACTTACGAAGCATATTATGCGATGGACAGAAACGGAAATGGAATTCCAGATGAAGAAGAATATGTTACGGTAATCTTCTGTTCCGATCAGGGCTTTGCAGATGAGAACCAGTACCCGGGAGTGGAGGTAAGGCTGTCAGAGGAAGTACCGGGTGTGGATGTACAGGTGCCGACAGCGAAAGATACCAATGATGACCAAGTGGTGTTTAAAGGCTGGGAAAAAGAAGATGCGGCTCATCCGGAGGTGAGTGGGGCTGCGCCCAATGAAATCATTCATCTGCCGGAGAATGCGCAGGGAAGCTACCGCTATACAGCTATTTATAAGCCAGATGTCAATAATAACGGAATTGCGGATGATGAAGAAACTGGTTACAGAGTTGTGTATGACGGGAACGGAGACGATGGAAATGGAAATGTACCCCAAGACGATGTCAGATATGTGAGTGGTCAGAGTGTGACAGTTTTAGGAAATCCCGGAAATCTGAGCCATGTGTCCGTATATACGGATGCAGATTCGTCAAAGGAGATACCGGTTGTATTTCTTGGCTGGAGCAGAGAGGAGCAGGATACTATCCTCACGATTAATGATGAATATCCCACAGATATTTTAACAGAAGGTAATACATTTGTGGTAGAAACTGTCCAGGGAGGAGCCGTGGAAGAAGAAATCCGTCTGTATGCAGTTTGGGCGGAGGCAACCAATCACTCGGAGGCGGACATTAATCTCCCGGAGGCTCAAAAATACCGAGTGACTTATAATCAGAACGGAAGCGCTTCAGAAGTGAATGGGAATGTGCCAACGGACAATTCCTATTATGCGGTCGGCAGAAGCACGAAAGTGAAAGGTAATATCGGGACTCCGGCATTAGCACATCATGATACGGAGGAAGGAACTAGGGTTGTGTTTGCAGGTTGGAGCACAGAAGCCGTTACAAAGATACTGACGGTGGATGATGATCCATCAGTGATTACTGGAGGCGGGGCGCAATACTTCAGTGGTGCGGATATCACGGCAGAAGAGATACTCACCTTTGGCAATGGGAATGTGACATTATATGCAGTCTGGGCAGAATCACTGGATGGTGTAAATCCAGACTTTGAACAAGCTGATAAATATAATTTTATCTATGATGCAAATGGCGGAATCGGAACCGTGCCTCAGGATGAAAAGAAGTATATCGAAGGAAGTACCGGGCAGTTTAAGGACAATGACGGGAATGGAGACGACACTCAGAAGCTTACGCATGTGGCTGAAAATGGAACAGCAGTTGTGTTTGTAGGCTGGAGCAGCACGGCTTCGACCTACGGGAAGATGCTCACCGTCAATGACAAAAACCTTTTAAATACCGTCTATACAAAGGATGATTGGTTTTCTTTGGGAACGGCATCAAGGCCGGAAGCAGGGAAGACTTATGTGGAGCTGCCTGCTGGGAATAACATACTATATGCAGTGTGGGGGCTTGACACGGACGGAAATGGTGTGCCGGACATTCTGGAACAGAGCTACAGCTTAAGCTATCATGGAAACGGACAAAGCGGAGGAAGTGTTCCGACGGACGCGAATCCGTATGTCAGCGGCATGAATGCCAACGTACAGGATAATATCGGCGCTCTTACACATGCGGATACAACGGAAGGTATAACGGTAGTGTTCGCAGGTTGGAGTACGCAGCAGATCACAGAGGTGCTGACAGCAGACAATGATGTAACTGCAATCACCGGAGGTGGAGCAGAATATTTCAGCAGCGCGGATATTGCGGCAGGAGCCCAGCTCACGTTTGGTAGAAGTGACAAAGACTTGTATGCAGTCTGGGCAGAAGCGACAGACGGTGCGAATCCGGACTTTGAGCAGACAGATAAGTACAGGCTTGTCTATGATAAGAATGAGACTGGCGGAACCGGAAACGGGAATGTAAGCGGAGCTGTGCCTGTGGATGGACACCTCTATGTGAATGGCAGGCAGGCGGAACTCAGAAGCAACGATGGAAACGGGGATGCCTCTCAGGTACTTACACATGGGGATACCGCAGAAGGCGTAACGGTAGTGTTCGCAGGCTGGAGCACAAAGAAAGTCAATCGTGTGCTGACCGTAGATGATAATGCTTCCATATTGACGGAGAACGGAGAAAAGTATTTTCGGAAAGCGTCTCTTGAGGCAGGGGGGCAGAAACTCCTTTTTTCTGACAGTGATGTGACATTATATGCAGTCTGGGCAGAAGGAACAGACGGCGTGACTCCGGATTTTGAGCGGGCTGACAGATACCATGTTACCTATGAAGCAAATAGTGGAACAGGAACTGTGCCACAGGATAGCAAGGACTATCTGGGGGGAAGCACCGGACAGTTTAAGGACAATGACGGGAATGGAGACGACACTCAGAAGCTTACGCATGTGGCTGAAAATGGAACAGCAGTTGTGTTTGTAGGCTGGAGCAGCACGGCTTCGACCTACGGGAAGATGCTCACCGTCAATGACAAAAACCTTTTAAATACCGTCTATACAAAGGATGATTGGTTTTCTTTGGGAACGGCATCAAGACCGGAAGCAGGGAAGACTTATGTGGAACTGCCTTCTGAGAATATCACACTATATGCAGTGTGGGGGCTTGACACAGATGGAAACGGTGTGCCGGACGTTCGGGAACGGAGCTATGGATTAAGCTACCATGGAAACGGTGAAAATGGAGGCGCCGTGCCGACAGACAGCAACCAGTATGTCAGTGGTATGACAGTAAGCGTGCTGGGCAATCTCGGTTCCCTCACACATGCGGATACAGTAGAAGGTGTAGCGGTAGTGTTCGCAGGCTGGAGTACGCAGCAGATCACAGAGGTGCTGACAGCGGACAATGATGTGACTGCAATCACCGGAGGTGGGGCAGAGTATTTCAGCAGCGCTGATATTGCGGCAGGAGTGCAGCTCACGTTTGGCAGCAGTGACAAAGAATTGTATGCAGTCTGGGCAGAAGCGACAGACAGCGTGAGACCAGATTTTGAGCGCAGTGACAAATATAGTATCAGATACGACGCAAATGGCGGAACAGGAACTGTGCCGAGGGACGAAAACAAGTATGTGGAAGGAAGGAAAGTCTATGTGAGGGCGAACGATGGAAACGGAGACGAAGCCCAGAAGCTTAGGCACTCGGATGTAAACGGTGTGCAAATAGTGTTTGCAGGCTGGAGTGAAGTCCCGTATGGGGAGGTTCTGACAGATGACAACAGCCTCTTTGCAGTAAAGGATGCGATTGGCTTCCATGCCCTGGGCGATGCCAGCGGAAGCTTCACCATGGGAGATGAGGATGTAATCTTGTATGCAGTCTATGGAGAGGATACAAACGGAAACGGCGTTGCGGATGCTCTGGAAAAATGGGTGATACTCACCTTCCGGGCTGGATATGGCTTCTACGGATTCGCAGAAGATGTTCAGGAGAAGAGTGTAAGACTTGTTTCAGGAAGCGCACTGGCCGGGTATGTGCCAAAGCCGAGGAGTCCTGGAACGGACAGGAGGTTTGATGGCTGGAACAGAAAGGGGGGTGTAATTCCCACATATGCGCCGGAAGAAGATACGATCTATACGGCGAAATATTACAAGGAAAAGAGCGATAATACGAATCAGTATACCACAGGGATTCACGGAAATTGGGTACATATGAGTCCGGATGACTTGAATGTTCCGATGCAGACGGAAGTGATAGAGGGAGCAGATGCAGCCACCGCTCCAGAGTACCATAGATGGAGGTTCATGCTGAATAATGGGACGATGCTCTATGACTGCTGGGCATATATCGAGAACCCCTATGCGGGGGACGGGCAGCCGCAGAGAGGCTGGTTTCATTTTGGGAATGACGGGATTATGCACTATGGATGGTACTATGAAAGAGGAAACGGCAAATGGTATTATCTGCATGGAATGAGCGACGGAATGCTGGGGACAATGATGGAAGGCTGGCATTACGACAAGAATGACGGAAGATGGTACTACCTGAAGCCAGGAAGTGGAGAGATGTTGCTGGGCTGGCAGGAGATAGATGGAGAGTGGTATTATCTGAGCCCAGATCCGGTTGCGGAGACGTGGAGTCTTAAGGAAGACGGAAAGTATTATTTCAATGGAAGTGCGGATCGTCCGTACGGTTCAATGTATAAGGATGAAGAAACACCAGATGGATACAGGGTCGATGAGAATGGCGCCTGGCTGCGGTAAGATATTAGCTGTCTGTTTGCAGTCAAAGGAGAGTATGAAAAATTCCCTGTAAACAGCAATAAATAATATTATTTCTTGACAAAGAGAAGGAATACACATATACTGAATCTAAATAAGAGGGAGTAGCTTAGCGATTTTCGTTGTGCGCTGTCGTCATCACGGTTATTAAACCTTCTCTGAAGAGTGGATATGGCCCGGTACGCATATAATAAGCGAGACTTTTATTGTATCTTTGTGATACAATAAAAGCCTTGCTTTTTTGGCTTTAAAAGACAATACGAACCGGAAGAGAGGAAAATGCGTATGAAAATCATAATGTATGTCTGGCTGATTGTAGGATTTGTACTTCTGATTAAAGGTGCAGATTTCTTTGTGGAGGCGAGTTCCTCTATCGCGCGTATGCTGCGTGTCCCCAGTATTATCGTAGGATTAACGGTGGTGGCATTCGGCACCAGTGCGCCGGAATTGGCGGTCAGCGCTACTGCGTCCTTCGCGGGGAATAATGATATTGCAGTGGCAAATGTTATAGGCTCTAATATTTTTAATTTGCTTGTGGTGTTAGGTACATGTGGAGTAATCCATCCCTTTGCAGTACGTCTGCGCTGGGACTTTGTGGCATCCATCAGTGTGGCGCTGATTTTATTTATTATGATCGTAAGGGATCATTTTGTCAGCAGGTCCGATGCTCTGATTCTGCTTGGTCTGTTTGCGGTATTCATGGTATTGACCGTGCGGGATGCAATGGTAAACCGGCTGCAGGCAAGTGAGGAAGTGAAGACATTGTCACCTTTCGTCAGTGCAGTCTATATTATCGGAGGGCTGGGGGCGATCGTCTGGGGGGGTGATCTGGTGGTGAACAGCGCCAGTGAGATTGCCCTTTCGTTCGGTTTAAGTCAGACACTGGTGGGGCTTACGGTAGTGGCTCTGGGGACTTCCCTGCCGGAATTGGTGACTTCGATTGTGGCTTCCCGAAAGGGAGAGAATGGGCTGGCTTTGGGAAATGTTATCGGTTCCAATATCTTTAATATCCTGATGGTGCTGGCGGTATCGGCAGTGGTGAAACCCATAGCAGTAAATGTATTTGCGGTGATTGATGCCATGTGTCTGCTGGCGTTCAGCGCTATCGTATGGATTTTATGCCGCAGCAAACAGCAGATTAGCCGATTGGAAGGGGCTGTGGTGCTTTTGATGTATGCTGGGTATTTGGTATATATCTGTGTGCGGTAGCAGGCAGCATATAAAATCAGGGCAGCTTCTGCAGTAGAATTGTCTACTGGAAGCTTCCCTGACTATTTTTGTATCTTTATAAGTGATAAAAGGGAGGAGAATTAATAACCTTAACTGATATTTTTGTTGCTTATGGTGATAGTATAAAAAGCAATCGTGAAGAAATCATGTTTAGTGTGTAAAAGATTTTTGAATAGTTTGTGAACAAAATATGAATGAAAGTACAAAATCAGTGGTCAGAATATAAATGATAGAAAGTGATTTGCTAAAATTTGATAGTTATGGTATTATAAGGCTTGCCATCAGCCGGATGGCTGGTGACAAGTTAAAATAAGGAGAATAATAAAGATGAAAAATCCTGAAATTACGATTACAATGGACGAGGGTGGTGTAATCCGCGCGGAGCTGTACCCGGAGATTGCGCCAAACACGGTTAAAAATTTTATTAGTCTGGTGAGGAAGGGTTATTATGATGGGCTGATTTTCCACAGAGTTATTCATGGCTTTATGATTCAGGGCGGGTGTCCCAATGGCAATGGTATGGGTGGCCCCGGTTATTCCATTAAGGGAGAATTTTCCCAAAATGGATTTGAGAACGGCTTGAAGCATACGGAGGGTGTATTGTCTATGGCGCGCTCTGCGATGCCAGACTCGGCCGGTTCTCAGTTCTTTATTATGCACAAGGATGCTCCCCATCTGGATGGTTCCTATGCGGCGTTTGGAAAGGTGATTGATGGTATGGATGTGGTGAATCAGATTGCAGAGACACCCGCGGACTACAGTGACAGACCTTTGAAAGAGCAGAAAATTAAGAGTGTTACTGTGGATACCTTTGGCGAGGAGTATGCAGAGCCGGAGAAATGCTAATTCAGAGCGAGAGCGGCATGATACAGGAACGAACAATTTTTGTGGATGGGACTCAATATTCTATTGTGATTTCCGACGAGAGGGAGGCTCTCCTTGCGGCGCAGGCGGCGGGGAGGGTCTCTGTTGGTTTGCTGTGGGAAGGTGGAGAGCAGGAGTTTCCCGGAATTTTATACCTGATGGAGGTACCATCTAAGGCAGGTGAGAAAAAACCGGATTTGACTGTAATTGATGAGAGCTATCTGCAGCAGGCAGTCCGGCGTTTCCTGGGGCTTCCCTGGGTGGTGGCAGAAACAGAGCGTCTTGTAATACGTGAGTTTATGGTAGATGATATTCCCAATCTGCTGCGGGAGACAGAGAGCATGAAGACTGAGGAGGAACGGGAAGCAGATTCAATATTCCATAGTCCCGAGAAGCTGGAGGCGTATATCAGGAGTCAGTATGGTTTCTGGGGGTATGGAATCTGGGCTTTGGTGAAAAAGGAGGATGGTGTGCTTGTGGGGAAAGCCGGGGTTAGTGCCGGTGTAAATGACGATGTTCTGGAATTGAGCTATCATATTTTTGCTCCTTATCGGAGGCAGGGATATGCTGAGGAGGCCTGCCGGGCAATCCTTTCTTATGTGAAAACGGAGTATGGCTGCCGGGTCTGTGCAGCGGCAGCCCCTGATAATCTCCCCTCAATTAACCTTTTAAAGAAATTGGGGCTCTGGTGAAAAGCGCATGGAAAAAGAGCAGTGTTTATTGCTGCTCTTTAATACTTTTGGAAACTGTAATTTCCTGATTGTCGATATGCTCCCTGATCGCGGTTTTGGCCTCGGTCACATGATGTGCTTTGACAGCCTTTAGGATACGGTCATGTTCCAATACAAGAATCTGATGCTTATCCGCGTCCTTGATGTATTCCAGACGGTAGCGGTACATCTGTTCCCGCAGATTGTTTAAAATTTGCACGAGGCGGCTATTTTCTGTTCCGTTGTAGATGATGTCATGGTAGTGCTCGTCTGTTTTTGCAATGGTCATGGCATCGGAAGTCTGGACGGCACGGGTAAACGCCTCCTGTGCTGCTTCCAGGTTTTTAATATCTGCATTACTCATTCGTTGACAGGCAAGCTCGATGGCCAGCTCCTCCAGGGAGCGGCGTACCTCCAGTACATCCCGCAGGCTCTTTTCCGAAATCTTTGCCACCTCAGCCCCCTTTCGGGGAATCATCAGCACTAAGCCTTCCAGCTCCAGTTTTCGGATTGCTTCTCGAATAGGAGTCCGGCTTACACCCAGACGGTCTGCCAGTTGAATCTCTATCAGGCGTTCTCCCGACTCCAGCTCACCTTTTAAGATTGCCTGACGAAGTGTATTGAAAACCACATCTCTCAGTGGCAGATATTCGTTCGTATTAATCTTTAACCTGTGTTCCATTGGTATTCTCCTTCAGATTGTAAAAATTCGTTAAGTACACCTGTTTTGCAAGACTGGATGCAGAGCCATACCTCAGTGCCTCATATGCTTTCCGCGCTGTTTTTGGATTGGTAAAAAGTCCGAATACTGTGGGCCCGCTGCCGCTCATTAAAGAGCCGATTGCTCCATATTCTATCATTTTGTGCTTAATTTCCCTGATTACGGGGTACTCCCGTATGGTGACTGTTTCCAGGACATTTCCCAGTTTTTCTGCAATTCCATAAATATCGCCTGCGTCAATGGCGCGGAGCATTCCGTTAATATCAGGATGCTGTTCTGGTTTTAGTTCATTGGCATGGAGGTTCCCATACACAAACTTGGTAGACACGTTAATTGAGGGTTTGGCAATCAGTACCTGACATTGGGGAACAGGGGGCAGTGGTGTAAGAATTTCTCCGATACCCTCCGATAGCGCTGTTCCACGCAAAATGCAGTAAGGTACATCTGCGCCGATTTTCATGCCTCGTTTCATTAATTCGGTCGTGTCAAGACCCAGCTGAAACATTTTGTTGATTCCAAACAGAACTGCAGCGGCATCGCTGCTTCCGCCTGCCATGCCGGCGGCAACCGGAATAAATTTTTTTAATCGAATCAGTAAGCCGCTGTCGATGCTAAACTCTTCCGTCAGAAGTTTCGCAGCCTTGTAGACCAGATTGTTCTCGTTGGTGGGGAGGTAGTAAAGGTTAGTCTCCACTTCAATACCGGCTGATTCACGCCGGATTAAATCCACCCGGTCGAAGATGCCGACAGTCTGCATTACCATGCGCACTTCGTGATAACCGTCCTTTCGCTGACGCAGTACGTCCAGTCCTAAATTGATTTTACCATAGGCTTTCAGATTAAGGTGATTTATCATAAAAGAACTCCTTGGCATCTGGTATCAGTGCCGGATTGTATTTTACTATAATTTTGTATACAGTATATTATAGGTGTAGAGATGAAAATACGCAAGTGATTTTTTTGCAGCTTTTCTTATATTATTTCTATTGACAATGTGACAGGGTGTCATTATAATAAAAACACAATTTGTGACAAATTGTCATAAATGGATACTTAAGGTGAAAACAGAAGAGGAGGAGAGGGAAGATGCCAACGGAACGATTTTACCGTCTGCTAGAGGCGAAGCGCCAGGTGATTCGGGAAGCAGCAATCGCGGAGTTTGCAAGAGTACCTTTCGATAAGGCATCTATCAATCAGATTATCCGCGGCGCAGATATATCCAGAGGAAGTTTTTATACTTATTTTGAGGATAAGGAGGATCTTTTGGGATTTGTGCTGGAGGGCAGCTTTGACCAGATGCAGGAGTTGTGTATTAAGGAGCTGGAGCAGAATGGAGGCGATTATTTTGCCTTGCTGGAGCATATCTTTGAAGTGTTTGTGGAGAAGCTTCAGGAAACCAGAAATATGCTGGACATTGCAAAAAATGTGTTTTCCCATCAGGAAAATGTGAGACTGATGGGATTCGGAGCATTTCCCATGCAGAATCAGGTAATTGCGGGAAGCGCCTCACGACCGGCAATTCAGTGGATACTGAAACGGATAGACACAAGCAAAATGCGCTTTCAGACTCAGGAAGAATTTGTGCCTCTGATGACCATGGGCGTAACCACCTTGCTCTGTTCTTTGAAGCAGTTTTACCAATATCCTGAATCTCCTGATGTGGCGCGGGACTTTCTTCACCGTTCCCTGGATTTGCTCAGGTACGGTGCGTATCAAAATTAAGACAAAGTATGAGGAGACATAAAATGAAAAAGGGTATCGTGATTGCAGGAATTGTCGTCGTGGTTGTTGCGGGAATCTTCCTGCTTAAAGGTGTGAGAAAGGATGTAGTAGTGGAAGAAGCACCGCTTCCGGTGGTGCGGGTTCAGATGCCTGAGACAGGCAGTATTGAGCTTTACCGTAGTTTGGTAGGCAAGGTGGAGCCATCTGATGTTGTGTACATATATCCAAAAGCAGCAGGCGAGATAACAGATGTATTTGTAAAAGCCGGGGATGTGGTGCAGGAAGGCCAGCCAATCTGCAAAATTGACACGAAGCAGGTGGACACGGCAAGACTGACCATGGAGTCTGCACGGCAGATGTTAAATGATGCTAATACAAATCTGGCAAGGCAGCAGGCTTTGTACAATGCGGGGGATATTGCCAGCGCAGTGTACGAACAGGCACAGACTCAGGCAAAGAGTGCAAAAATTCAGTATGACTCTGCAAAACTGAACTATGACTATCAGGTAGAGTTTGCCAATATCACTGCCCCGATTCCGGGGAAGGTAGAGAGCGTTAATGTAGAGGTGCATGATAATGTGGCGTCTCAGGTGCTGATTGGTGTAATTGCAGGCGAAGGGAGCAAGTCGGTCACCTTTTCTGTGACAGAGAAGGTGGTGAGCCGGCTCTCAGTGGGCGATACGGTGGAAATTGAGAAGAATGGTACGATGTATGAAGGGATTATAAACGAAATCAGCAGTATGATTGATGCCCAGACAGGACTGTTTACAGTAAAGGCATCTGTGGACGCCGGCGATTCACTTGCCACTGGTTCCATGGTAAAGCTTCAGGTTATTTCTGATCAGGCACATGATGTAATGACAATTCCGGTTGATGCCGTATACTACTCTGGCGGTGACGCTTATGTTTATACCTACGACAATGGTGTTGTCCACCATGTTCCGGTGGAGGTGGGTATTTACGATTCTGAACGAATTGAGATTCTGTCTGGTATAGATACATCTGATGAGGTGATTGTTACATGGAGTTCGGAGCTGTTTGAGGGTTCAAAGGTACAGCGGACAGAGAATTAAATATAGAGGAGGAGACAGCAATGGGATTAACAAAATCAGTCCTCAAGAGGCCGGTAACTACCTTTCTGGTGGTGTTGTGCCTGATTGTATTTGGCTTTCAGTCCATTCTTGGTTCAAAGTTGGAGCTAATGCCATCTATGGATATGCCGATGCTTGTTGTTGTGGCAGTCTATCCCGGTGCAAGCCCGGAGGATGTAAATGATTTGGTGACCACTGAGATTGAGAATGGGATTGGTTCTTTAAGCGGTGTAGATACGATTCAGTCCCGCTCGATGGAAAATATGTCTTTTGTCATCATTCAATATGATTATGGTAAGGACATTAATGAGGCATACGACGATTTAAAGAAGAAAATAGACATGTTGGAATCCACTCTGCCCGACGACTGTGAATCTCCGATGATTATAGAGATGAACATTGACGAGCTGGATACGATGTCTCTGTCTGTGAACCATAAGACCGAGCCAAATTTGTACAATTATGTAAATAACAAAATTGTTCCTGAGTTTGAAAAGATTACCACAGTTACGGATGTCAGCGTCAGCGGTGGTCAGGAAGAGTATATCAAGGTAGAGCTGATACCTGAAAAGCTGCAGCAGTACCGGCTGAACATAAACTCCGTGGCCAGCGCGATTGGAGACTCTAACTTTACCTATCCGTCGGGAAATACGATCGTAGGCGGTCAAAAGCTTTCGGTCAGTGCAGGGATAGAGTACGATACTGTGGATCTGCTGAAGCAGATTCCTCTGAACCTGGGAAACGGAAATATTATCTATCTGGAAGATATAGCTAATGTGAGGATGGCGAAGGAGGAAGAGACAGGCGTAGCCCGCTATAACGGCAATGATACGATTTCCGTGGGTATTAAAAAGCAGCAAAGCGCTGCGGCAATGGATGTGTCTGACTCGGTGAAAAAGGTATCAGATGCGCTGATGGCGGATGATGAGAATCTGGAGATCGTGACGGTGTATGACTCCAGTGATGATATCCGATCCTCCCTGGTCAGTGTGATGCAGACTATGGCAATGGCGGTTATTGTTTCCATGGTGATTATTTTCCTGTTCTTTGGTCAAATTAAGGCATCTCTGATTGTGGGAACATCCATACCGATTTCTATTCTGGCGGCATTGATTCTTATGCGTGTAATGGGCTTTTCCTTAAATGTGGTCACCCTCTCCAGTTTAGTGCTGGGTGTTGGAATGATGGTGGATAACTCCATTGTGGTACTAGAGAGCTGTTTTCGCTCCACAGAAGGAAAAGGGATTGTAGGCTATCAGGAGGCAGCTCTGAAAGGCAGTGGAATTGTTTTGCAATCCATTATTGGCGGTACGGTGACCACATGCGTGGTATTCTTTCCGCTGGCGCTTTTAAAAGGTATGACCGGGCAGATGTTCAAGCCTCTTGGCTTTACGATTATTTTTTGTCTTGCAGCATCTCTGATCAGCGCCATGACGATTGTGCCTTTATGCTATTGCCTGTACCGTCCTCAGGAAAAGGAAAATTCACCTATGGGCGCTCCGCTGCGGGTAATGCAAAACGGCTACCGCAGGATTATGAAGACGCTTCTGTCCAGAAGAGCGCTGGTAATCCTCACCTCAATTACGCTTCTGTGTGTATCAATCTGGATGGCAACCGGACTGCGCATGGAACTGATGGTGGCGGACGATACGGGAACGATTGACATCAGCATTGAGACCAGGCCCGGTCTGACTGTGGGGGAAAAGGACAAAATTTTCCAGCAGGTTGAGGAGATCGTAACGGCCGATCCTGACCTGGAATCTTATATGCTTACCTCTGGCGGAAGCGGTATGATGGGCAGTGGAGGAACAACTCTTTCGGCATATTTAAGAGACGACAGACAGCGTGAGACTGATCAGGTGCTGAAAGAGTGGAAGTCTTTGCTGAATCAGGTAGCGGGTGCAAATATATCTCTCGAGGCTGCTTCCTCTATGTCGATGGCGTCCTCTAGAAACAATGTGGAGTATATCCTTGAGGGAACCCAATACGACGAGCTGAAAGAGATTTCTGATAAGGTGGTGAGCGAGCTTCTGGAGAAGCCGCAGGTAACGAAGGTACATAGCAGTTTGGAGAACGCCGCCCCGGTCGTCAAGCTGAATATTGATGCTGTAAAGGCAAATGCGGAAAATATTACCCCGCTTCAAATTGCAGGTACCATCAGCAGTATGCTGGGTGGTAAGGAAGCGATGCAGCTTGAGCTGGATGGAGAGGAAATCAGTGTTAAGGTAGAGTATCCTGTGGATGAATATGACACCATCGACAAACTTCAGGGTATTGTCCTTACTAACAATTCGGGCGCTTTTGTGCCGCTTACAGATGTGGCAGACATTGTGTTCAAGGACAGCCCCAGCACGATTGTGCGGAAAAATAAGCAGTATCAGGTGACAATTACCGGTGAGCTGCAAACAGATGATCCACGCCAGATTGACATGATTGAAAATCAGTTGTATGATGAAGTTGTATCAAAATATTTAAGTCCTACGGTCTCCCGAGCAGTAAATTCGGTGGACGAGTCAATGTTTGAGGAGTTTGCAAACCTGACCAGAGCGATCCTGATTGCAGTATTTCTGGTGTTTGTGGTGATGGCAGCGCAGTTTGAATCGCCTAAGTTTTCACTGATGGTAATGACTACCATTCCATTCTCACTGATTGGTTCCTTTGGACTCTTATACTTGTGTGATGTTCCAATCAGTATGGTATCTCTGCTGGGTTTCCTAATGTTAGTTGGAACGGTGGTAAACAACGGTATTCTTTATGTGGATACTGTGAATCAGTATCGGCAGCAGATGGATTTGAACACAGCGCTGGTTGAGGCGGGAGCAACCCGTCTGCGCCCCATTTTGATGACTACGCTGACTACTATTGTCGCGATGATTCCGATGGCAATGGCATACGGTGACAGCGGAAAAAGCATGCAGGGTCTTGCGCTGGTGGATGTGGGAGGACTGATCGCTTCTACCGTTCTCGCACTTTTGATGCTGCCGGTATATTATTCCGTTATGAATGGGAGAAGAAAGCCACAGCCGGATTATGACTAATGATAATTATGGGCAAGGCTGCAACTAATAACTTGTTTGAAAAGAAAATTGGAGGGAAAACATGAAAGTTTTGAAATCTGCATTACCTCTGGGGATTGCAGGGCTTATGACAGCCATAACGCCGTTTATGACACTGGCTGCCAGTCCGGAGTTTGCACGAACTGCTGAGGAGTGGGAAAAGCTGCGGGATAATATAATTGAGTATAATGAGCTGGAGGATCTGATTGCAGAGTATAACACCACGGTGCAGACGAACCAGATGGATTTAAATGAGTTCCGGCGGGAATATGGCTCCACAAAGGAGGATGTATCCCAGAGATACCGCGACATGGCGGCGGAAATCCAGTCTAATATTCAGTATCCTGATTCGGATGATGTGATGTACGGTACGATGGTCAACTCGGCTTTGATGGCGGAGATTCAGGTGAAGAATATGGAAAAACAGGCGGATGACAATCTGGAGGATAGTGAGATTATCTATCTGAATTACAAATCAGCGGAAAAGACGTTGGTGACGGTTGCCCAGGGAAATATGATTACATACCATAAGGATTTGCTGTCCCTGCAGCAGGCGGAGCTTGCAAAGCGCCAGGCAGAAATTTCTCTGTCAAGCGCACAGAACAGAGCAGCGGCAGGAATGGCAACCCGGGTCGATATTCTGAATGCCCAGGAGGCGCTTCAGACTGCAGAGAGAGAGGTAAATTCCGCAAAGGCGGAAATTGAAAATGTGCGCCAGAAGCTTCAGGTGATGCTGGGGTGGAAATACAGCGACACTCCGGAAATCCGTCAGGTTCCGGCATCAGATATGACCAGAGTTGAAGGCATGAATCCACAGGCTGACCGGGAGAAGGCGCTGGAGAATAACTATGTGCTGAGGGTAAATAAAAAGAAGCTGGCCAATGCTGACAACAGCAGCACGGTGGAGAGTCTGAACAGAACCATTGCCGATAATGAGCAAAAGATTGGTTCTGCGCTGGTGACCAGTCACCAAAATGTACTTTCCGCGAAGATTGCGTATGAGCAGGCGGTGGCAGAGCTTGAACTGGAGAACAGGAATTGGAGTAATGTACAGGCTAAATATAAACAGGGTACTGCCAGTAAAAATCAGCTGGACAATCAGCAGCTTGTGGTGCAGATGAAGCAGCTTGCAGTGCAGATTGCAGATTTAAATTTGTTCCAGACGATGGAAACTTATGACTGGGCAGTCAACGGACTGGCCAGCACATCCTCATAGACAGGAGGCTGCGTATGAAACAGAAAAAGAGAGTATCTGCGCTGATGACGGTTTGTGTGATGGCAGCATCAGCAGCGTTCCCTGCCTTGGGGGCTCCAACGGGACCTGGGTTAAGCACCCAACAGGAGAAATATGATGGTGAGACGTTGGAGCGGCTTTTGGACAACGTGCTGGAGTTTGATGAGATTGCTCTTCGAGTGAGAGAGTATAATCCTACTATTGTAGAGGCGTGGGAAAGTTATAATGACAGGAAACAGGATTATGCTAATATGCTGACTGAATTGGAAAGTCAGTACAACGTGGTGAAGGAGAATGCAGATGGCCTGATTCAGGCAGGAATGCAGATGGGGGAGCTGACTGGGGATTATAGTCTGGTTGTCACAGGAAGAACCCTCCGTTCCAGCTATAAAGCGGCAATTGACGGCGTAAAGAAAACCGTTTCTGGCTGGGATACCAACCGTCAGGCAACTGGAAATATTCGTAAGTATGAAAAGCAGATTACCTCCGGTGCACAATCGGCGATGATCGGTCTTGAGACGATTCGGAAGAATGTGGAGACTTTGGAGATAACGGAGACTCTTTATCAAAAGCAGGTGGATATGTACAGCCGTATGGTGGAGCAAGGGCTGGCCACCAGCACTGAGGTGCTCACTGCACAGTCACAGCTTCTGTCAACCAGATCCCAGCTGGCTTCCCTGAATGGTCAGCTGGACAGCACCAGGCGAACCCTCTGCATGATGTTGGGCTATGATCCGGACAGCAATCTGGATATACGCCCTCTTCCGGCGTTTGATATGAGTCGGATTGATCAGATTAATCTGGAGCAGGATACAGCAAAGGCAATCGGGAATAACTACACACTGATTAGCCAGCGAACTGAGGCGGCGGGAAAGACCACTGCCCACATCGAGAACCGCCTGAAGGTGATTGAGGAGGGAGATCAAAAGCTGACTGTTGAGATGCAGCGCCTGTACCAGGATGTTATGGACAAGAGGGCTGCGTATGAGGCAGCAGTCACGGGGTTTGCAGCGGCTGAGGCAAATCGTGGGGCTTCAGAACGGCAGTACACCAATGGTCTTATTTCTGAGGTGCAGTATGTGGGAACGCAGATTTCCTATTATCGGAAGAAGGCAGAGAGAGAGTCTGCTGAACTGGGGCTGTGGCAGGCAATGGAGACCTATGACTGGGCAGTTAACGGTCTGGCGACGGTGGAGTGATTGTCACGGTCGGAAATAAGAAAAAACGGATTTGTATATCGGGACGGCTATCCTTGAGCGCGAGGTAGTCGTCCTGACTTAGTTTATCCTGAAGAAGATTCCGACTCTGCTCCGGCACTGCACTGCAGGCGGCATCTACAAAGCAGAAACGAGGGTAGAGGACACACCACCAATTATGTCCCTCGCCCTTGCCCAACATGATGCGGGCGGCATCGTAGGTACCGCATGGAATCACCAGATTATCGTAGACCCGCGTAGGGAAATAGCAGGAAGTCAGCTCCAGCCGGGATGAGTAGTCAAAGCCCTTTTTTGCAAGCTGATTATCAATCATTTGTTCAATGTTTGGACGGTTTTCTTTCAGGTATGCGATTACGGCATCTTTATCGGATGCTGTCTGTGGGTTCATTGCTTTCTCCAGATAGTCCAGTACCAGACTGCGTATTTCAAGCTTAATCTGCTGGTCATTTTCACTGTCGCTGTTAGCAAGAATGTGGAATCTCAGGATTGAGGGAGAAAGACGTTCGGCAAGCCCTTCTCTTTGTGTCTGCACCTGTGCTAAAAAAAGCAGGGCGGCCATAAGTAGGCAGGCCAGGCCGATAAATAGCTCCTGCCGCTGCTTTGTATAGTCCACAGGCTTTGTAAACTGATGTTGTCCCATAAGAATCTCCTTTTCCTTCCAAAGTTACTTTTTAATTATTGACAGATATGTTATAATTAATCAATGTTATGGCGTTTGGGTGCATGAAAGCATAATTTAAAACATAGAGAGTGCAGATTCAGTATAAAGAAGGTTAAAGCGAGGATGGGCAGTATGGAAAAAAAGAAAATCGCCGTGCTGTTCGGAGGTCAGTCTTCCGAGCATGTTGTGTCCTGTATGTCAGCAATAAACGTTATTGAACAGATTGATACGGAAAAGTATGAGCTGATTCTGATTGGCATTACAGAGGAGGGGCACTGGCTTAAAGCTCCTTCTGTTGATGAGGTTCGCTCCGGTGCGTGGAGTGACAGTCAGGTGGAAGCAATCATTTCCCCGGATGCCACAAAGCGCTGTGTTATTTTTATGGAGGGTGGAAAAACCTGGGAGGAGCGGATTGATGTGGCCTTTCCGGTTCTTCACGGGCTGTACGGTGAGGACGGAACGGTCCAGGGGTTGTTTGAGCTGGCGGGAATTCCCTATGTGGGCTGCGGGGTGCTGGCGTCGGCAGTGTCTATGGATAAGCTGTACACTAAGATTGTTGTAGACGATTTGGAAATCCGTCAGGCGGCGTATGTGCCGGTGGTGAGCTGGAAGCTGAAACAGGATATGGCTGGTGTAGTTGACCAGGTGGAGGAGAAGTTTAACTATCCGGTATTTGTAAAACCCTCCAATGCAGGGTCGTCGAGAGGGGTCAGCAAAGCGGAGAATCGGAAGGAGTTGGCGGCAGCCCTTTTGGAAGCTGCCCGTCATGATCGGAAGATTTTGGTGGAAGAAACTATTGTGGGACATGAAGTGGAGTGTGCTGTGCTTGGAGGCGGTCAGGAGCCTGTCCGCTCCTCTGGCGTGGGGGAAATCCTGGCTGCGGCTGAATTTTACGATTTTGACGCAAAATATTATAATGAAGAGTCCCGTACAGTAATTAATCCACGGCTGCCTGGAGACTCGGCAGAGAGGGTGCGCCGCGCTGCAGAGCAGATTTTTAACGCAGTGGACGGTTATGGTCTGGCGCGGGTGGACTTTTTTGTCACCGCTCAGGGAGAGGTAGTATTCAATGAAATTAATACTCTTCCGGGTTTCACCGCTATTAGCATGTATCCGATGCTGTGGGAAGCTGCAGGGCTTCCAAGAAAAGAATTGATTGACAGGTTGATCAAACTGGCGTTTGAGCGTTGAGATGCAGGCGGGGTACAGAGAAGATAAGGCAGGCAGGAATGGAACATGGATAGCATGAGTGTAATAGATAGGAATGCGCCAGTTGGAGTATTTGATTCTGGTGTTGGAGGATTGACAGTGGCGCGGGAGATCATGCGCCAGATGCCCGAGGAACGGATTATCTATTTTGGGGATACAGCGCGTGTTCCATATGGAAGTAAATCCAAGGACACGATTGTGCGGTACTCCCGGCAAATTATCCGTTTTTTGCGGACCAAAGGCGTTAAGGCAATTGTTATTGCCTGTAATACGGCCAGTGCTTATGCACTGGAGACTGTGGCGGAAGAGTCGGATATTCCTGTGATTGGCGTTATCAATGCGGGGGCAAGAACTGCGGTTGCCACTACCCGCAACGGAAGAATCGGAGTGATCGGAACAGAGGGAACAGTGGGAAGCGGCATCTACACAGAGGTGATGAAGCAGATGCGACCGGATATAGAGGTAGTAGGAAAACCTTGTCCTTTATTTGTACCTCTGGTAGAGGAAGGGCTTTTGCACGATTCAGTGACTGATGAGATTGCTTCCCGATATTTGAGTATGCTTAAAGGGAAATATATCGACACTCTGGTACTGGGCTGCACTCACTATCCGCTTTTGCGCGCCACATTGCAGAGGCTGATGGGAGAAGATGTGGCTCTGGTGAATCCTGCTTATGAAGTGGCGATTGAGCTGAGAGAGCTTTTGCAGGGAATGGATTTAAGCTGTAGTTCAGATGTTGTAAAATGCGGAGAAAAGTATCAGTTTTTCGTCAGCGATCTGGCAGAAAAGTTTACAAATTTGGCTACGTCTATCTTGCCGGGTGAGGTAAAGGAGACGAAGAAAATCGACATTGAAAATTACTAGGGCAGGGCTGAAGCCTTTAGCTTTAAATAGTATGGGGAGAGGGCAGAAAGTGACAAGAGATGTACTTATCAGAGTAAGCGGTGTTCAGATGATGGACGGAGATGAGGATAATGTGGAGATAATTACCACAGGCGATTATTTTTTGAGGGACGGAAAGCGTTATATCATATATAATGAGATGATGGAGGAGACCGGAGAAAATATCCGCAATACTCTGAAGATTACTGAGGACAAGGTGGAAATTTTAAAAAGAGGTGCAATTAACGCTCATATGGTATTTGAAAAGAATCGAAAAAATATGACGCGCTATGTGACGCCTGTGGGTGAGATGGCTGTCGGTGTGGCAACGACCCGTATTTCGCTGGATGAGCAGGAGAATAGCTTAAAGGTATTGGTGGATTATTCACTGGACATCAACTATAACCATGTATCAGACTGTACCATTATGGTAGATGTGAGCTCCAGAGAAGGGGCAAGACTGAAATTGCAAAATGGCATAGGGGAAGTATAAACAAAAAGCAGGAGAAGCTTCTATGGCTCCGCCTGCTTTTTGTTTATACTTTTTATTGCTCTTTTTTAAATCTTGAAAAAAATCCTTTTTTCTTTGGCGCTTGTGGTACAGTTTTGCCGCGCACACTCTTAATTTCAGTAATATAGATACCGCTTACAACTACTTTTGCCTCGGTTTTTATAGGAAGCGCTGCAAATACACGCTCGTCTGCCATCAAAGTCATTACCTTTGCTCCAACCTTCGCCTTTACCACTGGGACTTTCGCCCACCGCATATACTTAGGCGTCTGCTCGTAGACTATTTTGGGAAGCCCTGCCTCCTTGAGCTTTAATTTTTTTTTGTCGATAACCAGCATAGATACAGTTTGCTTGGACATTTCCATTAGCTGCTGCTGTTCTACTTGGCGCTTTTCCAGTTTCCTGCCAAGGAAATACAGAACTGTAAGAACCACCGCCACAACAGCTAAAATCACCAGCAATACATTAAAAAAAGTAGTCTGCATGGGAATCCCTCCGTTACGTTCTTTATGTAGACAGGAAAAAACCTGCCCAAATAGTATATCATTTTTTTAATGATAATGCAATGAAAATTGGAAGATTATTGCTTGACACCTTGACAGCGCTATGATATTATGGAATGTGCACTATTGTGGCATCATGGGCTTTTTGCGCCCCAAAAGTGCCACAAAATCGATTAGAAAACAGGGGTGAAACATCAATGGAGAAAAGCAGAATGCGACCGGTGACATCCGGGAAAAGCTTTAGAATGAGCTACTCAAGACAGAAAGAAGTCCTTGAGATGCCAAACCTGATTGAGATTCAGAAAGACTCCTATCAGTGGTTCCTCGATGAAGGTCTGAAGGAAGTATTTGAAGATATCTCCCCAATCTCCGACTTTGCAGGTCATCTGAGTCTGGAATTCGTGGATTTTACTCTATGCAAAGATGAAGTGAAGTATACCATTGAGGAATGTAAGGAGCGCGACGCGACCTACGCCGCCCCCTTAAAAGTAAGGGTACGACTTTATAATAATGATAAGGAAGAGATTAATGAGCATGAAATCTTCATGGGCGATTTGCCACTGATGACTGACACCGGTTCTTTTGTTATCAACGGTGCAGAGCGTGTTATTGTAAGTCAGCTGGTGCGTTCCCCCGGCATCTACTACGGAATCGGGCATGATAAGATTGGTAAGGAGCTATATACCTGTACGGTGATTCCAAACCGCGGTGCGTGGCTGGAGTATGAAACTGACTCTAACGATATTTTTTATGTCCGTGTTGACCGAACGAGAAAGGTTCCGGTAACAGTTCTGGTACGCGCGCTTGGCTATGGAAGCAACACTGAAATCATTGATTTGTTTGGTGAAGAGCCAAAGCTTCTTGCCAGCTTCGGCAAGGATACATCCGAAAATTATCAGGAGGGTCTTTTGGAGCTGTACCGGAAAATCCGTCCTGGTGAACCCTTGTCCGTTGATAGTGCAGAAAGTTTGTTAAACAGCATGTTTTTTGACCCGCGCCGCTATGATCTGGCGAAAGTGGGAAGATATAAATTTAATAAGAAACTTCATTTCAAGAACCGCATTAAGGGGCATACTCTGGCAGAGGCGGTGGTGGATACTGCTACCGGTGAGGTGCTGGCAGAGGCGGGTACTGTGGTTGGCAAGGAGCTGGCGGAGAATCTGCAGAATGCCGCAGTGTCCCATGTGGTAATCCAGGGACCGGAGAGGAATCACAAGATTCTGTCCAACATGATGGTGGATTTGGCAACCTATGTTGATTTCGAACCCAATGAGGTTGGCGTTACGGAATTAGTATATTACCCGGTTTTAAAAACTATTCTGGAAGAAGCTGGGGAGGATAAGGATGCCTTAAAGGATCTGCTTCGGAGAAATTTAAGTGAGCTGGTTCCGAAGCATATCACGAAGGAAGATATTATTGCTTCCATTAATTATAATATGCACCTGGAGGGCGAAATTGGCAATTCCGATGATATTGACCATTTGGGTAACCGCCGTATTCGTGCTGTGGGCGAACTTTTGCAGAACCAGTACCGCATCGGTCTGTCCCGTATGGAGCGTGTAGTGCGGGAGCGCATGACAACGCAGGATATGGAAGGCATTACACCGCAGTCTCTGATTAATATTAAGCCGGTGACTGCGGCGGTCAAGGAGTTCTTTGGCAGCTCTCAGCTGTCCCAGTTTATGGATCAGAATAACCCCCTTGCGGAGCTGACCCATAAACGCCGCCTTTCGGCTCTGGGGCCTGGCGGTCTTTCCAGAGACCGTGCCGGATTTGAGGTTCGCGATGTACACTATACCCATTATGGGCGTATGTGTCCTATTGAGACCCCTGAGGGACCGAATATCGGTCTGATTAACTCTCTTGCGACCTATGCGAGAGTGAATCAGTACGGCTTTATCGAAGCTCCGTACCGTGTTGTGGATAAAACTGAGCCTAATAACCCGGTTGTCACTGATGATGTGGTTTATCTGACTGCTGATGAGGAGGACAACTTTGTGGTGGCACAGGCGAATGAGCCTCTTGATGAGAAAGGTCATTTTGTCCGCAACAATGTGTCTGGACGTTACCGTGAGGAAACATCTGAATTCCAGAAGAAAAATATTGATTTAATGGACGTATCTCCGAAGATGGTGTTTTCGGTGGCAACTTCCATGATACCATTCCTTGAGAACGATGATGCGAACCGTGCTCTGATGGGCTCCAACATGCAGCGTCAGGCCGTTCCGCTTTTGACTACTGAAGCTCCGGTTGTAGGTACTGGTATTGAGGCGAAGGCGGCAGTGGATTCCGGCGTGTGTGTGGTGGCGTGCCATGCCGGCGTGGTGGAGCGTTCCGCTTCCAATGAAATTGTTGTTAGGCGTGATGATAATGGTGATCGGGATGTTTATCACCTGACAAAATTTAAGAGAAGTAACCAGTCCAACTGCTATAACCAAAAACCAATTGTCTCCAAGGGCGATCATGTGGCGGAGGGTGAGGTTATTGCAGACGGTCCATCTACTCAGAATGGCGAGATTGCTCTGGGTAAAAATCCCTTAATCGGATTTATGACCTGGGAGGGTTACAACTATGAAGATGCGGTTCTTTTGTCTGAGCGTCTGGTTCAGGAAGACGTGTATACTTCCGTGCACATCGAGGAATATGAGGCTGAAGCCCGCGATACGAAGCTGGGACCGGAGGAAATTACCCGCGATGTTGCAGGTGTGGGTGATGATGCCCTGAAGGATCTGGATGAGAGAGGGATTATCCGTATCGGCGCTGAGGTGCGTGCCGGCGATATTCTTGTGGGTAAGGTGACTCCTAAGGGAGAGACGGAGCTGACGGCGGAGGAGCGGTTATTGCGTGCAATCTTCGGTGAGAAGGCCAGAGAAGTAAGAGATACTTCCCTCAAGGTACCTCATGGCGCATATGGAATTATCGTTGACGCGAAAGTGTTTACCCGTGAGAATGGCGATGAGCTGGCTCCGGGCGTGAACCAGACTGTCCGCATTTACATTGCCCAGAAGCGTAAGATTTCTGTGGGTGATAAGATGGCAGGACGCCACGGAAACAAGGGTGTGGTTTCCCGGGTGCTGCCTGTGGAGGATATGCCGTTTTTGCCGAATGGACGTCCGCTGGATATTGTGCTGAACCCTCTGGGCGTGCCGTCCCGTATGAATATCGGACAGGTGTTGGAGATTCACTTAAGCCTTGCTGCAAAAGCTCTGGGCTTTAATATTTCAACACCGGTCTTTGATGGAGCAAATGAGATAGACATTATGGATACCCTTGAGGTTGCCAATGATTATGTGAATACTTCCTGGGAGGAATTTGAGGAAAAATATAAGGATACTTTAAAACCAGAGGTGATAGAATACCTTGGCTCCAACCTGGAGCATCGTGAGCTGTGGAAGGGGGTTCCTCTGAGCAGTGACGGAAAGGTAAGGCTTCGTGACGGACGGACTGGCGAGTATTTTGACAGCCCGGTCACCATCGGTCACATGCATTATTTAAAGCTCCATCATCTGGTTGATGATAAGATTCATGCCCGTTCCACCGGACCATACTCTTTGGTTACCCAGCAGCCGCTGGGTGGTAAGGCGCAGTTTGGCGGGCAGCGTTTCGGAGAGATGGAGGTGTGGGCTCTGGAGGCATATGGTGCATCTTACACCCTGCAGGAAATCCTGACTGTGAAATCTGATGATGTGGTTGGGCGTGTGAAGACCTATGAGGCTATCATCAAGGGCGAGAATATCCCTGAGCCGGGAATCCCTGAGTCTTTCAAGGTACTCCTAAAGGAGCTGCAGTCTCTGGGACTGGACGTGCGCGTACTGCGTGATGACAATACAGAGGTTGAAATTGGTGAAAACGTGGATTACGGCGAAACAGATTTGCGCTCTATCATTGAGGGAGACCGCAATTTGGGCCATGATGAATCCTTTGAGAGCTATGGTTATCAGAAACAGGAATTCAGAGATGGCGAGCTGGTTGACGCGGAGGAGGATAATAGCGGCGATTTTGAGGAGGAACCAGACTATCTGGAGGATTCTTTTGAGGAAGATTAATAGAAGGGAGTAACGCTCATGCCTGAGACAAATGAAACTTATCAGCCATTGACATTTGACGCCATTAAAATTGGTCTGGCGTCCCCGGAAAAGATTCTGGAGTGGTCCCACGGCGAGGTGAAGAAGCCGGAGACTATCAACTACCGTACTTTGAAACCGGAGCGCGACGGACTGTTCTGCGAGCGGATTTTTGGACCCAGCAAGGACTGGGAATGTCATTGCGGCAAATACAAAAAAATCAGATATAAAGGCGTTATCTGTGACCGTTGCGGTGTAGAGGTTACCAAGGCAAGCGTCCGTAGAGAGCGTATCGGTCATATCCAGCTGGCTGCTTCTGTGTCACATATTTGGTATTTTAAGGGGATTCCCAGCCGTATGGGTTTGATTCTTGATATTTCTCCGAGAGTGCTGGAGAAGGTGCTGTACTTTGCCTCCTATATCGTACTGGATAACGGGGATACCAGCCTGCAGTATAAGCAGGTGCTCTCCGAGAAGGAGTACCGTGAGGAAATTGAAAAATGGGGTTACGGTTCTTTCCGAGTGGGAATGGGTGCGGAGTCCATCCTGGAGCTTTTGCAGGCGATTGACCTGGAGAAGGAGTCCGAGGGACTTAAGAAGGAGTTGAAAGATTCCAGCGGGCAGAAGCGTGCCAGAATTATCAAACGTCTGGAGGTCGTAGAGGCATTCAGAAGCTCGGGAAATAAGCCGGAGTGGATGATTATGACTGTGATTCCGGTGATTCCCCCGGATATTCGTCCGATGGTACAGTTGGATGGAGGCCGTTTTGCAACCAGCGACTTGAATGATTTGTACAGGAGAATTATCAACCGTAATAATCGTCTGGCACGTCTTTTGGAGCTGGGCGCGCCGGATATTATTGTCCGCAATGAGAAGCGTATGCTGCAGGAGGCTGTGGATGCACTCATTGATAACGGCAGGCGCGGCAGGCCGGTTACCGGACCTGGCAACCGTGCTTTAAAGTCCCTGTCTGATATGCTGAAGGGTAAGCAGGGACGTTTCCGCCAGAACCTTCTGGGTAAGCGTGTGGACTATTCCGGCCGTTCCGTTATTGTGGTGGGACCGGAGTTGAAGATTTATCAGTGCGGTCTCCCGAAAGAGATGGCAATCGAGTTGTTCAAACCGTTTGTAATGAAGGAGCTGGTTCAGAACGGGACTGCTCATAACATTAAGAGCGCGAAGAAAATGGTCGAGCGCCTTCAGTCAGAGGTGTGGGATGTTCTGGAGGACGTAATCAAGGAGCATCCGGTTATGTTGAATCGTGCTCCTACCCTGCACAGACTTGGCATTCAGGCGTTCGAGCCGATTCTTGTGGAAGGTAAGGCAATTAAATTGCATCCTCTGGTATGTACTGCATTTAACGCGGACTTTGATGGAGACCAGATGGCAGTGCATCTCCCCCTGTCCGTTGAGGCGCAGGCTGAGTGCCGTTTCCTTTTGTTGTCTCCCAATAACCTGTTAAAACCTTCTGATGGCGGTCCGGTTGCAGTTCCCTCTCAGGATATGGTACTGGGCATCTATTACCTGACTCAGGAGCGACCGGGTGCGAAGGGAGAAGGCAAGGTGTTCCGCAGCGTTAATGAGGCAATTCTCGCCTATGAGAATAACGTTGTGACCCTGCATTCCAGGATTAAGGCAAAGATTGAGAAGACCATGCCGGACGGAACTGTGAGAACCGGCATTGTAGAGTCCACTATGGGACGTTTTATCTTCAACGAGATTATTCCGCAGGATTTGGGATTTGTGGACCGCAGTGTGAAGGGGAATGAGCTTCTTCTTGAGGTTGATTTCCATGTGGGCAAGAAACAGCTTAAGCAGATTCTGGAGAAGGTTATCAATGTGCACGGGGCTACTCAGACGGCGGTGACCCTGGACGATATTAAGGCAATCGGTTACAAATATTCTACCAAGGCTGCAATGACAGTATCTATTTCTGATATGACAGTACCGCCGTCTAAACCGCAGTTGATTGCGGATGCACAGGCGACGGTTGACCAGATCGCAAAGAACTTCCGCCGTGGTCTTATCACTGAGGAGGAGCGCTATAAAGAGGTTATTGAGACCTGGAAGAATACGGATGAGCAGTTGACTCATGACCTTTTGGATGGTCTGGATAAATATAATAATATCTATATGATGGCGGACTCGGGAGCGCGTGGTTCTGACAAGCAGATTAAACAGCTTGCGGGTATGCGGGGATTGATGGCAGATACCACTGGCCACACAATTGAGCTGCCAATTAAGTCCAATTTCCGTGAGGGACTTGACGTGCTGGAATACTTTATCTCCGCACATGGCGCCCGTAAAGGACTTTCGGATACTGCTCTGCGTACGGCAGACTCCGGATACCTGACCCGACGTCTGGTAGATGTATCTCAGGATTTGATTGTCCGTGAGGTAGACTGCTGTGAGGGCAGGGATATTCCGTTTATGGAGATTAAGGCGTTTACTGATGGGAAGGAGACGATTGAGGATCTTCAGGAACGTATTACCGGAAGATATATCGCCGAGACGATCACTGATCCGGATACAGGGGAAGTAGTTGTGAAGGCAAACAATATGTGTACTCCGAAGCGTGCGGCAGAAGTGATGAGAGTGCTTGAGAAGCTGGGACGTGATTCTGTGAAGATTCGTACCGTTTTGACATGTAAATCACATGTGGGGATCTGTGCCAAGTGCTACGGCGCTAACATGGCGACCGGACAGCCGGTACAGGTTGGTGAGGCAGTCGGTATTATTGCCGCACAGTCTATTGGTGAGCCGGGTACTCAGTTGACGATGCGTACCTTCCATACAGGCGGTGTTGCAGGAGGCGATATTACGCAGGGTCTTCCCCGTGTCGAGGAGCTGTTTGAGGCCCGCAAACCGAAGGGGCTTGCGATCATCTCCGAATTTGGCGGCGTGGTGGCTCTAAAAGATACAAAGAAAAAGCGTGAGATTGTCGTAACTGATACTGAGACGGGCAATTCCAAGACGTATCTGATTCCTTATGGCTCCAGAATTAAGGTTCAGGATGAACAGGTTATCGAGGCGGGAGATGAGCTGACTGAGGGCAGTGTAAACCCCCATGACATTTTAAAGATTAAAGGTGTTCGAGCAGTTCAGGATTACATGCTCCGCGAAGTGCAGCGTGTATACCGCCTGCAGGGTGTTGAAATCAACGACAAACACGTTGAAATGATCGTACACCAGATGCTTAAGAAGGTTCGGGTGGAAGAGAGTGGTGACAGCGAGGTGCTGCCGGGCGTATCTATGGATGTTCTTGATTTTACTGAGATGAATGAGCAGCTTATAGAAGAGGGCAAACGTCCTGCTGAGGGTAAGCAGGTTATGCTTGGTATCACTAAGGCATCTCTTGCGACGGATTCCTTCCTCTCTGCGGCGTCCTTCCAGGAGACTACGAAGGTTCTGACTGAAGCGGCTATTAACGGTAAGGTGGATCATCTGATTGGTCTAAAGGAGAACGTTCTTATTGGTAAACTGATTCCGGCAGGTACCGGCATGAAGCGTTACCGCTCCGTTAAACTGGATACGGACATTGCTATGAATGCTAAGATTGTTTTAGAGGAAGAAGATGATATTCCTCTTATGGAAGCGGAAGAAGATCTGATTGAAGCTGAGGAAGTGTTCGATATAGAAGAAGCCGCAGAGTTTGAGGAAGCGTAACAGATTAGATTGGTTCGGCAGGGCGGAATTCATTAGAATTCCGCCCTGTATTTTACTTTATAGGAAATTGCGTCCTATAAAGCAAAACCCTCCGGGGGATGCGCACTTCGCGCTCAGGGAAAATGGTTGCTGTGGCAACCGCGCTCCGGCGCGAGAGTCCGGCAAGCCGGACTCTTTGTTCATTTGACAAAGTAATTTAATCAGGAAAGATAAGTTTGAAACAAAGAGATAGTGGTTAGAGAAAAAATGTTTGCATAACAAAT
>CANPMS010000025.1 GCA_947575275.1 uncultured Clostridium sp. | reverse complement strand
TCCCAGTACAGACCGATCTCTGGATAACCCTCTCTGTGAGCAACTCTTGCCATAGCAAGGTACATACCAACCTCAGTACACTCGCCCTCGAAATTTGCTCTCAGATCCATCATAATATCTTCGCTTGCGCCCTGTGCGACACCTACAATATGCTCAGCAGCCCAAGTCTTTTCAGCGCCCTGCTCAATGAACTTAGAAGCCGGAACTTTACACTGAGGACAGAACTCCGGTGCAGTATCACCCTCATGAACGTAACCACATACAGAACAAACCCATTTCTTCATAACTCAACTCTCCTTTTTTGTATGAAAATTTTTATGACCAAAACTCATTAGCAATCAATATCAAGAATGATTACTGATATTAGATTATCACAACTTTTTCTTGGTGTCAATGGCTTTTATAAAAATTTATAGAGTCAGTGACCATTGCTTTTCAGGCAGTCTTCACAAGTGCCATAGAATGAGATAGCATGACCTTTAATCTGTCCATTGGTGTATTCTTGCGCTTTACAGTTGATGTCAGGCATATCTTCCATAGCTAAATCTGTAATGGAGCCGCACTCGTGACATACAAAATGGTAGTGTTGGGTGGTGTCACCATCAAAATGATCCTTTCCGTCCCCAAAAGCCAACTTGCGGATTTCGCCTAAGTCCACTAGAAGATTCAAGTTGCGATAGACGGTTCCAAGGCTTATATTGGGGAATTCCTCTCGGATGCTCTCGTATATGGCGTCTGCGGTCGGATGGTCATGGCGGCTCATCAGACATGCTTTGATGGATTCTCTCTGACGGCTATACTTTAATGTCTTCATAAACGGCTCCTTTGGAAATAATAGTAATAATTATCATGTTTAGTATAAAAGATAAAGAAAAGAAAGTCAAGAAAAATCAAATGTCCTTTCTTACAACTTACAGAGCTTCCTTTGCAATCTGTATGAATTCTTTGGTTGCCTGCGACATATAATGTCCTTTGTGGTAACCAATTGCCAGGGTTCCATGAACCTTGGGATGGTTTAGAGAATAGAGATTCAGGGGAGAGTGAGCATTGAGCCTTTGTTGAATTTCTCTGTGTCCTGAGATAAACATGCGGGGATAGAATGTGATTCCCATACCCTTAACGGCAAGCGCCAGAACCGTCTCGATATTCTCTGTTTCCAGTACGATATTGGGGGTAATCTGGGATTCCTCAAATATCTCATCCGCGATGGTACGGACTCGGTTCCCTTTGTTAATCAGAAGGAACGGACAATTGGAGAGAAGTGAGAGGTCAGTATAATTTTCAAGTTGTGTTTTTATCTCATTTAGTTGTCCTGGAAACGCATGTTCCAGTATCATATCCGGCACTGCTAAAAGGATTTCTTCCTTACAGATGGGGACTAACTCCACGTTTTCTACCTTGAAGGGCAGAAGGTCAATGATCAAATCCACATCGCCGTGCAGTAAATCGGCAGCCAGCCGGGAGGAGTTACCCTCTACCAGCTTTAAGTCAATGTTAGGAAAGCGCTCCTTATATACCGGCAGGATTTCAGGAAGAATGATACGGCCGCGGGTATGGGATAGTCCAATAGTCAGCTGTCCAATGGAAAAATCCTTGATGTCGGTTAATTCGCGGTAGGTCTCCGCACGAAGATCCAACATCTGACGCGCCTTTAACTTTAGAGCCTGACCGGCGTAGGTCAGTGTCAGGGGAGTTGTACGGTTAAAGAGAACCACATCAAACTCCTTTTCCATATTTGAGATATGATTGCTCAAAGACTGCTGAGAAATGAAAAGCCGCTTTGCAGCCCTGGTGAAGTTTAACTCTTCTGCAGCAACTAAAAAATATTCCAGGTTCAGGAAATTAATCATTGGCAGAGCCTCCTAAGTAGACAGGTTGATTCAGCCATGGGATAAACCGGGCCGCTTTATCAAGGGAAGAGTTAACCACCAGGTTTTCCGGGAATGAAAGCTCTTTGAGAAGTGCAAGGGCACGTGCATGATTTCCTACATCTGTTTCACAGTGAGCGTCACTGTTAATGACAACCGAAACCTCATATCTCTGGCACAGCTCCAGCATGGCAATATAGTTTTCCCGGGCGTTTTTCCGGCTGCTTTTGGGATGGAGAGAGCTGGAGTTTACCTCAAGAAGCACATGGTTTTCTTTTGCTGCACACACCAGAGTTTCGTAGTCTACTGGGAACCGATTATCATCCGGGTGACCGATAATATGGACATGAGGATTTTTCATGGCGCCCAGGTAGGCAGATGTATTCTGGGAAATACTGCCACGATCATAGCAGGGGTCGTGGATACTGGCAATACCATAGTCCAGACCCTTTAAAAACCGACGTTCCAGGTCTATATTGCCATTGTAATCAATGATATTCAGTTCACAGCCAAGAATCAGCTTTACGCCATAAAGCTCTCTGGGTACCACCTTAAAATTAATGAAATAAAAAGGGTGGCAGGTTCCGGGAATTCCAGGTGCGTGTTCTGTGACGCCCAGAAGCTTCACACCTTTTTCTGACGCGGATCGCGCCATTTCATAAAGCGTGTTATAGGCATGACCGCTGACGATAGTATGGGAGTGCAGGTCCATAATGTCTTCCATAATTAATATCTCCTGTGGAATAATTGTGTTAAGAAAGAAATAAAGTTTATTTTAAGCGTTCCCAGTATAGCACACTTTTCATCAGAAAACTATAAAAAGTGTGGAAAAAAGGTTGAAAATGTGGTAAAGTCAACATAGCTGTCGGTAAGATCCGGCAAGAGTAGGGAGTAAAGGAGTGTTTATTATGAGCGAAGAAGTAAAAGAGACCATGGATGATTTCGCCAGCGAGCTGGAGGCATCTTATAAGGAGTACGACAAACATCGCAGTCCTGCCCAGGAGGCGGAAGATCCTGATGGGGAGAAATGGGTGAATCTTGCACAGCAGATGCAGGATAAAACTGTGACTAAGGTAAAGGTTAAGGAAGCTGTCAAGGGAGGCCTTGTGACTTATGTTGATGATATTCAGGCGTTTATCCCTGCGTCTCAGATTTCTACCAAGTATGTGGAGAAACTGGAGGACTGTGTAGGGCAGTATCTTGATGTTGTGCCGATTACCGTTGACCATGCAAAGAAGAGACTGGTTTTGTCCGCAAAGGCAGTTATGCAGGCGAAGGAGGCAGCCGAGAAGGCTGACAAGATGGCGGCAGTCAAGATTGGCTCCGTAGTTGAGGGAGTTGTGGATAGTTTGAAGGATTATGGTGCATTTGTCAACCTGCCGGACGGCTTAAGCGGATTGGTGCACGTATCCCAGATCAGCACCCAGCGCATCAAACATCCCGGAGTTGTTCTCAAGGAGGGACAGAAGGTGACGGTGAAGATTATCGGCTTGAAAGACGGGAAAATCAGCCTCAGCATGAAAGCTCTCCAAAGCGGCGACGCAGAGTCAAAGGAGGAAGTATTCAAGTACAGGGAGACAGGGGCAGCGACCACGGGATTGGGCGCTTTGCTTAAAAATCTGAAGTTGTAATGGCAGGCGGGAGCTATCCCGCGCGCAGAGTGAAGGAGGGATAGGATTGATTAATATCCCCAATGTATATAGTCAGCTGGATCAGTGGAATTCTGTTATATTCCTCTATGATTCAGCGCTGAAAGAAATTAACACCAAGATTGAAATTTTAAATGAGGAGTTTGTGCATATTTATGGGCATACGCCAATCGAGCACATTAAATCCAGACTGAAGACACCAGAGAGTATTGTTAAGAAACTAAAGAGTGATGGGTTGGAGGTCACCATTGAAAATATGGTGGAGAAATTGAGCGATATAGCGGGAATCCGTATTATCTGTTCCTTCACTCAGGATATTTACCAGATTGCAGACATGATAGCGCGACAGAAGGACGTGACAGTTCTTTATGTGAAAGACTATATTAAGCAGCCAAAGCCAAATGGTTATAAAAGCTACCACATGGTCGTGACCATTCCGATCTATTTGACGGAGGGACCGGTGGAAACGAAGGTGGAGATTCAGATTCGCACGGTGGCAATGGACTTCTGGGCGAGCCTGGAACATAAAATATACTATAAGTTTGAAGGAAATGCCCCTGACTCACTGCAGGCGGAGCTAAAAGCATGTGCCGATATGGTGGATATGCTGGATGCTAAAATGTTCTCTCTGAACCAATCGATTTTGGCGGTAGGGACAGCACAGGAGTACAGGCGGTAGAAGTGAGCACGGTGCCGTTTATACTGGAGATGGCCAGTCTGATTATAGTATCCAGGGGTCAGCCTATTGTGAAAAGCTGACCCCTTTGCATATTCTGTGGAAATGAAATAGTTATGAGAAGGAGGGTAAATATATTATGGAAGAGAATAAAGAGAAGACAGCAGGAAAGATTCTGGAAGAGCAGCTTACCTGGAAATTCCCTCATATTGGGCAGATTGCGCCGGAGCAGATCTCTGAGGCGGCAGAGTTCTGCGAGGATTACAAGACATTTCTGAATGAGGGGAAAACCGAGCGGGAGTGCGTGAAAGCGGCTGTGCATCGCTTGGAGAACGCCGGCTATGAGCCAATTGACTTTGGAAAATCCTATAAGCCGGGAGATAAGGTGTATTATGTGAACCGAAGTAAGGCGCTTTTGATGACTACCTTCGGAGAGAAGCCTGTGAGAGAGGGTGTGCGTCTTAACGGGGCACATATCGATGCCCCACGACTTGATTTAAAACCAAATCCTTTGTATGAGAAGAGCGATCTGGCATATTTTAAGACTCATTATTATGGAGGAATTCGTAAGTATCAATGGGGGACAGTGCCGCTTGCCATGCACGGTGTGGTGGTGAAAAAGGATGGCACCCTGGTGGAAGTCTGCATTGGAGAACAAACGGATGAGCCGGTATTTTGTGTTACGGATTTGCTTCCGCACCTGTCTGCAAAGCAAAATGAGCGAAAGCTGAGTGAGGGACTTAAGGGTGAGGAGCTGAATATTCTGGTGGGTTCTCTCCCATTTGTGGATGACAGTGTGAAGGAACCGGTAAAGCTTATGGCCCTGAAGCTGTTGAATGAGAAGTATGGGATTACCGAAGCAGATTTTTTCCGTGCGGAGATTGAGATGGTGCCGGCACAAAAAGCAACGGATGTAGGTCTTGATTGCAGCCTGATTGGGGCGTATGGGCAGGATGACCGCGTGTGCGCCTATACAGCTCTGATGGCTGAAATTAATACAAAGCTTCCCACATACACTACGGTCACGGTACTGGCAGATAAGGAGGAGATTGGCTCTGAGGGTACCGCAGGTATGAAATCCCACTTTTTAAAGCACTATATTGAGTACCTGTCTGAAATGCAGGGGACGAATCCAAAAGATACATTTGTGAATTCTCTGTGCCTGTCTTCTGATGTGAATGCAGGGTTCGACCCGACTTTTTCGGAGGTGTTTGAGACAAATAATACTTGTTTTGTGAATAAGGGGTGTGTGTTGACAAAATATACAGGCGCCCGTGGTAAATCCGGCTCGAATGATGCCAGTGCAGAGACTATGGCTAAGATTATCAGTATCATGGAGGAGAACGGGGTGTATTGGCAGGCAGGCGAGCTGGGAGCCGTGGATCAGGGCGGAGGCGGAACCATTGCTAAATATATATCTCATTTAAATATTGATACGGTGGATTTGGGTGTACCGATTATCTCCATGCACTCCCCTTTCGAGATTTCATCAAAACTGGATGTATTCAATACCTATAAGGCATTTTGTGCTTTTTACAGGTAAAAAATATGAAATTAGCCGCAGGATCTTTTTAAATTGGTGACAATATGCTATAATAAAATGTACGCTCAGGATGGCGTAACTTAAAAAGAGAAAAGGAAAGTATTATGAAAAAATATGCAAAATGGATGCTGTGCGGTCTGGCTGTAGTAATGGTGGCGACAGGCTGCTCAAAAAAGGATGGGACTACAAACACCACTGCAACGGACTCTACAATGGAAACTCCTATAAATAAGGGGCAGGTGCTTAAGCTGGGAACCTATAAGGGGGTAGAAGTGACCCGGGTGGATACGAAGGTGACGGATGAGGAGCTGGAAGCGCGGCTCCAGAGTATTTTGGCGGCAAATCCGGAATATATCGAAATTACCGACCGGGCGGCACAGGAGGGCGATATTGTGAATATCGACTATGTGGGAACGAAGGATGGTAAGGCATTTGACGGTGGTACGGCGGAGGGCTTTGATTTAGAGCTGGGTTCCGGTACGTTTATCGATGGTTTTGAGGATGGACTGATTGGAGCAAGAACGGGGGACGAGCTGAGCTTAAATCTGAAATTTCCTGATCCCTACCAGAACAATCCGGATCTTGCAGGCCAGCCGGTAGTGTTTGATGTGACAGTAAACCGGATTGAGGAGAAGAAGGAAGCAGTGCTGAATGATAGTTTTGTCCAGAGGATGTCGGACTTTACCACCGTTGACGAATTCCGTGCAGATACCATGGCTGACATGGAGGCGCAGAAGGAAAGCCAGGCAGACCAGAAGATTGAAAACGATGCGTTCCTGGCTGCGATTGAGAATACTGAGTTTGAGGTGAACCAGGAAGCAGTGGAGCAGCTGTATAATAATCAGCTTAACTACTATGAGAGCATGATTCAGATGTATGGTATGACTATGGAGGACTATGCTTCCATGTATGGCATGACTGAGGAGGAGTTTAAGAATGAAATGAAAACTTCTTCTGAGCTTGCTGTTAAGCAGCAGCTGCTGGTAGAGGCGATTGCCGAGCAGGAAGGGCTTAAGGTGGAAGAGAGTGACCGGGAAGCACTTGCAGAGCAGTACGGTATGGACGTAAAAAGTTTACAGGATACCTACGGAGCCGAAGCAGTAGATGAGAATGCGATGATGTACAAAGTTGTAGCTCTTATTAAAGAAAATGCCGTTGTAAAGTAAGAGGAGAGCTAGTGGGCAGGAAAGCATTGTTTTTTGATGTGGATGGAACATTACTCAGTGAGGTGACGGGGAAGGTGCCCAACAGTACAAAAAGGGCAATTTCTATTGCCCGTTCTTTGGGACATCTGGTTTTTATCAACACTGGCCGCACTTGCGGAGGGGTGGGGGCGATCCGGGAGTTGGTGGAAAATGACGGCTGGCTGTGCGGCTGCGGAACGTCTGTGGAAGCAGAAGGCAGATTGCTGTATAAAAAATCCCTGTCATGGGAACAGATAAGAAAAATCAGCCGCTCCCTGATTGCGTCAGATATGGATGGGATTTTTGAGGGTAGTGAAGCAGGTTATGTGCTTACGTTGGATAGTCGGTTTGAGTTGGGAAAACGAATCCGTCAGAACGTAATGACTGCCATCTGCTGCATTGATCCGGATCATATCCCGGATATAGATGTACAGAAGCTGTGTGTAATCGGCGACGAAAAAAGCCATAAGGAATTATTTTTTAGCAGTCTGATACCGGATATGCAGGTAATTGAACGGGGCGGTGGTCTTTATGAGTGTGTGCCTGTTGGTCACAGTAAAGCGACTGCTATTGATATAATTTTAAAGGAATATAGGATGACCATTGACGATGCTTATGTGTTTGGTGACAGCAATAACGATATTGCTATGTTTGAGCATGTGCCAAATGCAGTTTTGATGGGGAAACACAGTCCTGAGCTAGAGCCATATGCCAGCTTTTTTACACGAACGGTTGAGGAAGATGGAATTTGGTATGCGATGGAGAGTCTGGGACTTTTGAGTGGGGAACAATAAAATGAGACTGCGAATCGGAACAAGAAAAAGCTGGTTGGCGATGAGACAGACGGAAATTGTGCGAGAAGTAATTCTGGCACAATTTCCTTATATGGAGATTGAAATTGTGCCTATGAGCACAAAGGGTGACAAAATTTTGGACCGTTCCTTAACCAGTTTTGGCGGAAAGGGTGTGTTTACGAAAGAGTTGGAGGAGGCATTGCTTGCAGGGCAAATTGATATAGCAGTCCATAGTGCAAAGGACATGCCTATGGAGCTGGCAAAAGGATTAATACTGGGGGCGGTACTTCCCCGGGAAGACGCGTCTGACGTGCTGGTTACTGCTGGTGGAATCCCGGCACAGCAGCTTCCGGTGGGAAGTATAATCGGAACCAGCAGTTTGAGGAGGCAAATTCAGATAAAACGAATGAATCCCGGGATTATGACAAAAATGCTGCGGGGAAATGTAACCACGCGGCTTGAAAAGTTGAGAGCCGGGGAGTATGATGGAATTCTTCTGGCGGCGGCCGGGCTAAAACGTCTGGGATTGGAGAACCCGGAAGGTCTGTTTGTGGAATATCTCCATAAGGAGAGCTTTGTGCCTGCAGCGGGACAGGGTTTTCTTGCATTGGAAATTCGCAGTGGAGAGCTTTCTGAGGTGATGGAGGCAATCCACTGTCCAGAAGCGGCAGTCCAGTTGGCAGCAGAGCGGGAGTTTTTAAGGATTATAGATGGAGGCTGCAATGCTCCCTGCGGTGCATATTGCAGAGAGGAGAAAGGCAGGTTGGTCATGTCGGCGATGTATGCACGGGACGGTGTCCACCCCATGTTTGCTCAGGAGAGCGTGGAACTTCCTGCCAATAAAGTGATGGCTTGTGCCAGGGAGCTGGCGGAGCGCCTTTCCGTTGCAGTGCGTTTTCGTCCGGTGTATCTTGTGGGTGCAGGACCGGGGGACCCGGGTCTGTTTACGGAAAAGGGACTGAAATGTATCCGCCATGCCGATGTAATTGTGTATGACAGCCTGATTTCAGGATGTCTTCTGAATGAGGCGCCGCTTGATGCAGAGTTGATATATGCCGGGAAACGTGCCGGTCGGCATCATATGACTCAGGAAGAAATCTGTTCCCTTCTGGTGCAGGAGGCGATGAAAGGAAAATCTGTGGTTCGTTTAAAAGGCGGTGATCCGTTTGTGTTTGGCAGAGGAGGCGAGGAAGCGCAGGCGTTAAGGCGATGTAAAATCCCCTATGAGATTGTACCGGGTATTTCTTCGGCTTACAGTGTTCCGGCCTATGCAGGGATTCCTGTGACTCACCGCAAGGCGGCTTCCTCCTTCCATGTGATTACGGGACATGAGGGAAATCATAAGGCGAAGACGGTTCTTGATTATAAGGTTCTTGCAAAGGAAGAAGGCACGCTGGTGCTCCTTATGGGCTTTGCAGAGCTTAAGATAATTGCGGAGCAGTTGATTGCTCACGGAAAGGCGAAGGATACACCTGTTGCAGTAATTCAGAGGGGGACTACTGCAGCTCAGAAAACAGTAGTCTCGGATCTGGAGCATATTTCTTCTATGGTGGAAGCCCGCAGTATGGGAACGCCCGCGGTGATTGTTGTTGGGGATGTGGTTAAATTTACACAGGAATTGTCCTGGTTCGGGAATGGGCCTCTCTCGGGCAAGTCGGTTCTTGTCACCGGTACCCGTGCAATGGTCTCTGAGCTTAAGGCGGCTCTCGTTCCCTTGGGAGCGGAGATTGTGGCAGTCAGTTTAATTGAGAGCCGGCTGCTGATGACAGAGGAGGTCTGCCAGTCGCTGCTGCGGCTGGAAGAATATCAGTGGATGGTGTTTACCAGCAGCAATGGTGTGGAACTGTTTTTTGAAGCGCTGCGGCAGCAGAATATAGATTTGAGAAGGCTGATGCATTTGAAATTCGCCGCCATTGGGAGAAAAACTGCATCAACCCTAAGGGAACATGGATTTTTGTGTGATTTTGTACCAGAGAGTTTTTCCGGAGAGGATTTGGCAAGGGAATGGATTCCTACTCTTCAAAAAGAGGAGAGCGTTCTGCTTTTCCGCGCTCGGGAAGGCTCGGAAATTTTACCAAAAAAACTGAGAGAAGCAGGGATTCGTTTTGCAGATATTCCGCTTTATGAGACCTGGATTGATCAGAGAAGAAAGGAAGAGTTAAACCGTCTCATCCACCAGGCAGACTATGTGACAGTGGCCAGCAGCTCTGCAGTTTATGCGCTGTGGGAGCTTTTGGAGAAGCCGAAAAACTTTGATGCAAAATTGATTTCGATTGGACCTTACACAACGAAAACGGCTCGGGAGCTGGGACTCTGTGTCCATGCGGACGCTGTAGAATATACGGCTGAGGGAATTGCAGCGGTGATTCTTGCGGATGTGGAGGAGCTGCTATGACACAGCTGTATTTCCCCCTGTTTGTGAATCTTTCCGGAAAAAAGGTCCTTGTGGTCGGAGGGGGGACTGTGGGTCTGCGAAGGGCGAGGATTCTGGCGGAATTCGGAGCCTGTGTAATCGTTGTGACGCTGTCAGAATTTCATCATAGAACGGAACGGATGGAGAATGATGGGAGAATTTTATGGAAGCGGCATGCTTTTCAGGAGGAGGATGTGGAAGGTATGGCGCTGGTGGTGGCAGCTACGGATGATGACGATGTGAATAACAGGATTGCTGCCCTGTGCAGGAAAAAGCAAATCCCGGTCAACCATGCAGGTGACCGGGATCAATGTGATTTCTATTTCCCTGGAATTGCCAGAGATGAGCATCTGGTTGTGGGGGTGTGCGCCTCTGGTGAAGACCACAAGAGGACGGCACGAACCACAAGTCGGTTGAAAGAGTGGATGAAACAGCATCAGCCACAACCCGACAGTATGTAAGCTTAGGCGCCGGAATTGGGCATTGAAGCTTCTTCCTCTGGAGCCGGTGCAGTACAGTTTGCTCCTTTACCCAGGATACAGGTGTACACGAAGATTCCGAAACATGCAGCAGCGAATATAAGACCAGCCGGATAAGCGATAGCTGTCGAAAGTTTTAAGCCTTCCTGTGCCATCAGGATATAGGTGGACGACACTGCTGACATAAAGGTTGCGGGAAGAACAGCAATCCAGTAGCACCGCTTACGGCGGAATAAGTACACGCCTGCAGCCCACAGGGAAATCATAGCAAGAGTCTGATTACTCCAGGAGAAGTATCTCCATACTGCCTGCACGTCAATCTGGGTCAGGATTGCTCCCACGGCAAGCAGCGGAACCGTCAAAATCATGCGGTTTTTAATAGGCTTCTGGTCATATTTGAACCAGTCAGCCAGGGTGAGGCGGGCACTGCGGTAAGCCGTATCGGCAGAGGAGATAGGACATGCGATTACGCCAATCATGGCAATCACTGCTCCAACGCCTCCCATAGTCTTGAAACAAATTTCGTAAACTACATTGGCCTGACCGCCTTTTAACGCCTCAGACAGACCTCCGGTGCCGTTGTAGAATGCCACGCCTGCCGCTGCCCAAATAAGAGCGATGATACCTTCGGCTACCATTGCGCCGTAAAATACCTTGCGTCCGTTGCGCTCATCCTGCATACAGCGCGCCATCAGCGGAGACTGAGTAGCGTGGAAGCCGGAGATGGCTCCACAGGCAACGGAGATAAACATGGTCGGCCAGATGGGGGTGTTTGCCGGATGCAGATTCTGCAGGGTAATCTCAGGAATCGTATAATCACCCAGAACAATGGAGCCGCCTACGCCAACCGCCATTACAATCAGGCAGATACCGAAAATCGGATAAATCTTTCCGATTACTTTATCAATCGGAACAAAGGTAGCGACAAAATAGTATATCAGCACAACTGCCAGCCAGAATTTGGCATCAAGAACCTGTGGAGTAAGCATAGCCAGCAGGTTTGCAGGACCGGTTGAGAAGGTAACGCCCACCAGAACCAGAAGAACTACGGAAAATATCCGCATAACCTGCTTCATACCGTTGCCCAGGTAGGTTCCTGTAAGCTCGGAAACGCTGGCTCCCTTGTGGCGCATGGACATCATGCCAATCAGGTAGTCATGGACGCCTCCGCCGAGAATGGTTCCAAACGTAATCCACAGAAATACGCTGGGGCCCCATGCAGCTCCGGCCAGTGCGCCGAATATCGGACCAAGCCCAGCAATATTTAAGAGCTGGATCAGGAAGATGCGTGCAGTACCCATGGGAACGTAATCAGTTCCGTCCTTCATTGTAATTGCGGGAGTAAGACGCTGGTCAGGTCCAAAGACCTTTTCCGTGAATTTTCCATATAGGAAAAATCCGATAATTAGTAATGCCATACAACCAAAAAAGCTAATCATACAACTCCTCCTTTTGTGAAAGTGATATTTATAAGCATATTATACAAAAATTGAGGGGAAATAGAATGTTTTTTGCATAAACGGTAGAAATAAAAGAATAAACCGTAGAGGACAAGAGCGTTCCACTGGCGAAACTCTCTTGTCCTCATGTGTTTTACGAAAGCTTGAGAAGTTGACGAAGCTGGCGAACCTTATCACGGCTGACGGGAAGAATGTCCTTCTCAAAACCGCGCATTTTCAGAGCGATGCTGTTGCTTGCCCACGGGAATAGCTCTGCCACAGAATTAACGTGAATCAAATAGCTTTTATGTATGCGGAAAAAACCGTAGGGGGTAAGCTTTTTCTCATATTCACCCAGCAGCAGATTCTCCGTAAAATCTCCAACTCGTGTATGAATGGTACAGCAGCGCCCTGAAGTTTCGATATACACAATCTGATCAATGTCAAGGAAGATGGTCTTTCGGTTGGAGTTGACAGCCAGACGTGCGCAGGAGGACATGGTTTCCGTGGACGTCATGTTCCTGATACACCGCTCCAGCACATGTTTCAGACGCTCCGGATCAAAGGGCTTTAAAATGTAATTATCCACACCCAGCTCAAATGCTTTTACAGCGTATTCGGAATAGGCTGTGGCAAAGATGATCTTTGCCTGTGGCATGATGCGCTGAGCAATGCCGGCCAGGGTAGTTCCGTTAATATCATTTAAGTTAATATCCAGAAACAGGATATCAAAGTGGTCTCTTCCAAACAGTTCCAGAGCAGAGGTTCCGCTGTCTGCTTCATATAATTCTGCCTCCGGCAAAATCTCAAGGATTTGATGCTTCAATTCACTTCTTGCTGGTCTCTCATCGTCTACAACTGCAATTTTCATTTTTTTCTCCTGTTATTTTGATATGGTTCATATAGGATTATCATCTTCATCTGCCAGTAAATCAGCTGTGGGCGACGGAGTGATCAAAAATGACACGGAGGCGCCCTGTTCCAGGTTGCAGATACACAAACCGCCGGATTCCCCGTAAATGCTTTTAAGCCGCTTGTGAACATTTCCCAGACCAATGCCCCGTTCCTTTTTCTCTTCGGAATAGAGCCGCTCAATAGCCAGCCGGTCAAAACCGCAACCGTGATCCATTACTTCAATCCGGATTCCTTCTTTCTCTTGTCCTGCCCGGATACAGACATAGCGGTTGCCGTTGCTGTCTGCACCGTGGCGAATGGCATTTTCCACCAGAGGCTGAAGGATAAAAGACGGAACCATGCAGTGCAGTTCCTCCGGAATCAGAATTTCCACCTGGAGTTTTTCCTCAAAACGCGCTTTTTCTAACTCCAGGTAGTTCATCACGTGATAAAGCTCTGTGGCAAGGCTGACCATGTAACGTTCGTTTTCCAGAGCCTGGCGGTAGTAGGAGGCCAGAGTACGCAGAAGCTCCCGGGCCCGATCTGGATTTTCCCGGCAGACGCTGGCAATGGTATTTAGCGCGTTGTAGAGAAAATGAGGGTTGATTTGGGACTGGAGTGCCCGGTATTCTGCTTTCTTTCGGAGCCGATGCTGGTAATCCAAATCTGCCAGTTCAAGCTGAGTGGAGAACAGAAGTGCCAGCTCTTTTAAAAAGGTCACGTTGGAGTTGGGAGAATGCCATTGGCGTTTTGATGCCATAATAAGGCACCCCACAGGCTGTTCCAGCTCAATGAGCGGAGCAGCGATTAAAACATGATTTTTCAAAATGGGTGAAAGGCGGGAATCCCGCTCGCTGGTTGTAGTCAGGGTAACTGTCTTTTGCTCCATGGCATCCAACGCCGGTTGTGGAATCTGGTGCAGGGAAAACAGGGCAGCTTCCTTTGGAGCTGATACGGAAGCGATGATTCTTGTAGTGTTAGTAATCATGATGCAGGAACAGCGAGAGGACTGGAAAATCAGCTTTGCAGTTTCCTCCATATGCTCCAGGCTCCGCAGACCTTTTCTCAGATGGGAAAGGCTTTGCTCTGCCACCTGAAATGCCTGATGTATCCTGTGGGAATATTCATTGTCTTCTTCCATAAATACTACATTAAAGGTGGCGATAAAGATTACCATTCCTAAGGAATTCAGAAGAATCATGGGAGCGGCAATGGTTTTTACCAGAAGCAAGGCATCGGCAAAGGGTTTTGCAATGAAAAGAATAATCAGCATCTGGATAACTTCGGAGGCAGCCGTCAGAAAGAAGATTCCTATGTTGTCCCACTGTCCTCTGCGGAAATAACGGGAAAAAAAGGCTCCCAGCATGCCTTCTGCAAAAGTAGACAGCGCGCAGGATACAGCAGTAAAGCCTCCGATGTCAAAAAGGTAGCGGTGGATACCGGCAATAGCGGCAGTTCCGATCCCGACAGAGGGACCGCCCAAAAGACCGGCAGCCAGCACACCAATCACACGGGTATTGACGATAGCTCCCTGAACATTGGTACCCGTGTAAGTTGACAGAATACTGACCACACCAAAGATAACGGACAAAGAAATACGTCCCGCCACAGAATGGGCCTCATCCAGCAGAAGGGTGCGCACCACGGGGAGCTTGGTCAGCACTGTGGCAATCAGAACCAGAAGACCAATATTCAGTACCATACTCAGGAAAATACTGTCTGTCATAAAAATCTCCTTAAAAGAAGGGGAAACTTGTCTTATACAAGTTTATTATACAGGAAAAACAGAAAAATGGAATCTTTTTGGAGGGAAAAAATAGCTTGACACTTATGGGAAGAATTCATACAATGTGATTAATTGCATTGATCTATCCGGAGCGGCAATGAAAAGCCAAGCTCCGCCAAAAAGAGAGGATAATAATATGGGATTTTCATTAGATACGAGCGTACCTGCGCTCACAGTGTTTTTTCAGGGACTTTTGAGCTTTTTCTCACCTTGCGTGCTACCGCTTCTTCCGCTGTATATGGGCTACCTTTCCGGCGGCACGGGTGTGCGGGGAGAGGATGGAAGAATTTATTATAAAAAAGGAAAAGTTATGCTTCATACACTGTTTTTTGTGATTGGAGTCAGCTTTGCCTTCTTTTTTCTGGGGCTGGGCGTTTCCGCGCTTGGTTCTTTTCTGAATGAGAAACAGGTATTGTTTGCCAGGATTGGCGGTATTCTCGTAATTTTGTTTGGACTTTATCAGTTGGGGCTGTTTGGACGCTCGAATGTGCTGGGCAGTGAGCGCCGCTTTACACTGTCCATGGATAAGCTGGCGATGTCGCCGGTTGCGGCATTTTTAATGGGTTTTACCTTTAGCTTTGCGTGGACGCCCTGCGTTGGACCTGCGCTTACCAGCGTACTGCTGATGGCCGCGTCAGCAGCAACCAGGAGTATGGGTTTTGTGCTGATTGGTGTGTATACGCTGGGCTTTGTGCTGCCATTTCTGGCGGTGGGGTTATTTACTACCTCAGTTCTGGAGTTTTTTAAAAAGCACCGCAGCATGGTTCAGTATACCGTGAAGATTGGCGGGATATTGATGATTGTTATGGGACTTATGATGTTCACGGGAACGATGAATGGTGTGACTGGATACCTGTCCCGTGTGACTGAAAAACAGTATGGGACGGAACAGAGTGGAGTGGAAACACAGGCTTCGAAAGAAGCCGCTGCAAAGCCGGAAAATGCAGATACACCGGATATAGAAGAATCGGCTCTGCCTCCTGCGATTGATTTTGAGTTGAAGGATCAGTTTGGAAATACTCACACACTGGCAGATTACAAGGGAAAGACCATTTTCCTCAATTTTTGGGCGACCTGGTGTCCTCCTTGCCGTGGGGAAATGCCGGATATTCAGAAGCTTTATGAGACCTATGACAGGGAGGGTGACAATGCGCTGATCGTTCTCGGTGTAGCAGCTCCAAATCTTGGACAGGAGACAGATGAGGCAGGAATTGCCGAGTTTATGGAGGAAAATGGATATACCTATCCAGTCCTAATGGATACGGACGGCAGTCTGTTCGCCGCATATGGTGTTTACTCTTACCCGACCACGTTTATGATCGACAGGGACGGAAATGTGTTTGGTTATGTGCCGGGCATGCTTTCGGCAGATATAATGGAAAGTATTGTTCAGCAGACTATGAGTGGAAAGCGGGATGGGGAATAAAATGGGTGGGAAAGCCACGACGTGGCTTTCCCACCCATTTTATGAAGTCTGTGTTTTTATTTTCCAATGGAATCAAATTCCTGGCAAATTTCTCTGGATGGTGGTGCAGTTGCCAGAGATATAATGATGATAGCAGCACTGGATATAATGAATGCCGGCAGAAGCTCGTAAATATTCCATGCGCCGCCTAAGGGGCGCACACCGTACTTCCATACAAATACCATGATGCCGCCTGTAATCATACCGGCAAGTGCACCCTGGAAATTGGTACGTTTCCAGAACAGGGAAAAAAGCATAATAGGGCCAAATGCAGCGCCAAAGCCTGCCCAGGCAAAGGATACAATCGTGAAGACGGAACTGTTCGGGTTCCATGCCAGAATCACCCCGATAACCGCGATCCCCAGAACGGTGAGCTTTGCCGTCCGCATGGAGGTTTTTGTGTCCATTTTAATCTTTAAGAAATCCTGCAGAAGATTTTGAGACACACCGGAAGCAGCGGTTAAGAGCTGGGAGTCGGCGGTGGACATGGTACATGCCAGAATGCCTGCCAGGACTACACCGGCAATCAGAGCCAGCGCCAGGTTGCTCTGCCCTAAAAGGTTCGCAAAGTGGATGACAACAGTCTCAGACTCTGCACTGCTGGTAAATAAGGGGATTGCGCCGGTTACGGAAGCAGCACACCCGATAATGCCAATCAGAATTGCCACAAACATGGAAATCACCACCCAAATTGACGCAATACGCCGTGAGAGAGGCAGTTTGTTTTCGTCCTCAATCGCCATAAAGCGCAGCAGAATATGGGGCATTCCAAAATAGCCAAGTCCCCATGCCATGGTGGAGAAAATGGAGATAAGACTGTAAGGAGTGGAAGTGTTGGCAGCCGTATCGTGCATCTGTGTCATGGAAAGATAACCGGCAAGGGATTTTGCATTGTCCGTCACAGAGCTCCAGCCGCCGGCAACGTGGATTCCGTAAAACACAATAATGACTAAAGCAATACTCATGACGATACTCTGGATTAAGTCGGTGGTGGATACTGCCATAAAGCCGCCCAGAATCGTATAACCCACAATAACTGCTGCGCCCGCAACCATCGCTACGTGGTAATTTACCCCAAACAGGCTGCTGAACAAAGTTCCGACTGCTTTAAAGCCTGAGGCTGTATAAGGAATGAAGAAAATCAGGATTACGACAGCGGCGATACACATCAGAATATTTTTCTTATCCCGGTACCTGCGGGAAAAGAAGTCTGGAATTGTAATCGCATTACAGGCGATAGAGTAGCGGCGGAGACGCTTTGCCACAATCAGCCAGTTTAAGTAAGTTCCAACAGCAAGACCGATGGCAGTCCAGCCGGCATCGGAGATTCCGGTCAAATAGGCAACCCCCGGCAATCCCATAAGAAGCCAGCTGCTCATATCGGAAGCTTCTGCACTCATGGCAGTGACCAGCGGTCCTAATTTTCGCCCCCCCAGATAAAACTCGTCAGCAGAACTGCCGCTGCCTTTTTTGCTAAAATAGAATCCCACATACACCATCAGTGCCAGATAGGCGATAGTGGATATGATAATTCCAATCTGTCCAGATGTCATAATTATTATCCTCCTTATGTATATCCGTTTCGTTTGATTATAACACGGGAAGGCATCGACTGCAATGTAGAATAAAGTACAGCCTGAATATTGTACTTTTTAATAGAAGATTGCCTCCTCGAAAATACTCGAAACACTACGAATTTTGAGAATTAGCATCAATTTGAACATAAAAATGGAAATTAAATAAATGTTAAAATTAAAGATATTTAAAATATCAAATTAAACAAAATAAATAAAAGTTGCACAAAAAGGTTAAAATAAGAGCGAAAATTGTATATAATGAACATAAAAATACAAATCGGTCATAAAAACAGATTGTAAAATAATAACAAAAATGTTATTATTAGTCTATGGAACAAAACGAGCATAAAAAAAGTCATAAAAAGGAGGGCACTATGAGTAAAGTGAGTGAAACAACTCGCGAATCCTGGATTATGAGCACGTTTCCGGAGTGGGGCACATGGCTCAACGAGGAAATTGAAAGTGAGGAGGTGAAGCCGGGAACGGTAGCAATGTGGTGGCTTGGATGCACAGGAATGTGGTTTAAGACCCCAGGAGGCTGCAATCTGACCATTGATCTTTGGTGCGGAAACGGAAAGCGCACCCATGGTGACGGAAAGATGGCAGTGGGACATCAGATGGCCAATATGTGCGGAGCCAGAAACATGCAGCCGAACTTAAGAGCTGTTCCGTTTGTGATTGATCCGTTTGCCATTAAGCAGGTAGATGCAGTGCTGGCAACTCATTACCATCAGGATCATATGAGCGCTGAGTATGCGGCGCACGTTATCAAGAGCGGAATGACTACTGTGGATAAAGATGGAAAGGAAGTTCCGGTTCCGTTTATTGGGCCGAAAAAATCAGTTGAGACCTGGATTAAATGGGGAGTTCCCCAAGACCGTTGCATCACGGTGCGTCCTGGTGATACCATCACTATAAAGGATGTGGAGATTGTTGTTCTTGATTCCTTTGACAGGACTTGTCTGGTAACTACCGATTCCACCGGACCGGACAGGGAAGAGCTGACAGGTATTTGTCCAACGGATATGGATGATAAGGCAGTAAACTATCTGGTTAAGACTCCGGGCGGCAATATCTATCACAGCGGTGATTCCCACTACTCCATTTATTTTGCCAAGCATGGAAAAGATTACGATGTGGATGTGGCATTCGGCTCTTATGGAGAGAATCCAGTGGGAATGGCAGACAAGATGACGTCCTGCGATATTCTGCGGATGGCAGAAGCGCTCAGGTGTAAGGTGGTGATTCCCATACATTATGACGTATGGACCAATTTTATGGCAGATATTAATGAAATCCGGGTGTTGTACGACATGAAGAAGGATCGGCTGGATTATCAATTCCATCCGTTTTTCTGGGAAGTTGGCGGAAAGTATGTTTATCCTACCGATAAGGATAAGAAAGCATATCACCACCGCAGGGGCTTTGAGGATTGCTTTGAGGCGCCTCAGAACATTCCGTTCCGCTCCTGTCTGTAACCGGCAGTATTTGGGGAGGGACAAAAAATATGCTAAAAGAATTTGTGGAATCACATCATTATAAGTTTGCAAAAGAGGCATCTGACTGGAGAGAGGCAATCCGCATGAGCTGCGAATCACTTGAGGCTGACGGGACCGTGGAGGGCAATTATAAAGAAGATATTATTGCCTGTGTGGAAAAATATGGCCCCTATATCGTGATTATGCCCAATGTGGCAATGCCCCATTGCCAGGAATGTGCAAAGGGAGTTCATAAGACTGCCATTGGATTCATGAAGCTGGATAAAGCGGTCAGCTTTGAGCCGGGGAATCCGGAAAAGGATGCAAAATTGTTTTTTACGCTGGCTTCCTGTAATCCGGATCAGCACCTGGAGAATATGACAAAGCTTTCTGAGCTTTTGATGAACGAAAGGGTAATGGAGGAGCTTTTAAAGGCCGAGTCGCCGGAGGATCTTTTGAGGATCCAAAAGACTTGTATGGATAATAACTAACCTGTTGGATAAGGAGGTATAAGTATGGAAATGTTAATGAGGGGATGGGAGTATTTTGCAGTAAATGTGCTGCAGCAGCCGGCTTTTATGATTGGCCTGATTGTTATGATTGGGTATATCCTGCTGAAGAAGCCATGGTACGATGTGCTGGCAGGCGTGATTAAAGCAATCGTAGGCTATTTGATTTTGACAGTGGGTTCCAGCGGCCTGGTGAGTAACTTCCGTCCGGTGCTTGTGGGCTTGAAAGACCGGTTTGATATCGATGCAATGGTTATTGACCCGTATTTTGGGCAGAATGCGGTTACTGCCGGCGTGGAGGAAGTGTTTGGTAAAGGCTTTGGCAATGTTATGATTTTGCTGCTGATTGCGTTTATCGTAAATATCCTTCTGGTACGTTTCAGGAAGGTTACGAAGCTGCGCGCGCTGTTCACCACAGGTCATGTGCAGGTTCAGCAGGCTGCTACCGCATACTGGCTGATTCTGTTTGCATGTCCGTTCCTTATTAATAATAATATCAGCCTGTTGGTGGTTATGGCGTTGGTTCTGGGAGCTTACTGGGCAGTCGGCTCAAACCTGACCATCAGACCATGCCAGGAATTGACGGACGGTGCAGGCTTCTGTCTGGCTCACCAGCAGATGTTCGGAGTGGCGCTTAACACCTGGATGGCAGAGAAGTTTTTTGGCAAGAAAGAGGATGGAAAAGAAATTAAAAAGATTGATGACGTTGAGCTGCCGGGATTTATGTCTATTTTCAATGAAAATATGGTGTGTACTTCTATCCTGATGATTTTGTTTTTCGGCTCCATTCTGTGCATTTTAGGACGCGGTTATCTGACAGAGCAAGGCTTCTTAAAAAAAGGCGCCAGCATGGTTTTCTATGTGATTCAGACCTGTTTAAATTTCTCTGTGTACTTGGCGATTTTGCAGCTTGGTGTAAGAACCTTCGTAACGGAGCTGACTGCATCCTTCCAGGGAATTGCAGACAAACTGCTTCCTGGCTCCCTTCCGGGTGTTGACTGCGCAGTGGTATTTGGATTCGGTTCCGCCAATGCGGTACCGCTTGGATTTTTAGCCGGATTTGCAGGCCAGATTCTGGCAATTGTAGCCCTGATTGTACTTCAGAGTCCAGTGCTTGTGATTTGTGGATTCGTTCCGGTATTCTTTGATAATGCAACGATTGCCGTATTTGCCAATGAAAAGGGCGGCATCAAGGCAGCTCTGATTTTACCGTTCCTGTCCGGTATCTGCCAGGTATTCGGCTCTGCTCTTATTGCAGGCTGGGTAGGCATGGCGGCTTACGGCGGATACCTTGGTATGTGGGACTGGGCTGTGGTTTGGCCGGTAATGACTACGCTGATGAAGTTCTTAAGCTATGCGGGCGTGGCTATCGTGGTCATTGCATTGCTGGCAATTCCTCAGATTCAGTATCATATGGATAAAAAGGGATATTTCCTGATGACGGAAGATTATGAAGCTTATAAGCAGATGAAAGAGAATTAATAGAGGAGGTTTACTGCTATGGCAAAGGACAATATGAGCTTTTTAGTATGTTGTGCAAATGGAGCAGGTTCCAGCTTAATGATGAAAATGACGATGACCAAGGTTCTGGACAAAGTGGGGATTAAACCGTCCAAGGTGCATCACTGTGCACTTTCTGAGGGGAAGACTGCTGCCGGTCAGTTTGATGTGGTATTCTGTGCACAGAATTTTATGTCTATGTTTAAGGATGCACAGGCGAAAGGCACAATTGTTATCGGATTGCGCAACATCATGTCTGCCCAGGAGATGGAGGATAAGATGCGGGAGAATGGAATCATCGAATAGGTGAGGAGACAAAAGCGTGTAAAATATTACGGTGACAAGGGGTGCGGATAATGAAAAGAGAGCGAGCTTGTGTGGATAACCGCAGAAACCGTATTATTGAAATGATGCAGAAGAATCCCACAGTGAGAGTGGATGAGCTGGCACAGATATTTGGAGTGTCCCTGATTACGATTCGCAGGGACCTCCAGTATCTGGAGGAACAGAAGCTCCTGATTCGTGTTTATGGAGGGGCAGTGTCTGCTCTGGAGTCCCCGGATGAAGTTCAAATATACCGCAGGCTCATAGCCAGATATGCAGCCCGTTTTGTGCTTCCTGGTGACACCCTTTTTATTAATACCAGTTGGAATGCACTGCAGATTTTGGAATATATCCAGTGTGATAATGTAACAGTGATAACCAATAATGGCAAGGCCCTCGGCTATGAGCGTCCTCAAGGTGTGAACGTAGTACTGACAGGTGGAGAACTGCGTCATCCAAAGGATGCAATGGTTGGGGACTTTGCGCTTCGGAATCTGCAGCCCATTTATGCAAAAAAGGCATTTGTAGGATGCTCTGGAATCAGTGCGGATGCTGGCATGACCACAGAAGTATTTAATGAAGTGAGCATTAATGAAATGATGATTGACCACGCATCAAAGGGGGTGTACGTATTGGCGGATCATACCAAAATCGGTAAAAGCAGCAGCTTTATGAGCTGTCCGGTGGAGAAGATTACGGCGCTGATTACGGATGAACAGGCGCCCCGGGAGGCTTTAGACGCTATGAGAGAAAAAGGCGTTCAGGTCTATCAGGTGTGCAGGGGGGATTTTTAAAAGAAACATTCCTTATATAAAAGTATGGAGGCAGATTATGGTGAGAGCGTACACACTTGGCTTATATGAGAAAGCAATGCCTGGGGAGCTGGACTGGAAGGAGAAACTGGAGGCAGCAAAAGAGGCCGGGTTTGATTTTGTGGAAATCAGCATTGATGAAACACAAGAAAAGCTGCAGCGTCTGGATATGTCCCGGAGTGAGCGTCTGTGGATGGCTGATTTGATGCAGATTGTGGGAATTCCCATACGTACCATGTGCCTGAGCGGACACCGCAAGTATCCTTTGGGCAGCCGTGATCCGCAGGTTCGTCAAAAGGCAATGGAAATTATGGAAAAAGCCATTCAGCTGGCGGATGATTTGGGTGTGAGGATTATTCAGCTTGCGGGATATGATGTATATTATGAGGAGCCGGGTGAGGATACAAAATTGTATTTTCTGGAGAATTTGAAAAAGGCGACAGAGCTGGCAGCACGCGCAGGTGTGGTTCTTGGGTTTGAGACGATGGAAACCCAATTTATGAATACGGTAGAGAAGGCTATGCAGTATGTGAACCAGGTTTCGTCCATGTATTTGAATGTTTATCCTGATATCGGCAATATCACGAATGCAGCAAAAGACTATGGAACCAATGTGTTGGATGATCTTTGCACAGGCAGGGGACATCTGGTTGCCATGCACTTAAAAGAGACGAAGCCAGGTCATTTCCGTGAAATTCCGTTTGGTGAGGGTCATGTGAATTTTGAGGAAGCGATCCGAGAGGCATGGGGGCTGGGAGTAAGGAAATTTGTCACGGAATTTTGGTATACAGGAAACCCACAGTGGAAGAATGACCTTCTGGATGCCAACCGGAGGATGACAAAGATTCTGAATTTATACTAATCAGAAATCAGCTGGAAAGGAGATAAACGGATCCACATGAAAGTTGAAAAAAAAGTAATTGGGGAGCTGACAAAATGCTATTCCATTGCACCCTTGCATTACGCAGGGAAAGATCATTTTTTGGTGGCGGCAGAGAAGGTGGACAGATGTCTGCTTTTTGATTTAGATGGAAATGAGGAGGATACCGTCTGGAGTGAGCCGGGCGGTGTCATGACGATGGTGCAGGTGCCGGGCAGTGACGGGCAGTTTCTTGCCACTCATAAGTTCTATTCGCCCAATGATTCAAAAGAGGCAAAGATTGTGATTGTGACTCCGGTGGAGAAAGGAAATTGGCAGATTCGTACTCTGGCAGCGCTGCCCCATGTGCACCGCTTTGATATTTTAGAGAGAAACGGAGTTCGTTATCTGATTGCATGTGCTCTGAAATCAGGTCATGAATATAAAGATGACTGGTCTATGCCGGGGAAGGTTTATGCAGCAGTGCTGCCGGATGATTTAAGCGGGTTTGATGAGGAGCATCAGCTTGAATTACAGGTAATTAAGGATAATATGCTGAAAAACCATGGATACTACCAGGTGGATGAGGATGGAGTAGAGACTGCAGTCATTTCTGCGGAGAACGGGGTGTATCAGTTTATTCCCCCGCAGAATCCTGAGGACAACTGGGAGATTAAACAGTTTCTTGATACTCCGGCCAGTGACGCAGTGCTGGTGGATTTGGATGAGGATGGAGAGAAAGAACTGGCAGTGCTGTCTCCGTTTCATGGAGATAATATCAGTATTTACAAGAAACAGGATGGCACATATAAGAAAGTTTATGACTATGGAAAACCTGCAAGTTTCACCCATGCTCTTTTTGGAGGAATGCTGTGCGGCAGACCGACGGTAGTAATCGGGCATCGGGAGGGAGAACGGAATTTGCTGGCGTTTACATGGAACAGGGAGGCACAAGAATACCAGGTACAGGTGCTTGACAGCGGATGCGGTCCTGCGAATATATGGAAGTATAATCATAACGGAAATGATGTGATGATTGCTACCAACAGAGAAATCAATGAAGTGGCAATGTATACACTTCGGCCGTAGGCGAGCCTGTCAGAAGGAGAACAGAATATGCTGGAAGAACTGAAGGAATTAGTATATAAGGCAAATATGGCGCTTCCCAAGTACGGTCTGGTGACATTCACGTGGGGAAATGTGAGTGCGATTGATCGGGAGAGCAAATTGTTTGTAATAAAGCCCAGCGGGGTAGAGTATGACAAGCTGAGCCCAAAGGATATGGTAGTGATGGATTTGGAGGGAAATCAGGTTGAGGGAGATTATCGGCCGTCTTCTGATACAGCTACCCATCTGGAATTGTATAAAGCATTTCCGAAGATGGGAGGAATCGTTCATACCCATTCCAGCTGGGCTACCAGTTGGGCGCAGGCGGGCAGAGGAATCCCTTGCTATGGTACCACTCATGCAGATTATATGTATGGTGAAATCCCCTGTTTAAGATGTCTGACTAAAGAGGAAATTGAGAGTGCATATGAGAGGAACACAGGACTTCTAATTGTAGAGCACTTTAAGAACAGAGAATATATGGCTGTTCCCGCATGTCTGTGCAAAAATCACGGACCGTTTGCCTGGGGGAAGGATGCGATGGAGGCAGTGCATAACGCAGTGGTGCTGGAAGAGGTGGCCAAGATGGCGGCCAGATGTGAGCTGATTAATCCCAAGGCAGAGCCGGCGCCCCAGGAGCTTCAGGACAAGCATTACCAGAGAAAACATGGCGCGAATGCTTATTATGGTCAGAAATAGCTGGGGCTGAGGAAGTGTCTGCACAAGGCTGTATTTTACGGAGAGGAGGAAAGAGGCTGTGATAGGCACAGTTATATTCGATATAGACGGGACGATGTACGATTATGAAGCATGTAATCGTGCGGCCATGGACGCAATGGAACAATATGTCTTGAAACATATGGGCATAGATGGGGATACCTTTCGGCATACCATTGTGAAAGCAGGTCAGATCATGAAAGAGAGGCTGGGGTATTCTTGTGCGTCAGTCCACAACCGGCTGATTCGGATTCAGTGTATGCTGGAGGAGCTGGAGCAGCCTTTATTCCCCTTTGCGCAGGAGTTATACCATCTGTATTGGGATACTGTCCTGGAAAAGATGCAGCCATATCCGGGTCTTTTGGAATGGATGAGCGTTCTGAAGGAAAGGGGAATTTCCGTGGCAGTGGGAACCAATATGACTGCGCTGGTACAGTACCGAAAGCTGGAACGTCTGGGTGTTTCGTCTTTTATTGACTGGATTGTGACCAGTGAGGAGGCGGGTGTGGAAAAGCCGGATCGGAGATTTTTTGAGCTGTGCAGGGTAAAAAGTGGTCTGGCGTCTGGGGAGTGCCTGTTTGTAGGCGACAGTCCTGAAGGAGATGCAGAAGGGGCCACAGCCTGCGGGATGAAAGCTTTGCTGCTGAATCTATCCTCCTGCAAGGAGTACAGAACGGATAGAGGATACAGAACGATTCAGTCATACTATGAATGTTTGGAAGAAAATTTTTTGGAATCTATATAGGAGGAAGTGACATGAAGTTTTTTTTAGATACAGCAAATGTTGAGGACATTAGAAAAGCAAATGATATGGGAGTTATCTGTGGCGTTACCACCAACCCGTCTTTGATTGCAAAGGAGGGGAGGAATTTTGAGGAGGTAATCAGGGAGATTACCAGTATTGTAGATGGTCCTATTAGCGGCGAGGTAAAAGCCACTACCGTGGATGCAGAGGGGATGATTGAAGAGGGACGGGCGATTGCAGCGATTCATCCCAATATGGTAGTGAAGATTCCTATGACAGTGGAAGGTTTAAAGGCTACAAAGGTATTGTCTGCAGAGGGAATTAAGACAAATGTCACTCTGATATTTACCGCTGCGCAGGCGCTGCTGGCTGCCAGAGCAGGAGCCGCTTATGTGTCGCCATTCCTGGGACGGCTGGATGATATTTCCATGCCGGGTATCAGCCTGATTCAGGAGATTATGGAAATTTTCCAGATGTATGACATTAGAGCGGAAGTGATTGCGGCCAGTGTGCGTAACCCGATTCATGTGGTTAATTGTGCTGCAGCCGGAGCAGACATTGCCACAGTGCCTTATTCTGTGATTCTGCAGATGGTAAAGCATCCGCTGACGGATCAGGGAATTGAAAAGTTCCAGGTAGATTACAGAAACGTATTTGGAGAGTAATCGTTCATAATATTTTTGGGTGCAAGCGTCTCGGGTCAGTTTGGCTGCGGGGCGCTTTTGCTTATTGCAGAAAGCAGTGAAATTGTGAATCGATAAAACCCCGAGTATAATTTGATAAACGTCCTCATATGATGTAAAAAACGTTCTGAAGGGGAATACCTTGAAGGAATATATCGAAGAGCGGGCCGTGGCAATCGCCAATTATATCATAGACCATAATGCCACAGTCAGACAGACAGCAAAGAAGTTTGGAATCAGCAAGAGTACTGTACATAAAGACGTAACAGATCGTCTGGAGAACATTAATCCGTCCTTGGCAGCACAGGCAAGGATTGTTCTTGATGTAAATAAGTCTGAGCGCCATATTCGCGGCGGTCTTGCTACCAGGGAGAAATATCAGCACAGGCTGGCAATCTGCAGCAAGGATGATCAGGAGTAAGGGGATAAAATCTATCTGTAACGGTATACCAATAAATGATGGAAAATCTTTTAGGATTTTCCGTTTAGACTGTAAATAAAAGCAGGCGCTGGGCAATTAAGTCAACGCCTGCTTTTGTTTATGGGGTGATTCGACCCAGTTGGGCGCAGAGCGCAACATTTTTTATGTTTCCTTACTTTTGACAAACGGGCGGTCTTGTTTTGCACCAACAAGACCGCCTTATAGTAGTCAGTTTGTTTTCTTAATAACAATTGAGGAAATCATATCATTCATCCCAAACTCTCCTAACCAGCCAGAACTTCCGCCCATGGCCAAAGCTGTTCCTTGAAAATTGCTGTGTTCATAGATTGTAACGCTATATCCAGGCGCTATCTTAATGGATGAAACCGCGTCATTCCAGCCATGCCCCCAGTCATTGGCATCGCTTTTTCCTTCAAAAAGACCAATCCACTCTCCACCAAAGTATGCCTCTTTATAGAGAATGACAGGATATTCACTCTGGTCTATTTTCTCAACAACCGCTGCCGAGAACATATCATTAAAATTATTGCCTACCCAATTGGTATCTGAGGTTAGAACCAAGGATTTTCCCGTGCGGTCGCCGTGTTCATAGAGTGTAACCCGATATCCATTCGCTACCTTCACTGACGAAACCGTATCATTCCTGACAGGATTCCATTCTGAGTAAGTGGTTGTGCCCTCTGAAAGGCTAATATTATTCCCGCCATAGTCTCCATCCTCATACAGGGTCACAGCAAATGGATTGCAGTTGATAATAGCGTCAATCAGACGCTGCCCTGGAAAATCCGCCATAACCATTCCACAATAGCCTATGCGATTATTGACCAAGTAGTCTGCTGTCAGTGTGTTAGCGCCCTCAAAATAAATGGTTGCCATACCGCCAAAGGAAGAGCCTCGAGGAAAATCGGGATAGTAGTCATGGAACGCCGGCTCTGTCAAAATAGTAGATAAGCGATCTGACCCTGTTCCCGGATCGCTGTGTCCGCTTGCGACAAAATAGGGAAATACCCATCCCGATCCACTCGAATAGTTCATATAAAGAACAGAATTATTAGATTGATCTGACTGATTAATCTGGTTTTTGATTTTTTCCCATTTTGCGTACAGATCCCAGTTTGAGCCAAGGTAATAGTCATCTTGTGTATTGATATCTCTACAACTGATACCATAGGAATTTAAGGACAATACATCAGAAAGGATAACACACTTACCTCGCATATCTTTTAATGTAGGATTCTGTGAGTTATTCCGATAGAACATATCTTTGTATTTATTATAATAGATGTCGAATAAAGTCTGCATTTGCTCATCATCTGCACTAGACTCTTCCTGCGTCAAGCGCATCAATACGGTCTCAGATGGATGCTCTCTCAAAAATTTTTGTACTGTTGTCAGCACATCATCCAGATTGTACCCTACGTGAACCGCCCCATGGTAGATCGTAAATGCTTTGCCACTGTCCTCGTAGTGTAGACGAATATCTAATACCCGGATTCCACTCACGAGCTGTGACCATAGATCCATTGTTTGTGTACGTGTAATATCAAGACCGGTCAGATTGGGCTTATGTGCCATTGTGTCATGGGTGCCTGGCAGGGAAAGTTGGCTCAATGTTAAATTGTCGTTCAAGTGTTTCATCCAATCAGGTTTGTTCTGTGCCACTGTTCCGGTATTCCAATAAGCGGTGTCATAGTGGGCATAAGAAACAGAGGGTGAAACAAGAGTAGTAATAAGAATGGATGCTAAACAAGATATTACAATTTTACCGTAATGCTTCATCCTACGCCGTTGTTTTTTTTTCCCATTTTGTGGCAATAAGTACATAATAACCTCCTTTTTATTAAAATTTTATGAATTTTGCATAAATTTTACTATGATTGCTATAAAATGTCAATACACAAAAATTTTTATGAGCGAACTACGGAATAATCTGTCATAATGACCATACTCATGGAATAGATTAGTAATAATCAACGTTCATAGGGAGGATGCTATGGAGAGAAAGTGGAACGGAAAAGCGCTGATTCTTGCAGGTATGTTTGTCTGGGCGCTGGCAGTGAGGTTTCTGACAGGCTGCAGTGTGGAGAAGGAAGAGCTGGATAAAGTCCGTGACTTAGAGTTTACAGTAGTTGGTGAGGCAGATCTTCCAGAAGAACTTAAGAACCTTGTGCTGGAGAAAAAGGCAGCACCCTTTAAACTGACATACAGCAATGACCAGGGATTATACATAGCAGTGGGGTATGGTGAGCAGATGACAGGTGGATACAGTATTGAGGTCAGAGAACTCTATTTAACTGAAAATGCCATCGTAATTGACACAGAACTGAAGGGTCCGCAGAAGGGAGAAGAGGTGGGGGTGGAGAAGTCCTACCCGTATATCGTCGTCCGAACAGAATATCTTGAGAATCCTGTTATCTTCCAGTAGGCAGGGAGTCATGCAGTCGTAAAAGCCAGGAGGACAGAGAGAAGTATTTGTATTTCTCCCTGTCCTCCTGCTTTTCGTCAACCAGATAATATGGGATAATGCACTTGTCATTCCTGCATCTCATATGGTATGATATAGGACAAAACAGAATGGCGGGAATAATGATATGATTCTAAAGGATATATGGCTGGATGTGAAGGCGGTGCAAGCGCGGGATCCGGCGGCACGCAGCGCGCTGGAAGTACTGATTTTATACCAGGGTGTTCACGCATTAATCTGGCATCGGTTTGCGCATTGGTTCTATAAGCATCAAATGTTTTTTATTGCCAGGCTGATTTCTCAGCTTGCACGGTTTTTTACATTAATAGAGATTCATCCGGGAGCTGAGATGGGACATGGAATCCTGATTGACCATGGCTGTGGCGTGGTGATTGGTGAGACTACGGTGGTGGGCGATAACTGTACCATTTATCAGGGAGTGACCCTGGGCGGCGTGGGGCTCAATAAAGGCAAGCGCCATCCGACGCTGGGAAGCAACGTGACAGTGGGTGCAGGTGCAAAAATCCTTGGAGCGTTTGAGGTGGGCGATAACTGCACGATTGCGGCTAATGCGGTATTGTTAAAGCCGCTGGACAATGATACCACTGCAGTGGGAATTCCCGCGCGTCCTATTAAGGTGAGCGGTGTGCCTGTTGAAAGTAAGGAAAACCCTGTTACCATGGAGTATTACTGCAAAATGGAAGGGCGGGTCAAAGAATTGGAGGAGGAACTGGCGCGGCTCAAAGCAGAACGCCAAGTCAGCCAGGAAAGACACGATGGAGACGAAAAATAAACTGGGAATCCGCAGCGCCTCAGATGGGCGCTGCTGTGATATTGAGCGCAGCATTATCAAACGCTTTCGCAAGGAAATCTGGCGTCCCTTTGTGAGGGCGCTGAACGAATATGATATGATTCATGAGGGTGATAATATTGCAGTGTGTATTTCCGGCGGGAAGGATTCCATGCTGCTTGCAAAGTGTATGCAGGAAATTCTGCGTCACGGAAAGATGGAGTTTGGTCTGAGATTTCTCGTTATGGATCCGGGCTATCACCCTGCAAATCGGAGGCTGATAGAGGAGAATGCGCAGTTAATGGGGCTGCCGGTTCATATTTTCGAGTCGGATATTTTTGCTTCAGTCACTGATGCAGGTGGTTCTCCCTGCTACCTGTGCGCGCGTATGCGAAGGGGTAATCTATATGCTACCGCGCGGGAGCTGGGGTGTAATAAAATTGCCCTGGGACACCACTATGATGATGTGATTGAAACAATCCTTATGAGCATGCTCTATGGTGCGCAGATTAACACTATGATGCCAAAGCTGCACAGCACAAACTTTGAAGGCATGGAGCTGATTCGGCCGCTGTATCTGGTGAAGGAGCAGGATATTATTGCCTGGAGGGATTATAATCATCTGCGCTTTTTACAGTGCGCTTGTCGGTTTACAGAGCAAATTGCAAAGGAACAGGCACTGGATGAGGAGGTTCATTCCTCCAAGCGGCAGGAGATGAAGGAGCTGATTAACCATTTCCGCCAGATTAATTCACATATTGAGACTAATATTTTTAAAAGTGTGGAAAATGTGAATCTGGATGCCTGTATTGGGTATGTAAAGGGAGGAGAGCGTCATCATTTCCTGGAGGAGTATGAGCGGAAGTTGTAAGAACAGAACATCACATAATTTTACTGGTATCCACATAAACTTTCTATAAAAGATGATTCCGGCGCGCAGCAGTGTTCGCCGAAATGAAATCTGGAAAGTGAAGGTGGGTGCTTTTTATGCTGGAGCTGGTGAAGCGGAATATACATATGAATCGTTGGAAAAATCAGGTAAATACACAGATAACCCTGGACGATGATTTTATTGTGCCAGACACTATGAGCGATATTGAGCAGGTTATTTTGGATTCTGGGGAAATTCAGATGGAGCCTGCTAAGGTATCTAGTGAGAAGCTTATTGTGCGTGGAAAGCTGGATTTTCATGTGCTTTATCGGAAGGAGGAGGGCGGCTTACAGACCTTGGGCGGTCTAATCCCTTTTGAGGAGACAATCAACGTGCCCGGGCTTGAGGAGAAGGATTATGTGAGTGTAGGCTGGCAGCTGGAGGATTTGGCAGCCTCTGTCATTAACTCACGAAAGCTGAGTATCAAGGCAATTGTTACACTGGAAGTTAAGGTGGAGACCCTGTTTGATGCGGAGGCAGCGGTGGAACTTGGAAATCTCTCTGATGGCGGAAGCGGGGAGCCGCAGATTGAGACGCGCAAGAAGGAGATGGATGTGGCAGCCATTGCCCTGAGGCGTAAGGACACCCATCGGGTGAAGGAGGAGCTGACCCTGTCCGGAAGCAAGCCTGCCATTGACCGACTGCTATGGACGGAAATGCGGTTAAATGGTGTCACCACCCGGCCTCTGGATGGAAAAGTCTATCTGGAAGGGGCGCTTTTGGTGTTTGTTGTCTATGAGGGAGAGGGGGAAGGGGACAGTATCCAATGGATTGAGGAATCTATCCCGTTTTCCGGTGAAGTGGAGATGCAAGGTGCAGTGGAGGAGATGATTCCTGCCATTGGTCTGCGGCTGATATATAAAAATATTGAAGAAAAACCAGATTATGACGGGGAGATGCGCCAGCTGGATGTGGACGCGGTGATAGAGCTTGATATACGGTTGTATGAAGAGCAGGAGCTGGAAGTGCTAAGTGATCTTTATGCTACCAACCGTGAGATTACTATGGAAACGGGAGAGGCTCACTTTGACCGGATTCTGACGCACAATTCCGGCAAGAGTAAGATTGCGGATAAGATAGAACTGGGTACAGATCAGCGGATTCTTCAGATTTGCCATAGCAGCGGCACAGTGAAGCTGGATAACGTGGAAGCGGGAGAAAATGTCCTGGTAATGGACGGAGTGCTGGAGGTAAAGCTTTTATATCTGACAGCTGATGACAGCCGTCCGGTGCAATCTGTTACAGAGCTTTTGCCGTTCCATTATGAGGCGGAGGCTATGGGGATTACTAAGGACAGTATCTGGTATTTGGAGAGTGGTGTAGAGCAGCTTACAGCTATTATGGCAGGAGGAGATACAGTAGAAATCCGGGCGGTTATCATGCTGGATATGCTGATTTTGCAGCCGGTCACGCAGCAGGTAATTATCCGGGCGGAGACGGCGCCTCTGGATACTCAAAAGCTTCAGCAGATGCCCGGTGTTGTGGGGTATCTGGTTCAGGAGGATGACAGTCTTTGGGATATTGCCAAGCGGTTCCACACCACTGTGGACAATATCATGGCAACGAATAACCTGGCATCGGAAGTATTGAAGCCTGGTGACAGTCTGATTCTTGTGAAAGAGATAACCAGAGAATAATTTTATATATCATTTATAAGCCGGGGGCTGTCGGTTAATACCAATTTTAGCGAGTGTATGAAGAAAAGCCTGTAAATTCAGATCTTCTATGATAATGATTGGGGCTGGAGGCTCTTTTCGGAGC
>CANPMS010000024.1 GCA_947575275.1 uncultured Clostridium sp. | reverse complement strand
ATTTGTTATGCAAACATTTTTTCTCTAACCACTATCTCTTTGTTTCAAACTTATCCTCCTCATCAGTTAGCAAACTACAACTCTCTTATAGGAAAATATACTCTTATTGATAATAATTGTCAATACGGAAAGAGCTGACTATCAACCCTCCAGCTCTAAAAGCATCTTCTTTACCTCCATCATGCGGTCTCTCAGATGGGCAGCCTCCTCAAAATTCAGCTCCGCCGCAGCCTGGTGCATCCTCTTTTGGAGCTCCTTCGCCAGCTTATTCAGCTCCTTTACACTCATGGATTCTATATCCTTCTCGTCCCTTGATGAATCGCGCTCTGCTGCTTTGGAAATTGCGATTAAATCACGTACTGCTTTCTTAATTGTAGTGGGCGTGATTCCGTGCTCCTCATTATACGTTTGCTGAATCCGGCGGCGGCGGTTAGTCTCCTCGATTGCCACCCTCATGGAATCAGTGACAGTATCTGCGTACATAATTACATGTCCCTCAGAATTTCGCGCAGCCCGCCCAATCGTCTGAATCAGTGAAGTCTCCGAGCGCAGGAACCCTTCCTTATCCGCATCCAGAATAGCTACCAGCGTAATCTCCGGAATATCCAGCCCCTCACGCAAAAGGTTGATACCCACTAAAACATCAAACACATCCATACGCATATCACGAATAATCTCAGCACGCTCCAGCGTGTCTATATCGGAGTGCAGATACTTAACCCTGATTCCCACCTCCCGCATATAGTCGGTCAAATCCTCTGCCATCCGCTTGGTCAGCGTGGTAATCAAAACTTTATGATGGCCTGCCACTTCCTTATTTACTTCTGTAACCAGATCATCAATCTGTCCTTCCACCGGACGCACGGAAATCTCCGGGTCTAACAGTCCGGTAGGGCGGATAATCTGTTCTGCGCGAAAAAGCTCATGATCCGCCTCATATGCTCCCGGCGTGGCCGACACAAACATCATCTGATCAATCTTGCTCTCAAATTCGCTGAAATTAAGAGGACGGTTATCCAGCGCTGACGGTAAACGGAAACCATACTCCACCAGGGTCTGTTTCCGGGAACGGTCTCCGGCATACATGCCGCGCACCTGTGGCAGGGTAATATGAGACTCATCAATAATCATCAGAAAATCGTCCGGAAAATAGTCAATCAGCGTCCACGGCGGCTCTCCCGGCTCTCCAAATGTCAGATGACGGGAATAGTTCTCAATGCCTGAGCAGAAACCTGTTTCCCGCATCATTTCCACATCAAAATTAGTTCGCTCGGAAATCCGCTGTGCCTCCAGAAGCTTGTCCTCACTTTTAAAGTATGACACCTGCTGCCTAAGTTCCTCCAGAATATTCTCTGTTGCCATCTGTATCTTCTCTTTCGGCACAACATAGTGGGAGGCGGGAAAAATAGCAATATGCCCCAGTTGAAGCTTCGCGTCCCCGCTCAGGGTATCAATCTCCGTAATTCTGTCAATCTCATCGCCGAAGAATTCAATGCGGTATGCCTCGCTTCCCGAATACGCCGGGAACACCTCCAATACATCACCCCGCACCCGGAAAGTTCCCCGGTGAAAGTCCATATCGTTTCTTGTATACTGAATATCAATTAATTTATGGATTACCTCATCCCGATCCCGCACCATACCCGGTCTCAGGGAAATCACCATCTCCTGATAATCGATTGGTGAGCCAAGGCCATAAATACAGGACACGGAAGCCACGATAATCACGTCCCTGCGCTCTGAGAGCGCAGCCGTCGCCGAGTGCCGGAGCTTGTCAATCTCGTCATTAATGGCCGAGTCCTTCTCAATATAGGTATCTGTTGAAGGGACATACGCCTCCGGCTGGTAGTAGTCGTAGTAGGAGACAAAATATTCTACCGCGTTGTTGGGAAAAAATTCTTTAAACTCACCGTAAAGCTGAGCCGCCAATGTCTTATTATGGGCAATGATAAGCGTCGGTTTGTTCAACACCTGTATGATATTCGCCATCGTAAATGTCTTGCCGGAACCGGTAACGCCAAGCAGTGTCTGAAACTGGTTGCCTTCCTGAAAACCTTTTACTAATGCTTCGATTGCCTGCGGCTGGTCACCGGTGGGCTGGTATTGCGATATTAATTCAAAATGATCCATTTTCCTCCTCCATTTCCAACAGCATACGGTCAAAATCACTGTACACGCTTCTGACAAATTATACCATACCCGACCACAAAAGCACAAGTGCAAAAGGAACGCTTGTTCTATTTCACTCTGCCCCAAAACTCCTTTTTCGGATTTCTTTTCGGTGACTTTCACCATCTTCCTGTTCCGCACTCAGTTTAAGAAGGCTCTTGCAGGTCTTTCCTATACAGACGCCAGTCTGCAAACCAGGCAGACAGATACCCAATAGCAAACCCGCCCAGCACATCACTGGGATAATGGACTCCCACATACAGCCTGGAAAATGCAATCAGCGCTGCCAAACCGATACCCAGCATACCCCATGGTTTTGGCAGCCTCCACAGATAGATAAAAGCGGAAGCAAAGGCGGCACAGGTATGCCCCGAAGGAAAGGAATAATCCTTCTGAGGCAGAACCAGCAGAATAATCTCTTCATAGCGGTCATAAGGTCTGACACGTGCCACCACCTGTTTCAAAAACAGGTTCGTTACAAGCGCCCCCACTGCCATGGCAAACAGGGCAGTAAACCCCGCCTTCCGCGTTTTGGGAAACACCAGCAGAAAAAGCCCCATCATGATCCAGAACCACCCTAAATTTCCCAGGGATGTAACCGTAGTCCAAAAACCATTCAAGGCCTCAATTCTCACATATTCCTGAATAAATAATAAAATCGCAATATCAATTTGATGAATCCAATCCAGCAGCATACCCGCTCCAGCCTTTCCTGATAACCTGCCTCAACACATTTTGCTGTTACCAGTATACTGAACCTTCCGTATTTTCACAAGCTCTTTTCGGCGGGAATCTGCCTGCCTACTCTACATAGCCCAAAAGCCACGGCAGCCACATGGAAATCGCAGGCACATATGTCACCAGCATAAGCACTACAAAGATAGCCGCAAAATACCAGAGAAGCGGGCGAACCACTTTCTCAATGCTGGTCTTCCCAACCTTTACTCCTACGAATAACGTAGTTCCCACCGGCGGCGTGATGGTGCCAATACAGAGATTAAAAATCATCATAATTCCAAAATGTATTGCATTCATACCCATTTGACGGCACACAGGTAAAAAAATCGGCGTAAAAATCAACGTTGCAGGCGTCATATCCATAAATGTTCCAACAATCAAAAGAATCAGATTGATAATCAGGAAAATCACGATTTTGTTCTCACTGACACCAAGCAGCGCGTTTGCCACCAGCCCGGGGATTCCGGTAAACGCCATAACCCAGGACATAATACCGGATACTCCTATCAAAAAGATGATAATGCCTGTCATCTCAGCACTTGCCAAAAAGATTTCCGGGAGCTCTTTCCAACGGATGGTGCGGTAAAAAAACAAGGACAAAATCAATGTGTACACCACCGCCACCACAGAACCCTCAGTGGCAGTGAATATGCCCCCGATAATTCCTCCTATAACCACCACAATAAGCAGCAGACTCGGCACTGCGTCCAGCACTATCTTAAGCTTCTGACCCTTCATGGTATCGCCTGCACTGCTGTAACCATTTTTCTTTGCAGCAAAAAAGATTACTATCATACAGGCAATTCCCCACAAAAATCCTGGGGTGTATCCCGCCATAAAGAGCGCTGCAACAGAGGTGCCGCCGCTCACAAGAGAATAGGTAATCATTACATTACTGGGCGGAATCAAAAGTCCTGTGGGCGCCGTGGCAATATTGGCTGCCGCGGAAAACTCCCGGTCATATCCCTCTTTTTCCTCGATTGGTCCGATGATAGAGCCCATGGCCGACGCCGCTGCCGTACCAGAGCCGGAAATAGAGCCAAACAACATGTTTGCCACCGCATTGGTGTGCGCCAGTGCACCGGGAATTCTTCCGGTAATCAGCTTTGCCAAATTAATAAGGCGCACTGCAATTCCGCCCCGGTTCATAATATTTCCCGCCAGAATAAAAAACGGAATAGCAAGCAGGGAAAACACTGAGATGCCCGAAAAAATCCGCTGCGCCCCAGTTACTACCGCAGCCTCCTGTTCCAGTATCGGAAGAATTGCCAGAATGGAGGACACCCCCAGAGATACCGCAATGGGAACTCCTGCAAGCAAAAGAGTAAGCAGTACAAAAAAGATAATTAAACCTGATAGCAGCGCAATATCCATCTTTACCCCTCCTTCCTTCCACCCAGAGTATCTAAAAGGTTCACAAAGCTAAAATACACAATCAGCATACCGGAAGCCGGCAGAATCGCATACACATAGCCCATGGGAACCTGCAGCGATGCAGTCACCTGAGTCATGGTCAATTTGGTAATTTCAATTCCCCCATAAACCATTACCACTGCTGCAAATGCCAGGGAAAGCATCTCTGCCAGCGCTTGCAGGTATCTTCCTGCATTCCTGCCCACCCGATCCGCCAGAAATGCCATGCGCATGTGGTCACGTTTTCCAAATACATAGGTAGTGGCCACCAGAGAAAGCCATGCAAATGAGTAGGTAAGAAGCTCCTCCGACACAGTGCTTGGACTGTTAAACACATAGCGGGACACAATCTGCCATGTACCCACCACCGTCATAAAAGCGAACAGCACAATTGCTGCAAGAGCGATGGCTCTCATCAGAACATCTCGTACCGTATGAAGTACCTTCATTGTTTTGTCTCCTTTCCCACCGTAAACTCTGTTCCTTCCTGATTCGGCTTAAGACCCGGATCATTACTCTTCTGTTGTACGTTTCGGTTGGCCTCCTGGGCACGTTCATAGATTTCCGCAATTCGCGGATTCTTCTGAACCATATCCTCCTGAAGATCCTTTACCTCATCCCGGAACATACTCACGTCCACATCGATAAAGGTGACACCCATCTGCTCAGTGGCAATCCTCTTTGCCTCCATCACGGACTTTTCCCACTCTGCCAGCTCCACCTCTGTGGACAAAAGCGCCGCCTCTTTGAATATCTGTAATTCTTCCGCACTTAAATCTTCCAGGAATTTCCTGTTTCCAATCAACATGTCCGGCACCATCTGGTGCATATCGTAGCTAAAGTACTTTGCAACTTCCCCGTGTTTATTATTAGTCAGAGCCAGCTCATTATTCTCTGCCCCATCAATAACTCCCTGCTGGATTGCTGTGTAAACCTCACCAAATCCCATGGGAGATGCCGCTGCTCCAAATCCCTTGACCATCGCCACACTGGCCGGACTCTGCTGCACACGGATTTTTAGTCCCTTCAAATCCTTCGGTGTCCGAATTGGCTTTTTTGCATAGAAATTCCTTGTTCCCGCATTATACCATGTCATCACCTTAAGCCCTGACTCATCTGTTGCCTCATACACACGTTCCATGTACGAATGGTCATTCATAAAAGATTTATAGATTTCCTCCGACTCAAACAAATAAGGCATACTGAAAATCTCATAGGTTTTATCGAAGGTCTCCAGATTCGCAGTTCCCGCCACCACAAAATCAATTGCGCCGGTCTGCGTTAATTCAATCGCTTTCTGCGCTGCTCCCAGAATCTCATTGGGATAAATCTGCACCTCATATTTATCTCCAAGCCGCTCCTCCACATACTCCTTAAATTTCAAGAGTCCGATATGCTCCGGATGCTCCTCGGACTGACCGTGGGAAATACGCACAATCCGCTTTCCTCCCGCCGGGGTGCTGCAGCCTGTCAGAACCACCCCACAAACACACAGGAGGGCAGCCGTCAAAAAAACGACTGCCCTCCTGTAAACTATGGCTTTCTTCATGTCGCTTCCTCCTTTACTGTGTCATCCTTAGTATGCCGCAGGACGGGAGGATTTATGATTCTTTTTACAGCACAATATACTTCAGTATAAATAACACGGCTAAAATATAAACCAGCGGACTGATTTTCTTCTCCTTAGCCTTCCCGGAAGCCAAATTGATAACCACATAGGAGATAATGCCCATGGCAATACCCTCAGAGATGCTGTACATAAACGGCATTGCAATAATTGCAATATAGGCTGGAATCGCCTCAGTATAATCGCTGAAATCCACCTTCAGAATGGACGTCAACATCATAAAACCTACCACAATCAGAGCCGGAGCCGTGGCAAAAGACGGAATTGCCAAAAAGATTGGGGACAGGAACAAAGAAAGTCCAAACAGGATTGATGCAACGATTGCCGTCAAACCGGTACGTCCGCCCTCTGCTACACCAGAAGCGCTCTCCACAAAGGTGGTCGTAGTGGAGGTGCCCAGCATTGCACCTGCTGAGGTGGCGATGGAATCGGACAGCAGGGCGCCGCGGATACGCGGAAGACGTCCCTCCGAGTCAAGCATGTCCGCTTTCGATGCAACACCGATTAGAGTTCCCAGGGTATCAAACAAATCAACAAACAAGAATGCGAACATAACCACCAGAAAATCAAGGGAAATCATCTTGCTGAAATCCATCTTCATAAAGGTGGGACCCAGGCTGGGAACCGTAATGCCGTTGGAAAAGTCCGGCAGCAGGCTATAAAATCCTGCCTCAGGGTTCATCTGGTAAAGCCCGGTCAACTGACATACGATACCCAATACCCAGGTAATTAAAATCCCCCAAAGGATGCTGCCCTTTACCTTCCTCACCAGCAGGATTCCGGTTATCAAAACGCCTAACAGCGCTAATACCACCGTGATTCCCTCACTGCTGAACATCTTGTCGGCGATGGAGCCTTTAAAAGAATAAACAGTAACCAGCGTCGCACTGTCCACTACAATGCGGGCATTCTGCATACCAATAAATGCAATAAACAAACCAATGCCTGCAGAAACTGCAAATTTCAGGTTCTTCGGAATAGAATTGAAGATTTGCTCTCTCACATTAGTCAGAGACAAAACCAGAAACACGATACCCTCAACGAATACCGCCGCCAGCGCCATCTGCCAGCTATATCCCATCTGCAGCACAACCGTGTAGGCAAAGTAGGCGTTCAGTCCCATACCGGGCGCCAGCACAAACGGATAATTGGAGAGCGCCGCCATCAGAAGCGTTCCCACTAACGATGCAAGCGCTGTGGCTGTAAATACCGCACCGCTATCCATTCCGGCTTCACTTAAGATGCTTGGATTGACAGCGAGAATATACGCCATTGTCATAAAAGTGGTGATACCCGCCATCACTTCCGTCTTTACATCCGTGCGGTTCTCCTTCAGGTGAAACAGTTTGTCCAAATTCATACCTATTTCCTCTTTTCTTAAAATAGTAATAACGAATTTTATTCTATCATGTTTCCCTGAAATTTACCATTTAAATTATTAAAATATTCTTAATTCCCCAAAATCAGCAAACGAGCAGAGTATTTTCACACTCTGCCCGTTCCCTTTTACCAAATTTTACACAATTACTTTTACCGGACATTTTTCCGCACACTTACCGCAATTAGTGCACTTGTCATAATCAATCACTGCCACATTGTTGTCCATGTGGATTGCGTCCACATCACACTGCTTAATACAGAGCGTACAGCCAATACAGCCGTTATCACACTTTGCCTTCACATCCTTGCCTTTATCGTGGGAAGCACACTGCACCAGATGCTTTGCCTTGTATGGGACAAGCTCAATCAGATTTTTCGGGCATACCGTAACACACTTACCGCATGCCACACATTTCTCCTTGTCAACCACAGCAATGCCGTCCACCACATGAAGGGCGTCAAACTCACAGGCTCTCACGCAGGAACCGTAGCCCATACAGCCGTAGCTGCATGCCTTCTCACCTGCTCCGGGAGCCACCGCAGCCTTGCAGCAATCGTTAATTCCATAATAATTGTACTGTACGCGGGTCTTGTCGCAGGTGCCCTTACACTTTACAAAAGCGACCTTTTTCTCCATTGCACCGCTCTCCACTCCCATAATGGCGGCAATTTTATCCGCCACCTCAGCGCCTCCTACCGGACAGCCGTTTGCAGGAGCGCTGCCCGCAGCGATTGCGCTTGCCAGACCATCACAGCCCGGAAAGCCGCAGCCACCACAGTTGTTGCCCGGCAGCTCTGCACGAACCAGAGCCTCCCTCTCATCTACTTCAACTTTAAACGTTTCACTGGCAATTCCCAGAAGCACACCGATGATAATTCCGATAGCACCGATGATACCTGCCGCCAGCAGTAAACCTGTCATATCCATCTTACGCTACCTCCCTTAAATCAGGCCGGAAAAGCCCATGAAAGCAATTGCCATCAGTCCCGAGGTGATCAGCACGATGGGCGACCCCTTGAAATTGTATGGTATATCGTTATCCTCAATACTTTCACGGATACTTGCCAGCAACACAATTGCAATCGTAAAACCTACTGCCGTACCAAAACCATTTACCACACTGAAAATAAAATTATATTCCTTCTGAACATTGATCAGAGCAGAACCCAATACTGCGCAGTTGGTGGTAATCAGAGGCAGGAATACACCAAGCGCCTGATACAGAGACGGCACATTTTTCTTTAAAAACATCTCCACCAGCTGCACCAACGCCGCAATCACCAGAATAAACGCGATTGTCTGGAGATACGTCTTATTAAGCGGAACCAGAACAAAGCTGTAAACCAGGCTGGTCACAATGGATGCAAGAGTAATAACAAAGATTACCGCGCCACCCATGCCAAGAGAGGTGTCAACCTTCTTAGATACGCCAAGAAACGGACAGACTCCCTGAAATTGGCTCAGAATAATGTTATTCACCAGCGCTGCGCCTATTATTACTAAAATTAATTCTATCATTGACTCTGTCATTGATGCTATCATCAATCCTATCATTTATCTGGCCCCTCCTCTTCCATATTCACTTTCCAGCGCCTCATGGTTAGACGCACAGGCAGAACCGGTACAATGCAGACAGTCACCGCCGCAGGCGAGCTCTGACTGAGGTTTAGAGCCATTTGTGGCAGACGGAGCCTTAAACTTGTTTTGCAAAGCCGTAAGCCCTGCCAGCACAAAAAATGCACCGGGAGCAAGCTGGAAAATAGTTACGCGGAAATCTTCCGGAATAAACTCCATACCGAATATAGAACCGCCTCCCACAATTTCACGGACAATCGCGATACAGGTAAGACCTAACGTAAATCCAAGCCCCATTCCGATACCGTCAAATACAGATTCCACCACGCCATTCTTCGCAGCGTAAGATTCCGCGCGGCCAAGGATAATACAGTTTACCACGATTAACGGGATAAAAACACCCAGAGACTTATCAAGACTTGGAATATAAGCCTTTAAAAGAAGCTGAACCATAGTTACCAGAGACGCTACGATTACGATATATGCCGGGATGCGGACACGATCCGGGATAATCTTACGCAGCGCAGAAATAATCAGGTTCGAGAACACCAAAACCGCCATGGTCGACAGTCCCATGCCCACACCATTGATTGCCGTGCTGGTAATTGCCAGGGTCGGACACATACCAAGCATCAAAACGAAGGTCGGGTTCTCTTTAATGATACCGTTATATAAGCGTTCCAGATATTTATTCATGAATTCCCACCTCCTACTGTGCCAGGCAGTTTTTTACAAAATAAACTGCCCCGTTGACCGCGCCTGTCACCGCATTGGACGTAATCGTTGCACCGCTAATGGCATCAATTTCATTATCTGCGGCTGCACCATTCTTTGTCACGGTGAAGGAATCTACATTCTTGCCTGTGTACTGTCCCTTCCACTCTGGCTGAGACGCATTCATGCCAAGACCCGCTGTCTCGGAAAGTGCCAAAAACTCAATATTGCTCACCGTGCCGTCTTCCTTGAAGCCCACCGACACAGTAATCGCGCCGCCGTAACCATCCTTGGAGGTGGCAGTCACCACATAGCCTACAGCCGCTCCGGACGCATCAACGCCGGTCACCGCCTCATCCACGGTCACATTCCCATATCCAAGGTCTGCAACCTCCGAATTTGCTGCCTCCAGCTTATCGCCCAAATCATCTTTAAACTCCGCTGCATCCGGCAGAACCGTACGGTACGCTTCCGCCTTTGCCGCCATCTCAGCAGCAGCAATCGGAGCCTTTGTAATCTCATAAACACCGCCGAGCGCTGCACCGGAAACCAGCGTAATTGCAAACAGAATCAGGGCATCTTTTATAAATCCTAATTTATTCATTATTGCTTACCCCCTTTCCAAATGCTTTGGGAAGAGTTGCCTTCTCAATCAGCGGAACAAGGAGATTCCCGAGAATAATTGCATAGGACACACCCTCTGCAGACCCGCCGAACAGACGGAACAGCCCGGTCAGCACACCCAGCAGAATACCGAACAGAATCTGCCCAACTGGTGTTATGGGGCTGGTGGCATAATCCGTCGCCATAAAGAATGCACCGAAAATCAGGCCGCCGCCAAAAATATGCGCCAAAACATAATTGAAATCCTGTTTTCCGAAGATAAACGCAAATACTGCTACCGTCAGAATATATGTAGCAGGAATCCTCAGGGAAATCACCTTCCTGATTACTAGGTACGCCGCACCAATCAACAGAGCAATTACGGACACTTCTCCGATGGTTCCTGGAATCTTACCGATAAACATCGTCGCCAGATCCACGCTTCTTCCTTCCTTTATTACGGCCAGCGGAGTTGCTCCGCTCCAGCCATCCAGAGTGAAGGAAGACATCTGACCTGCAAAGGAAATCAGCAGGAAACATCTGGCAGCAAGCGCCGGGTTCATAAAGTTCTGACCCAGACCGCCGTAAAGCTGCTTTACAATAACAATCGCAAACACACCGCCAAGAGCCGGAATCCACACAGGAATATTGGCGGGCATATTAAGCGCCAGAATCATGCCGGTAACCACTGCGCTGAAATCATATATAGTAACAGGCTTATCTAAAAACTTTTCAAACAGATATTCACTTACCACACAGGCAAAAATCGTCACTGCCAGCACCAGAAGCGCATGAGCGCCAAACTGGAATACGCCGAATGCCGCCGCCGGAAGCATGGCAACTGCCACATCCAGCATAATACTCTGTGTGGTGTCCTGACTCCGCACATGCGGGGACGCGGATACATTCAATAATTTATTCATCGTTTATTTTCCCCCTTGTGCTTTTTTTCTACGGTTATTTGCTACTGTCTTACGCATCTCCTTGAAGCCCTGTGTCAGCGGGATCTTTGCCGGGCAGACAAACGCGCAGCTTCCGCACTCCACACACTCCATACCGTTCAGCCGCTCAAACGCTTCACAGTCGCCCTTTAAGGATGCCTTCATCATCTTCTGCGGAATCAGATTGCTGGGACATACCGTAACGCACCTTCCACAGCGAATACACGGCGTCGTCTCATTGGCAGCAACCTGGTCCTTGGACATGCACAGCAGTGCGGAATTCGTCTTAGTCACCGGAATATCCAGGCTGAACAACGCCATTCCCATCATCGGTCCGCCGGCAATCAGCTTCTCAGGATCTCCCTTAAATCCGCCTGCCGCTTCCACCAGCTCCGTCATATTGGTTCCTATCTTCACTTCAAAATTCTGAGGATTTGTAATTGCATCTCCGGTCACAGTCACAATGCGGCGCATCAGAGGGGTTGATTTGCAGACTGCCCTATAAATTGCACACACTGTGTCAACATTGTCCACAATGCAGCCCACATCGGCAGGAAGCATAGAAGAATTCACCTTGCGCCCGGTAACTGCATAAATCAGAGAACGCTCACCGCCCTGGGGATACTTCGTCTTAAGCGGGCATACCTCAATGCGGGGTTCATCCTTCACAAGCTCCGTCATTTTCCTGATTGCTTCCGGCTTGTTGTCCTCAATGCCAATCACGCCCCTGGCATTGTCAAACAGTTGAAGCACAACCTTTAAGCCTCCCACGACCTTCTCCGGTTCCTCCATCATAATGCGGTAGTCACTGGTCAGGTAAGGCTCACACTCCGCCCCATTAACAAGGATGTATTCAATCGCATTATCGTCCTTAGGAGTCAGTTTTACATGGGTCGGAAAACCTGCGCCTCCAAGGCCAACAATGCCGGCCTCTTTCACAATATCACGAATTTCCTGCTTGGAAAGCTTTGCCGGATCGCGCTCTGCTCCCATCCCCTCCACCGAAGCATATTCTCCATCATTCTCCACAATGACAGATTCCACCATATCGCCGCTCGCCACACGCCTTGGCTCAATCGCCTTCACAGTGCCGGAGACGGAGCAGATGACATTCGCAGAAATGAAACCGTTTGCTTCACCAATTTTCTGACCTGCCAGAACCCTGTCCCCCTTTGCCACCAGCACTGTGGCAGGAGCGCCGATATGCTGAGACATCGGATAAACCATCTCCCCCCTCGGCATCAGGACCTGTACCGGCTTGTTCTCGGACAGTTCTTTCCCTTCATACGGGTGAACGCCGCCTTTAAATGTAGCCAATCCCATCAACCTTTCCCCTCTTTCTATACGTTTTCAACTTCTATTCGACAAAATCTCTCATTTGTCCTCGTTGTCATTATAACATAACGGAACAAACGAGACAATTCTCTTTTTATACTGTATACAATATAATACATGGATATATCTCCAAAAAAATCAAATCTCAAACTTCTTTAACCTATTCCTTGATTATTCACTTTGAAAAAATTTTTTAAATTATTGCAATAAAATCTATTCTCACTGCATTAACATATTGAACGGATGAAAAACATCAAATTCCAAAACAGAAAACATAGCAAACAATATATCAAGACACTTACGAAATCCCTTGATGCATTACACTCCATCACACACGCTATGTTTTCCATTGAGGGATGAGAGCATTTTCAAAAAACCTTAAAACTAGGGTTGCAACCAAAAAACCGCTGCGTGTCAACTTTCACGCAGCGGTTTTTTGGTTATCTTATCAGTTACATTGCATCTATTTAAATAATCCTTTTTTCTTAGGCTTCTCTCCGCTTTCGGATGTCTCACCCTTCATTGCCGCGTCAAAATTCCTCAAAGCTTCCTTCTGCGCTTCTGTCATGCGTTCAGGTACCTGGACAACCAATGTTACATAATGATCCCCCCGCACATTACGGTTTCGCAGAGATGGAACACCCTTCCCTTTCAGACGTACCCTGGTGTCAGTCTGTGTTCCGGATTTCACTTCGTATTCTACCTCTCCGTCCACAGTTTTAATGCGGATAGGACCGCCTAAAGCCGCCGTGGCAAAGGAAACAGGAACAGTGGAAAAGATGCTGGTATCCTGCCTCTTAAACACAGGATGTTGAGATACCACTACCTCTACCAGTAAGTCACCCCTCTCACCACCATTTACTCCCGGCTCACCGCCCTCTGCGCAGCGTACACTCTGACCATTGTCGATTCCTGCAGGGATTGTAACCTTAAATTTCTTTTTCCGTGTTATATAACCGGTACCATAGCAATCGGAACATTTTTCTTTGATTACTGTACCCTTACCTCCACAATCCGGACAAGTCTGAACATTCTGTATCTGTCCAAAGAAGGATTGCTGGGTATAAATAACCTTACCCTTGCCTCCGCATTTCTTACAGGTCTCAGGGCTGCTGCCGGGTTTTGCGCCGGTGCCGTGGCACTTTGCGCACTCCTCCTTAAAGTTAATCTCAATCTCCCTTTCACAACCGAACACTGCCTCATCAAACGTGATACGGATTGCGGTCCGTACGTTTGCACCACGCATAGGACCATTGTACTGGCTGCTTCTGCTTCTCCCGCCGCCAAAAATGTCCCCGAAAATATCTCCGAAAATATCTCCCATATCCGCGCCGCTGAAATCAAAGCCGCCAAAGCCGCCTCCTGCTCCCCCTTCAAAAGCAGCATGACCAAACTGGTCATACTGCCTGCGCTTATCCGGGTCACTGAGGACACTGTATGCTTCCGATGCCTCCTTAAATTTCTTCTCTGCCTCCGTATCACCCGGATTACTATCCGGGTGATACTTTTTTGCAAGGACACGATATGCTTTTTTCAAGGCGGCGTCATCCGCATTTTTCGGAACGCCTAAGACCTCATAATAATCTCTCTTATTCTCCGCCATGATGGTCCCCTGCTCTCTGACTGTTCTTTATACTTCCTTGAAGTCGCCGTCGATGACATCGTCATCCGCCCCTGCGCCGGTCTGCGCTCCCATATCCGGGTCTGCTCCCTGTGCGCCTGCAGCTCCCTGTGCCGCCTCATATACTTTGGCAAACAGTGCCTGGGCGCTGTTCATCAACTTCTCTTTTCCTGCCCTTATATCCTCAATCTGCGCATCTGTCATATCATCAATGGGAGCACGGTTAATGGCTTCCTTCAATGTATTCAAATCTGCTTCAACAGCGGCCTTGTCATTGGCATCAATCTTATCGCCAACTTCCTCTAATGCCTTCTCAGTCTGGAACACAATAGAATCCGCATCATTTCTGGCATCGATGCCCTCTTTCTTCTTCTTGTCCTGCGCCTCAAACTCCGCTGCCTCACGCACTGCCTTATCAATATCCGCCTCAGACATATTGGAACCGGAAGTAATCGTGATATGCTGCTCTCTTCCGGTACCCAAATCCTTCGCAGATACATTCACAATACCGTTGGCGTCAATATCGAACGTCACCTCAATCTGCGGAACACCCATGCGTGCCGGCGGGATTCCGTCAAGGCGGAACTGACCAAGAGGCTTGTTATCACGGGCAAACTCACGCTCGCCCTGTACCACATGAATATCCACTGCAGTCTGATTATCTGCGGCGGTAGAGAAAATCTGGCTCTTCTTCGTGGGGATTGTGGTGTTGCGCTCAATTAAACGAGTGGCAATTCCACCCTTGGTCTCAATGGACAGGGAAAGCGGCGTTACATCCAACAGCAGAATATCACCTGCGCCTGCATCACCTGCCAGCTTCCCTCCCTGAATTGCTGCACCGATTGCCACGCACTCATCCGGATTGAGAGATTTGTTCGGCTCCTTACCAGTCATCTGTTTTACTTTATCCTGTGCTGCCAGCATACGGGTGGAACCGCCTACCAGCAGAATTTTACCCAGCTCACTGGTGGTCACGCCGCCATCCTTCAGGGAATTCTGCACCGGAATCGCCGTCTTCTCAATCAGGTCATGAGTCAACTCATCAAACTTTGCCCTGGTTAAGTTCATATCCAGATGCTTCGGACCTTCTGCGGTGGCAGTAATAAACGGTAAATTAATATTGGTAGTCGTCGCAGTGGAAAGCTCCTTCTTTGCCTTCTCTGCCGCTTCTTTCAGCCTCTGCATAGCCATCTTATCACCGGAGAGATCCACTCCCTCCGTCTTCTTAAACTCATCAACCAGCCACTGGGTCACGCGGTTATCAAAATCATCACCGCCCAGATAAGTATCTCCGTTGGTGGAAAGTACTTCAATTACACCGTCTCCAATCTCGATCAGGGACACATCAAAGGTACCGCCTCCCAGGTCGTATACCATAATCTTCTGCTCGCTCTCATTATCAAGACCATATGCCAGCGCTGCTGCAGTCGGCTCGTTAATAATACGCTTTACATCAAGACCTGCAATTTTGCCTGCATCCTTTGTAGCCTGACGCTGCGCATCATTGAAGTATGCCGGTACAGTGATGACAGCCTCAGTCACCTTCTCTCCCAGATAGCTTTCCGCATCCGCCTTCAGCTTCTGGAGAATCATCGCAGAAATTTCCTGCGGAGTATAGCTTTTGTCATCAATCGTCACCTTGTAATCAGTACCCATATGCCTCTTGATGGAAGAAATGGTACGATCTGCATTGGTCACAGCCTGACGCTTTGCAGGTTCGCCCACCAGACGCTCACCCGTTTTTGTAAATGCTACCACAGAGGGGGTTGTTCTGGCGCCCTCCTGATTTGGGATAACCACCGGCTTACCGCCTTCCATAACAGCTACACAGCTATTAGTGGTTCCCAAGTCAATACCGATAATTTTACTCATAATTTTTCCTCCTGAAATATATACTGAAAATTGTTTATTTCCTAGTTCGCTACCTGAACCATGCTGTACCGCACTACTGTTCCGCGGTACTTATAACCCTTTTGAAGCTCCTGGGAGATTTCATTCTCCCCATACGCCTCATCCTCCACATGCATCACTGCATTATGCAGATTGGCATCAAACTGCTGCCCCACGGCTTCAATCACTTCCACACCGGCATCTTCCAGCGTCTTCATAAACTGCTTATAAATCTTTTCTACTCCCTCAGCAAAAGAGGAGCCTTTCATATCCTCAGGTATAACTGCAAGACCGCGCTCAAAATTATCAAGGACTGGTAAAATCCTCTCAATAATATCTCTGGCTCCGACTTCGTACATGGCGGTCTTTTCTTTCTCCGTCCGCTTCCGATAGTTATCAAATTCCGCTATCTGCCGCTTTAAGCGATCCTGCAGCTCCTCAATCTGCTCATCCTTTTTATCTTTTTGGATGGTCTCCTGCTCTGATACATCCTGACCATTTTCTCCACTGTCAGCGCTTTCTTCTGTTGCTGTTTTTGTCTCCGATTCCACTGCAGCTTTCTCTACTCCATTATCCTCTGCTGCGCCTTCTGCAGTTTCCATTTCCTCTCTGGGATCTTTGCTTGCCTCCATGCTCATGGCTATCACCTTTCCTCGTTTTTAAATGTGGCATCAAGCTGCTTCATCAGATGCTTCAGGGTAGAGAGCACCCTTTCATAATCCATGCGCTTCGGTCCGATAATGCCAATAGTCCCATGAATTCCCTCACCTAATTCGTAGTTTGCTGTCACCACACTGCAATCCTTCATCGTATGAAGGGGTGTCTCATCACCAATATAAACCTGAATTCCAGATCCGCCCTCCGCTTCGTTCACATCTGATATCAGTTTCTGCAGCTTATCCTTCTGCTCCAGCGTACTGATAAGCTGGCTCGCTTTTTCACCGTCACTAAGTTCCGGATATTTAAAGATGTTGGTGGCGCCGCTGGTATAAATCTGTAAATCTTCATCATCCGCACGGATAGCCAGCGCAACCTCGTTAAGCACCAGATCCACCACGCTGCTATGGACTCCTGCCTGCTCCTTTAAGCGGCTGATAACATCCAGATTGATTTCCTCAATAGTCAGCCCATTCAGCGCACTGTTCAGCAGGATATTCAGATTCAGAAGCTCTTCCTGACTGATCTCCAAAGGAATATCTATCATTGCATTCTTAATTAAATTTCCTTCGACCACGATAACTACCAGAAGCTTTGTCTCATCCATCTGGGAAAGCTGAATAAATTTCAGCTTATTCTGATGATATTGAGGTCCGCTTATCATTGCAGCATAATTTGTATTTGCGGCAAGCAGCTGTGCCAGTTTTTTCAAAATCAGCTCTACCCTGTCCACACGCTGGATCATTAGCTCCTTGACCTCAGTAACCTCCTGTTCCTTCTCCTGCATAATCTGATCCACATAAAACCGGTATCCCTTGTCGGACGGAATGCGCCCCGCAGAGGTATGCGGCTGCTGGATATATCCCATCTCCTCCAAATCCGACATTTCATTGCGGATTGTTGCTGAACTCAGCTTTAAATCTGTAAATTTGGAAATTGTCCTGGAGCCAACTGGTTCACCGGTTTCCAGATAAGTCTTAATGATAGCTTTTAATATTGTAACTTTCCGGTCATCCAGCTCCATTCAATCTCCTCCTTTTTGTTTGTTAGCACTCATTGCCAGGGAGTGCTAACATTCTGTAAATAATATACTTTATAGCCATTTATTTGTCAAGCGATTTTTTCAGTTTTCATGTTTCCTTCTTCATATTTTTTCCTGTTTCACATCATTTCTTGACATTTAACATTTTTGTAATATAATAGAATTAATATTATAAAAATATTTAATATGTGAGGTAATAAGACAAATGAGGAAAAATATTATCAGAAATATAATTTGCTTTTGTATGGCTGCACTTTGTTCTTTGTCCTTCACTATGGGGGCATGGGCAGAAGAATACGATTCGGGGACAGATTCAAAATCCCGTGTAATTGATGCCGCAACCGGTAATATTATCTCCCAATGGCAGGAAGATGAAGTTATTTCCGGACAGAACGACCAGACTAGTGTCTCTCTCGGTATGTTCACAACCACCGGCTATTGCGGCTGTTCAAAATGCTGCAGCGGCTTGAATTTGACCTATGCAGGCACAATCCCCAGAGCAGGGCATACGATCTCAGCAGACTTGTCAATCTATCCCATTGGCACGAAGCTAATGATTGACGGTGTGACCTATACAGTAGAAGATATGGGTTCCAATGTTAACGGAAACCATATCGACATCTTCTATGACAGCCATGAAGAGGCGCTTGAACACGGAAAGAAAACACAGGAAGTGTTCAGCGTTGTGGAATAGATAGTCTGATGGAGACAGGCACAAAAAGACGGGTACGATATTGTCGTACCCGTCTTTTTGTGCCATAATCCCAGTTCTGCTTATAAAACTGCCCAGCTAACATTCACTTGACAAATTATGAAAAATATGTAAAATAATTATTTGTTGCTTATATGTTACAAAACTGTTACATATATTTAAATTATATGAACCCTTTATTGAATTTTTATTTTACAGCAATTTTAATCACGAAAGGAATGATCGTTCATGTTAAACAAAGTTTCTGTTTTTATAGCAGCAATCATGATGACCGCCCTTCTTATAGGCGGTGCCAGGACCGCACAAGCGGAGCTTAACCCCGGATACTTCGATGAGTTTGAGGGAGACACCATTGTCGGTTGGGGATGGGACTGCAGTATGCCCAACACGTCAGTCCCAATTCATATTACTGTGAGTGACCATGAGACCTCCCAGGTTGTCAGAGAGTTCCATCCCACTGCGGCAATTTACCGCGATGACTTAAAAGAAAACGGAATCGGCAACGGAAGACATGGTTTCCGCATTTCCATGGACTGGGATTCTCTGCCCGATGGTCTCTATACCATTGAGGGAGACGTTGATGGAAAAAAATTTGCCAACATAAAGACCTACGCTAAGGGTGACGTACCAGGTGCACAGGACGCTGCTCATTCGGAGACCGTGTCGTCAAACGGCCTCCGCTCTATTGGTCTGTTCAAGACTACCGGCTACTGCTCCTGTTACAAGTGCTCAAAAGGATGGGGAAAGCGCACAAGCACAGGAACCATTGCCAGATCCAATCATACCATTGCCGTTGATCCCCGTGTGATTCCATACGGCACTCAAGTAATGATTAATGGCATCATTTACACTGCAGAGGATAAGGGCAGCAGCGTGAAAGGAAACCATATCGACATCTATTTCGATACCCATTCCCAGGGAATCCAGCACGGCTGCCGTATGCAGGAAGTGTTCCTGATACAGTAAACTTAATCCAGCTGGGAAAGTCCCGTATACAGCTCATAGTACCTTCCTTTTTGTGCAAGCAGAGCCTCATGAGCGCCACGCTCAATAATCTCACCATGTTCCAGCACCATGATAGCATTTGCATTGCGAACGGTTGAAAGGCGGTGGGCGATAACAAAGGTGGTACGGTTTGCCATCAGGCGATCCATGCCCTGTTCGATATGCTTCTCCGTCCGTGTGTCCACAGAGCTGGTGGCCTCATCAAGAATCAGAATCGGAGCTTTTGAAATTGCCGCACGGGCAATATTTAAAAGCTGCCGTTGCCCCTGGCTTAAGTTAGCTCCATCACCTTCCAGCATAGTCTGGTAGCCATGAGGCAAACGGGTAATAAAGGAATGGGCAGATGCGGTTTTTGCGGCCTGTATAACCTCCTCATCGGTGGCATCAAGCCGTCCGTAACGGATATTTTCCATAACAGTTCCCGTGAACAGATGGGTATCCTGAAGAACCATAGCAATATTACTGCGCAGATTCTCCCGCTTAATGTGACGGATATTTACCCCATCCACAGTGATCGAACCGCCCTGAATATCATAAAACCGGTTCAGCAGATTAGTAATCGTGGTTTTTCCTGCGCCGGTAGAACCTACAAAGGCAATTTTCTGTCCAGGCTTAGCGTACAGACTGATATTCCTCAGAATGGTCTTATTGGCATGATAGCCAAAGGTCACGTTATTAAGCTCCACATGACCCTGCATAGGAGAAAACGCCACCGCATCTGCATCATCGTCAGGCTCAGGTGTCTCTTCCATCACTGCAAACACCCGCTCTGCACCTGCCAGAGCCGAGAACACACTGCTAATCTGCATGGAAATCTCATTAATCGGACGGCTGAACTGGCGGGAGAAGTTTAAAAACACAGTCAATCCCCCCACATCAAAATTTCTTAAAATGCAGAGCAGACCACCGATACACGCCGTCAGGGAATAATTTACCTGACTTAGATTTCCCATAACTGGTCCCATAATGCCGCCAAAAAACTGGGCACGAATCTGGTTGTCGCGAAGCTCATCATTTAAAAGCTCAAATTCTTCCTTTGCTATATCCTCATGGCAGAACACCTTTACCACCTTCTGCCCGGTTACAATCTCTTCAATATATCCGTTCACTGCTCCCAGAGAAGCCTGCTGTGCAGAAAAATATTTGCGGCTCCGGTGCGCCACTGTTCCGCCCGCCTTCATCATCAGAGGAATCATAACAAGAGTAACCACTGTTAGCCAGATATTTGTATAAATCATCAAAATCAACGTTCCAACAATGCTTAGGGCCCCTGAAAATAATTGTACCAGCGTGCTGCTGAGCATCTGACCAATCGTATCTACATCATTTGTGAACCGACTCATTAAATCCCCATTGGAATTCGTATCATAAAACCGCACCGGAAGGCTTTGAAGCTTTGCAAACAAATCATTTCTGAGCCTCATCAGCGCTTTCTGGGCAATGGTCAGCATAATCTTTGCCTGGGCATAGTTCGCCCCTACACCAATAACATATACCGCAGCCATCACCAGAATAGCCCTGAAAAGCCCTGCCGCATCGCCGCGGCTTCCATCTGCCGGAGCAATATAAGTATTGATAATCGGACGAAGCATATAGGAGCCGGCAAGAGTTCCAAAGGTATTCAAAAGCACACACACAAACGCAAGCCATAACTTCGCCTTATCCTTGCTCAAGTAAGTAAACAGCCGTTTTATGGTCTCTCTGGTCTCTTTCGGTCTGCTTACATCTGCCGCCCTCTGGTGAGGACCATGTCCATGTGGCGGTCCCATAATCTTTGGCGACGCTACCATATTCCCTCCATAGCGGCGTTTTAAACTGTCAATTCTCTGCCTCTCATCCATTATGCAGTCACCTCCTTCTCCCGCTGAGAATAGTAGATTTCCTGATATGCCTCGCAGGAGTCAAGCAGCTCTTCATGCGTTCCCATACCGATAATCCGCCCATCATCCAGCACCACAATCTTGTCTGCCCTCTCCACGGAGCTGATTCGCTGGGCGATGATAAATTTTGTTGTATCCTTCAAGGTGGTGGAAAAGCACTCCCGGATTTTTGCTTCAGTGGCTGTGTCCACTGCGCTGGTGGAATCATCCAAAATCAGGATTTTGGGGCGCTTTAGCAACGCCCGTGCAATACAAAGCCTCTGCTTTTGACCGCCTGAAACATTAACCCCGCCTTGCCCCATATCCGTATCATACCCTTCCGGCAATGCAATCACAAAACCATCCGCCTGGGCTGCATCTGCAATCTGGCGTATTTCATCCACAGACGCATTGCCATCTCCCCAGCGCAGGTTTTCCTCAATCGTGCCAGAGAAGAGAACGTTTTTCTGAAGCACCATACCCACCCCGTCACGCAGATGGCGCAGTGAATACTCCTTCACGTTGATGCCGTCCACCAAAACCTCCCCTCCGGTCACATCATAAAGCCGGGGAATAAGCTGTACCAGGGATGTTTTTCCGCTGCCGGTAGCGCCGATAATTCCAATGGTCTGCCCCGGCTCTGCCACAAAGCTGATGTTCTCCAACACCGGGCCAGCCCCACTCTCATCATAGCTGAAGGATACATCGCGAAACTCCACACGTCCCTCCTTCACCGTCTGCTCCCTCTGCTTTGCATTGTTATCTGTCAAATCAATCTCAGATTTCATCACCTCATTGATTCGCTTGACAGACGCCATCGCACGCGCACTTTGCAAAAATACCATGGATAACATCATCAGAGACATAAGAATCTGCACAATGTAGGTGGTAAACGCCGTCAAATCTCCCACCTGCATCCTTCCGCCGATAATCAGGTTTCCTCCATACCACACCACTGCCAGCGTAGTCACATTCATCGCCAGCATCATAACAGGCATAGTGGCAATAACAATATTCATGGCTCTCAGGCTGGTGCTCTGCAAATCTTCGTTGGCTTTTCTGAATTTCTCCTTCTCATAATCCTCCCGAACAAAGGATTTAATGACGCGGACATTTGTCAGCGCTTCCTGGATTCCTGAATTCATGCTATCCAGCTTCGTCTGCATCACTCCAAATCTGGGGTATGCCGTCATCATGATAAAAGCAATTACCCCTGCCAGAACAGGAATTACAATAAAGATAATCACTGCAAGATTCCTGTTCATAATAAACGCCATAATCAGTGCGCCAACCAACATTCCCGGCGCACGCAGCGCCAGTCTTAACCCCATCATCATCACCTGCTGCACCTGCTGTACATCATTGGTAAGCCTGGTGACCAGCGAGCCTGTGCTAAAATTGTCAATATTTTTAAATGAAAACTGCTGTACCTTGGCAAACAAATCTTTCCGCAGATCACTGGTAAAGCTGATAGATGCCTTCGCTGAAAAATAAGCTCCTCCGATACCACTCACCGCCATCACGATTACTACTCCTACCATCACAAGCCCCATGCGAATCACATAGCCGCTGTCATGATTCGCCACTCCCGTATTGATAATCAGGGACATCATCTTCGGAAGCAATATCTCCCCAAATACCTCTGTCAGCATCAGACACGGTCCAATGATAAAAGAGCTTAAGTACGGCTTCACATATTTCCCATATTGTCTCATCTAAACCTCCTTACTTTCTGCCTCGGGCAAAAATTTCTCCAGATTCCGGCTCATTCGTTCTAAATATTCTAAAAGCTCCTCCATCTCCTCCATGGAAAAACCCTCAAAAATGTGGTTTTCCAACTTCTGAAAATACCGGATACTCTTCTCAACAACCTCTCTGCCCTTCTCTGTAATGCAAATCTGATTATACCGGTTATCCTGCTGATCCACCACCCTGCGGATATACCCTCCGCACTCCAGTTTCTTTAAGGATACTGCCACAGTGGCAGCAGACACATGATGAAGCCTTGCAATCTCTTTCTGAGACACATTCGGATTATCCGCAATATACATCAGAAGATAATGCTGGCTTCGGTAAACCCCGGTCTTATTCAGCTCCTTCTCCAATACCGTCCGGTGAAGACGACCCACACAGATTAACTGATCTATCAGCCTCTTTTGCGGTGACTGGCTCTCCTGCAGGTGATCACATCCTTCCATGACTTCTCCTCCTTCCTTTTACGCTGCTCTCCATCGTATCTTTCTTTAAGCGCTTAGTGTCTTAATCATTAACTAGTTTATCAAAATGTATTATAAAAGCACCTGCACAAAATTGCAAGTGCTTTTTATCCATAAAAGTCATTACATCTGCTCCGGCGCCTGAAAGCCGAGCACATAGATACACGCGGACAGTACATCCTTCACCAGAGTAATCAACCCAATCCAGCTGCTCTGACGTTCCTGATCCTCCTCACTGAGAATGCGGGTACCATGATAAAAACTGTTAAACACATTTGACAGCTCATAGATATACTGGCAGATTTTATGGGGGGCTGTCTCCAGAAAAGCATTTTCCATAACCTCATTGTACTTTGCCAGCTCCAGCATAAGCGCCTTCTCTGACGCGCTTACAGCCGGGAGAATCACACCTGCGCCCTCCGTTTTTTTCTGCTCACGATACTTTGCCAGAATGGATTTAATACGCACAATAGTATACAGGATATAGGGACCCGTATTTCCTTCAAAGGAGATAAAGCGATCAAGGTCAAACACATAATCTTTCGCTGCCTGATTGGACAAATCCCCATACTTAAGAGCTGCCAGACTCACAATCTTTGCAGTCTGTTCTGCCTCCTCGGGGGACATGCTGCGGTTCTCCATAATCCGCCTATACACTGCTTTATCAATATCCGCAATCAAGTGCTCCAGCCGCATCACGCCGCCGTCTCTGGTCTTAAAAGGCTTTCCGTCCCTGCCATTCATCGTACCGAAGCCAATATGAATCATCGGCGTATTTTCCTTTACATAGCCCGCCTTTTTTGCCACACGGAATACCTGAACAAAATGGAGCTCCTGCCGCTTATCTGTGATGTAAATATACTTCACCGGCTTTAAATCCTTCTCTCGCTCAATGATCGTTCCCAGGTCTGATGTGGCATAAAGCGCCGCACCATCCGATTTGCGGATAATACAGGGAGGAAGCTCCTTTGCGTCATTGGGCTGTACAATATCTACCACGAGAGCGCCCTGGCTCTCATATGCCAGTCCCTTATCCTGCAAATCCTGAATCAGCCACGGAATATAAGGCTGAGCGTCACTCTCTCCCTTCCATAATTCAAAGTGCACATCCAGGTTCTCATAATTTTTCTTTAAATCAGCCAGGGAAACCGCCATAATATGCTTCCATATTTCTCTGTACGGATCATATCCGCTCTGAAGTTTAAAGGTCGCCGTCTGAGCCCGCTCCCTGAACGCTTCATCCTCCTTGGACTTTGCACTTGCCGCAGGATAAATCTCCTCCAGCTCACTGATGGTAAACGGCGCCTCGCCGGGGTATTCACCCGTGTAGTTCTCATCAAAATACACCAGCTCAGGCTTACGATCCCTCAGCTCCTCAATAATCAGCCCCATCTGAAGCCCCCAGTCCCCCAGATGCACATCACCGATCATATGATAGCCCAGATAAGCTCCCATACGTTTGATGCTCTCACCAATCACCGCGGATCGAAGGTGTCCCACATGGAGCGGCTTTGCCACATTCGCTCCGCCGTAATCTACAATGACTGTCTCACCATGGCCAATCTCCTGGATTCCAAGCTTATCCGCCTGCTTCATCCGGTTCAAATAATCTGCCAGACACTGCTCATCCAGTTTAAGGTTAATAAAGCCCGGCATTACTGCAGCCACGTCAGAAAACATTTTGTCATCCTCCAGCTTTTTTGCTACATCATTGGCAATATCAATAGGCTTTTTCTTATATGCCTTCGCCGCTGCCATGGCTCCGTTGCACTGGTACTCACACAAGTCCGGCCGGTTGGACAGCACCACCTTCGCATATTCTCCCCCGTACCCACACGCCACAAAAGCAGCCTTCATCTTATCTGCAATCAAATCCAGAATTTTTTTCACGTCTGGTTCTCCTTTAGTTCCATATTCTGCTCTCTGTTTTTACTTCGCGTCCGGTCATTCTGCCGGAGCCGCAACCACCGGAGAGGTCGCCTCGCTCTCCCCCGCCTTGTCCGGATCACCGTAAAGCGCATTGAGCAAATCAGCAAGATACTGAAAGACGGAGGAATCATCATCCCCGGTTACTGCAGCAAGAGAATCCTCCTGGGTCTGGAGGCTTTCACTCCTTTTTGCAGCGCTGGCCGGAGCAGCGCCTGTCAAAACACAATCGATTAACTGGACATACTGTCCTTTCTCCACAGAAACAGCAACCCGATCATACACATAGCAGTAATCTAAAACTGCCTCGTAGCTGTCACTGGGATCGGACAGGATATAGCACAGTCCATAATCATCCTCATAAGGGGATACCCAGTAGGTTCCTTCCGGGATATGGTAACCCACCTTGTACATATTTCCATAAAAATGATCAATCTCCCGCACCTCATCAATGGGAGATGCGGCGGCATCTCTCAACTCAAGAACCTGCCCCTCCTCCACGCGGATAATCGCATTATATTCAAAATCATCGTAATCAACCACATCCGGGTTCTGAGAGCTGTTCTCATAAATAACATAGCGCGGCGCAGCAGACTCCGCCTGAACCGCCAACACCACATATTCCCCTGCCGGAAGGTCTGTTCCCGCCTGATAACGGCCAGGCTGATAGACGGTGGCAGGAGTTGATGTGACCGTGCCGAGAGCCGTTTCCCCTGCAGCAATCACCGTTGATGTATCGGCAAGCGCCTGGCATGCCATCATTCCGGATATTGCAATCGCCGCAAGCAGTATTCTTATATTTTTCATAAAAAACCTCCGTACAAATTCTTCATCGCAAATATCTCACTGCAAAAACAGCAGGACGGGCTTTTAAAAATCCCATCCTGCCATAAAACTGAAACCGCGCCTTTTAAGCTCTGGACAGATACTCTCCGGTACGGGTATCAATCTTAATCTTGTCCCCATTGTCAACGAACAGAGGAACATACACCGTAGCTCCGGTCTCCACAACAGCCGGCTTTGTGGCGCCCTGCGCCGTATCGCCCTTGAATCCCGGCTCAGTACTGGTAATCTCAAGCTCAACAAACAACGGCGGCTCTACGGAGAACACCTTGCCATTATAGGAGCAAACCTTGACAGTCTCATTCTCCTTAACAAACTTTAACGCATCGCCAATCACGTCCGGCGACAGCGCCATCTGCTCGTAGTTCTCCATATTCATGAAGTTGAACAAATCACCATCCGCATACAGATACTGCATATCCACACGCTCAATTCTCGCGGACGGGAACTTTTCAGTTGGACGGAAGGTTCTCTCAACCACCGATCCGGTCATTACATTCTTAATCTTGGTTCTCACGAAAGCAGCGCCCTTGCCCGGCTTTACATGCTGGAACTCTATAATCTGGTACACTGCTCCATCGATTTCCAGGGTAATGCCGTTTCTAAAATCGCCTGCTGAAATCATGTGATATTCCTCCTTGGATTTGTATATTCATGCTTAATCTACTTCATTCTATAATAAATACTATATTTTTTCAACCTCTTTTCGTAAGATAATCCATTGCCAGCTCATATCCCAGCAGACCAAGACCCACAATCTGCCCCGTGGACACCGGAGCAGTCACAGATACATGACGGAATTCCTCACGCTTATGGACATTAGAAATATGCACCTCCACAATCGGAACCTCTATGGATGCCAACGCGTCCCGCAGTGCAATGCTGTAATGGGTCAACGCGCCGGGATTAATCACAATACCCTCCACACCTGTGCGATAAGCCTCCTGAAGCTTGTCAATCAGTGCGCCCTCATAGTTGCTTTGGAATATCTCCAACTCATGCCCTTCCAGCTTTGCCTTTTCCTCCAGGCGCTTCACCAGCCAGCCGTAATCGTTCGTTCCATAGATTCCCTTCTCCCGGATTCCCAAAAAATTCAGATTCGGTCCGTTTAACACCAGAAGTCTCATCCTATCCCTCCTTAAAGCCCCAGCTCACGGCAAATCTGTGTTACAAGCTGCCCAGTTTCTTTTTCATCCGCGTCTATAATAATATCCGCTGCCTCTTCATACAACGGATTCCGGTAGTCTAATAACTCCCGAACCTTCTGCTCCACATGATCCCCTGCCAAAAGGGGACGCGTCGTATCGCCCGCGAGCCGCACAAGCACCGTCTCCGGCTTCACCTTTAGAAATACTACTGTTCCCAGCTCCTTTAACATCTCACGATTCTTCTCAGAAAGCGGCAGTCCGCCACCGGCTGACACTACCGCACGGTCTGTCCGTTTAAGCAGCTTGCTTAAAACAGCACTCTCTGTTTCGCGAAATGATGCTTCCCCATGGGCGGCAAAGATGTCAGAGACAGACATCGCTGCCTCCTCCTCAATCATCTTATCCGTATCCACCAGCGGCATTCCCGTCTGCGCCGCAAGCACCTGTCCCACACTTGTCTTTCCCGCACCCATAAATCCAATCAGAATAATGTTATCTCCCATCTACGCACGCCCTCCCAGATACTCCAGCATCTCAATACGTACATTCTCAATCATTTCATGAGAGATTGTCACCTGAGGATTCCACAGCTCATAGGCGGTAATGCCCTGATAGATCAGCATGCCAAGACCGTTTTCCGCCTTTGCTCCGGCAAACGCCGCCAGAGTCATGAATCTTGTGGTTTCCGGTGTATAAATTACATCAAACGCCATTTCCAGCTTCTCATAAAAGGCCAAATCCTCAATTACCGCCTGGTCTTTATTGGGATACATCCCCACGCTGGTAGTCTGCACCGCCAGGCAATTCCGTTCGGAAATCTCCTTCCATCCGTCAAGCTCCATAGGAAAAAGCGCTGTCCGTCCAAACAGCCCGTTTATATCATCTGCCATCTGCTTTGCACGCTGCAGATTCCGGTTCAGCACATAGACCTTTGACGCCTCTGCCTTTACCATCACATAAGCCGCCGCCTTCGCCGCGCCTCCTGCCCCCAGAAGAATACAGGTCTTTCCTCTTGGATCCATCCCTGCATCCTGCATGGCGCGCAACATGCCTGAAGCATCTGTATTATAGCCCTTATAGCCATTCTCCGTCCGTACCAGCGTATTCACCGCACCGATTGCCCTTGCATCTTCGTCCAGCTCCGACAGATATTCCATAACCGCCTGCTTATGGGGTACGGTCACATTCATTCCCTGGATATTTAGAGCAAACGCACCCTCTACTGCTTGTCTTACCTCACCTGTTCCCACAAGAAACGGTATATAAATCATATCCACATCTGCCTGCTGCGAATAAAAGTTATGCATCATAGGGGAGAGGGAGTGCTCAACCGGATAACCCATCACTCCGCAAACCATCGTCTTTCCGCTTATCGTCATCTGTCTGTCTCTTTTCTTCTTTTTTTATAAAAGTGGAGGACAATTACTTCCAGATAACGCTTTAAGACAATCTGAATTTCCTCCTTCGGATGAATTGGGTTCACCAAAATCCCATGTATCCCACAGCGATTGGCTCCGTATACATCAGTAAAAAGCTGGTCGCCCACAAAAAGGGTTGTCCTCCTTTGCGTTCCCATAATCTCCATTGCTCTCATATAATTCTTTACCCCCGGCTTTCCCGCTTTGTGGATATAAGGAGAATTCACCTGGCGGGCAAATGCCCGCACCCTGGACTCCTTATTATTCGATAAAAGACAGGTTTTTATTCCAAGCCCGTGCAGATGTCTAAAAAGCGCAACCGCCTGCTCATTGGCGGGCGCTCCGTGGGGCACAAGGGTGTTGTCCACATCAAAGATCACCCCGCAGAGCCCCTGCTTTTGCCTTGCCTCCCAGTCAATTATGTAGACACTTTCCAGCCATTCCTTTGGGTAAAACTGTTCCAATATCAATTTGAAGCTGCTCCTTACTTATTTTTTAAGAAGCTTTCCCAGCTCCTCCATAAACGTATTTACATCTTTAAACTCTCGATACACCGAAGCAAAACGCACATAGGCTACCTCGTCAAGCTGTTTTAGCTTGCACATTACCAGCTCGCCAATTACAGAGGTCTCAACCTCCTTCTCCTCCATATTGAAAATCTGATTTTCAATCTCATCGATTAAAGAGTTAATCTGCTGGGTCGATACCGGGCGCTTATGACAGGAATGAACAACGCCTGACTCAATTTTGGATCGGTCATAAGCCTCTCTGGACCGGTCTTTTTTAATTACCATAAGCGGCATCGTCTCCAGTTTCTCATAGGTGGTAAAACGCTTTCCACACACCACGCACTGACGACGACGACGGATAGAACTGTTATCGTCTGCAGGTCTGGAATCGATTACCTTTGTATCTGACACGTTGCAATATGGACATTTCAACTCTTTTTCCTCCTGTTTCTATACTCATTCCCGGCAACCTTGCATAAAATCATATTTTATCTATTTTACCTTACCTGCCGGATATGCGCAAGTTATTTTTCCATCCCCCGATTCTTAATCAAACTTACATGCTTTCTCAACGTCCTTAAGCTTTTTAATTTCCACCAGAATAATGTCATCTCCAATCTGGCACACATCACAAAACGGAATGATAAATTCCTTCTCACGCCCAAAGATTCCGCACAGACAGCCGGGCCCCGGCACAATCAGATGGGTGATACAGCCAGTCTTTGGATCAAACTCCACATCACCTACATACCCAAGACGCCTGCAGTCGCAGACATTAATCACTTCTTTTTTTTTAAATCAAAAATACGCATGGAATGCACCTGAAACTTCCTTAATGTATTCTATGCGTATTTCGTACTATCTGTTCTCTTCTGATACAATCACCTGTGAATTTCCTGCTCCTCCTTCAAGGTACGGTAAAACACGGTATAGGTGCAAAGCTGATATGGCGTCACCCATAAAAGACCAATTCCGAGGGAGAGAAAGCCCACAAGCGCAATACCCACAAAGCTCAGCTGCAGCCTGATGATTCGCCACCAGTTTCCCCGCAGCAGTTCCCAGTTTATCCTGAAGACTTCACCCAGCGTCCGCTCAGGATTCTCCACCAGAATAAAAATTGCCAATAAGAAGCAGGATATGATAACTATCATCAAAACCAATTCTACTATGATACCAAGCACATACAACAAAAGACCAAGCATCACCTCTTCTGCCATAGCAATAACCGACAATATCATCAAGGGCAGAGATAATAACACTGCAACTATTAAAGAAAGAACCAGTAAACACGATAATCCCACAAACCGCATTGGGTGATGCTTAAAGCCATAGAACAGGTCACTGATACTGCACTCCTTCCCCATCGCAATCTGATAGCAGATACGGGTATAACCTGCCATAAGTACCTGCACAATTCCCAGGTACAACACATAACTCAGCAGCAGAATCACAGCAGCAGCCAGGACGCCAGAGTCCCTCCCATCATACATAAATGAACCAAACAGCAACACCAAAGCGAGGAGCAACATGGTGAACAGACCGTTCAGCATATACATAATGATCGATGCTCCCACAGGCTTCCCGTAATTCCCCATCAGCGCCTGGCGGGCTATCGCCTTTATCTGAGCTGATGTCTTCTTTCCTTCTATCATAGACCATTTCCTCCCGGAATCCGCCGCAGAACTGACACTACATTGTCCCAATCCGGCAGCATCTCTTCCACCGGCATATTGGGAAGATTCTCAAATGTACCGGGGCTGTCCGATAACTCACTGGATACCGCTGCCAACAGAAGAAAGCTCCAGACTAAAATTACCAGAGCAACCGCGGTGATAGAAAGAATCAGTCCGGCTGTGGCGCTGCCTTCCATTTTTCCACTCCCTCGGGACAAAAGAGCAAACAAAATACCCAATCCCCCGAAAATCAGCCCGCCATACCAGCAACAGCAGGTCACAAGAGCCAGGATTCCCATGACCAGAGAAGCAGTCGCCATACCGTTCGGCGACTGCTCCTGCTGTTTCTGCTGAGGCTTCCCATAATCATTTTCCATATAATCCATTTCATACTCCTCAGCTTTTCTGTCTTATCTGATTAAAATAGCGGTACCACAGCTCCGTTGTAAGTTGTCTCCATAAATGTCTTCGCCTCATCGCTGGAAAGGGCCTCAACCAGTGCATTGATTGCCTCGTCATTCTCACTGCCCTCCTGGACAGCCAAAATATTTCCATAGGTGGTAGCCGCCTCGGAATCAGAAGCCTCCACTGCCAGCGCGTCAGCCACTTTAAGCCCTGCGTCAATTGCATAATTTCCGTTAATTACCGCAATATCAACATCCTGCAGAGAGCGGGGAATCTGAGCCGCCTCAACCTCTAAAATATTCAGGTTCTTCGGATTCTCGGCAATGTCCGCCTTGGTAGCGTTAAGCCCCGCTCCCTCAGTGAGCCCAATCAATCCCTGAGCCTCCAAAAGAAGCAGCGCTCTTGCCTCGTTGGTGGCATCGTTGGGAACCGCTACCTTTGCGCCGTCCGCAATATCTGCCAGCGTTGCAGTTTTCCCTGCATAAATGCCAAATGGCTCATAGTGGACTGCAGCTACAGACACAATATTTGTGCCGTTCTCCTCATTAAACTGCTCCAAATATGGATAATGCTGGAAGTAATTGGCATCCAGGTCACCTGCGTCCAACGCCAGGTTTGGCTGAACATAGTCCGTATACTCTTTGATTACCAGCTTATATCCGTTCTCCTCCAGAACCGGGGCTACTGCCTCCAGAATCTCTGCGTGGGGAGCCGGACTTGCACCTACCACAATCTCCTTAAGCTCTGCCGGGGTCTCTGCTGCCGTAGTTTCCCCGGTTGACTCCTGTGTGGCAGTATCTGCCACCGTGGACTCTGTTGCCTCTGCACTGGTCTGGGCAGGCTTGCTGCCGCTGCAGGCAGTCAGCGCAGTTGCAGCAAGAACAGCTGCTGTGATAATACTGATTGATTTCTTCATAATTCATTTCCTCCTCTTTTTAAAAAGTTTGATTTATTTGGCATTTTGCCCACAATCCGCAGTGGAAAAACCACATGAGACTGATAAATCCATTACCGGATACGCTTATCACTGTCCCGTGCCAGTTTCATGCCCGCTTCCTGAATAATCTGAACCATAATGACCATGATGGCGACTGTCAGAAACATCATATCACTCTGATAGCGGTAGTATCCATAATTAATAGCGATTCCCCCAAGACCGCCGCCGCCTACGGCGCCTGCCATAGCAGAGTAGCCCAGGATTGTAGTGGTGGAGATTGCTGCACCAATTAACAGGGACGGCTTCGCCTCAGGCAAAAGCACCTTCCAGATAATCTGAAACGTGGAGGCGCCCATGGATTTTGCCGCTTCAATAACACCTGCATCCACCTCCTTAAAGGAGGACTCCACCATACGGGCAATGTACGGTGCAGCAGCAGCCACCAAAGGCGGAACCACTGCCGGCCAGCCCAGACTGGTTCCCACAATCTTTCTTGTCACCGGCATCATCATAATAAGAAGAATCAAAAATGGAACGGAGCGAAGCAGGTTAATCACAATTCCCAGCGCCTTCTGCAAAAGCGGAAACGGCCAGATTCCATCTTTGTCCGTTACCACCAGAATCATTCCAAGGGGAATTCCAATTATATAGGAAACTATGGCGGAGATAAATACCATGCACAGCGTCTCCCCGATTCCGTTGCGGATTAGCTCAATAATCTGTGGACTCAAAGTCATCTCCTGTCACCTCCTCAAATGGAATCTTTACGGTTTTTAAGTAATGAAGGGTGCGGCTGGCGTCTGCTTCATCTTCAGGAAGCTGGATAATCATCTGCCCCATTGCAGTACCGCCTATATCCTTTGTAGATGCGTAGAGGATATTCACCGGAACCTTGCTGGCTAAAATCATATTGGCGATAACCGGCTCCATGGACTCGCGCCCATCGAAGGTAATACGCACCTTTTTGGATTTATCAAATTTCACATTGGTCACTGCATCACCTAAAATTAACTGACGTCCGATTTTCGACTTGGGCTCCGAGAAAATTTCAGATACCTTCCCCACCTCAGCGATATGGCTGCGGTCGATAATCGCCACCCGGTCACAGATGGCCTCAATCACTGCCATCTCATGGGTTATAACTATCACGGTAATCCCCAAATCTCGGTTAATCTGCCGGATAAGCTGAAGGATTGCCTTGGTTGTATTGGGATCCAGCGCCGACGTCGCCTCATCACAGAGAAGCACCTTCGGATTTGTGGCGATTGCCCTTGCAATCGCCACCCTCTGCTTCTGTCCCCCGGACAGCTGGGCGGGATAAGCCTTAGCTCTCTCTTCCAATCCCACCAGCTTTAAAAGCTCCATGGCGCGGTCTCTCGCTTTCTTCTCTGGAGTCCCTGCAATCTCCATGGGAAAACAAATATTTTTCAGTACATTCCGCTGAGACAGAAGGTTAAACTGCTGGAAAATCATGCCCATAGACTGACGTGCCTTCCTCTGGCGCGCCCCGCTTAATGCCGCCAGATTCTCACCTTCAAAAATCACCTCCCCGGAAGTGGGTATTTCCAGCATATTGATACACCGGACCAGCGTGCTCTTTCCTGCCCCGGACAAACCAATAATTCCAAAAATCTCACCGCGGCAAATATCCAGATTAATATCATCAAGCGCCACAACCGAACCATTTGCGGTCTTAAATTCCTTCCCCATGCCTTTCAGACGGATAATAGATTCCCCTGCTGCCATATCCCCGCTTCCTCCCTTCGTTCTTATTTTACAGAAAACTTCCTTATACAGCAAAAATGCCGCAAGCCTGCATGGACTTGCGACGGTATATCCGGTATCCTGCCCCGGTTCTCTGTACGATTCTTCTTCACAATCCATGCAACTATATCTGATTTTTAAAGCATCCAAACATACGGCACATATCCATCATCATGCCGCACATTATAGCCATATTCATCTGCATGGATTTATTCTGAGTCATTTTCGTTTCCTCTTTCACTTAAGGTATGCTATTAGGCGTATTTTACGTCACCTCAACAGATTTGTCAAGTGATTTATGGTATACGGTCTCAAACGCCTTGTAGGATTACAATACATATGTTACAACTAAATATTTAAAAAGCAGAGATGCTG
>CANPMS010000023.1 GCA_947575275.1 uncultured Clostridium sp. | reverse complement strand
CGGGTTTCATAACTCCATCGGTGCCTTTCGTAGAAAGGCGGATTATATAAATGAAGAAAACTGTTTTGGTGACAGCAATCGGCTCCTTTGCCGGGGAGTCGGTAATTGCGGGCTGTAAGCGGGAAGGATTCCGAGTGGTGGGATGTGATATTTACCCGGCAGAGTGGGTGGCAAACTCCATGGATACAGATGTGTTCTACCAGGCGCCCTATGCTGCAGACACAGACAAATACCGGTCATTTCTAAAGCGTGTGTGTAAAGAAGAACAGGTGGGATTTTTGATTCCTTTGACTGATGCGGAGATTGACGTACTGCAGACCTGGAGGCTGGAACCTGCTTCTGATTATGGGGATTTGGGAGCAACTGTCTGTATATCCGGTGAGGAGGCAATTACAAGATGCCGTGACAAGGAGCTGGCGGCGGCTCTTTTGCAGGATCGGGGTGTGTGCCTTACCATTCCGGGACAGCGGCTTTCGGAAATTGATATGGAGAGTCTGGAGGAGCTGGACTATCCTTTGATTGTGAAGCCCCGCGATGGCAGAAGCAGTCAGGGACTTCAGATTGTGGAAAGTCCTGAGCAGATGGCTTTTGTGGTAAAAAGCTGCGGTAATAGGGCGGACTGCTATCTGGTACAGCCAAGGATTGAGGGAACGGTAGTGACGGTAGACGTGGTGCGGGATCCAGAATCCGGCGTGTGTGCATGTCTTCCCCGCAGAGAGCTTTTGAGAACCTTAAACGGCTGCGGAACCTCAGTGTATGTGTTTCGGGACGAGAAGCTGGAGCGGCAGTGCAGGGAGATTGCGGCTGTTCTGGATATTCGCGGCTGCGTGAATATGGAGTTTATTGAACAGGGCTCTAACCGGTATTTTTTAGAGTGTAATCCCCGCTTCTCGGGGGGAGCGCCGTTTTCTCATATGGCGGGCTATGACCTGACCAGGAACCATCTGGGCTGTTTTATGGGACAAAAGCCGCAGCCGGTACAGCTTTCGGAAAGCATGTATGCGGCCAGACGCTACGGAGAATATAAGATGAAGACAGACAGCATAAACACGGAACGGGGGAGGGGAATCGATGAGGAAAAAACATGAGACGCCGGTGATGGTAACCCGTTCCTTTCTGCCTCCCCTTGAGGAGTATGTGGAGATGTTAAAACCCATCTGGGACAGCGCATTGCTGACTAATATGGGAGTGTACCACGAGGAGCTGAAGGAGAAATTGAAAGAGTATCTGAAGCTTCCGAATCTGGAGCTGTTTGTTAATGGTCATATGGCGCTGGAGCTGGCATTGCAGGCATTGGATTTAAGAGGCGAGGTTATTACCACCCCTTTTTCCTTTGCCTCTACCACTCATGCGATTGTTCGGAGTGGGCTGACTCCGGTGTTCTGTGACATCAACGAGGGGGATTACACCATTGATGTGGACAAGATTGAGGCGCTGATTACGGAGAGGACATCAGCGATTGTTCCGGTTCATGTATATGGGAATCTTTGTGATGTGGAGCGGATTCAGCAGATTGCAGAAAAGCATCATTTGAGGGTTATCTACGATGCAGCACACGCTTTTGGGGAGCAGTTTCATGGCGTGGGAGTAGGGAGTTTTGGTGATGCCTCCATGTTTAGTTTTCATGCCACAAAGGTGTTCCACAGCATCGAGGGCGGTGCAGTGGCGTTTCGCGACCCGAAGCTTGCTGTCCGCCTGTATCAGCTTAAAAATTTTGGCATTACCGGCTATGAGAGCGTGGAGTGTGTGGGAACAAACGGAAAGATGAATGAATTTCAGGCAGCGATGGGGCTTTGTAATCTGCGGCACATGGAGAATTTGATTGAAAAGCGCAGAGTGCTGGCCCAGCGTTACCGGGAACGCCTTTCAGGGGCGAGGGGAATCCGGCTCTGCAGTGAGCAGCCGGGCGTGCGCAGCAATTATGCGTACATGCCGGTGGTGTTTGACGGGTACGGGGCCACCCGCGATGAGGTTTTTGACAAGCTGAGAGAGCATAATATTTTTGCACGTAAATATTTTTATCCCTGTATCAATGATTATAGCTGTTATCGTGGTCAATTTCATTCGGAGGAAACTCCCGTGGCCCATCGGATTGCTTCTCAGGTACTGACGCTGCCGCTGTTTGATATGCTGTCGATGGATACTGTTGACAAGATTTGTGACTTGATATTAGGGTGCAGGCGGGGGGAAGAATGATGGATAAGGTGCTGGTAATCATTCCTGCCTACAATGAGGAAGCGAATATTGAGACGGTGGTAGATGAGCTTAAACTGGATTATCCCCAGCTCGACTATGTGGTGGTCAATGACGGCTCCAGGGATCGCACTGCAGAAATTTGCCGTGAGAGGGGATATAATCTTCTGGATCTTCCGGTGAATCTGGGGCTGGCAGGCTGTTTCCAGGCAGGCATGAAGTACGCGTACCGAAAAGGCTATCTGTACGCGATTCAGTTTGACGGGGATGGGCAGCACCGCCCGGAATACATTGACTCCATGCGTGAAAAAATGGAGGAAGGGTACGATATTGTAATCGGAAGCCGGTTTATCCATGAGAGAAGAGGCTGGTCTCTGCGTATGATGGGAAGCCGCCTGATTGGGGCTGCAATCTGCCTGACCACAGGCGTTAAGGTGGCAGATCCAACATCGGGGATGCGTATGTTTAACCGGGAGATGATTCGGGAGTTTGCCCTGAACTTGAATTATGGACCGGAGCCAGACACCATATCTTATCTGCTCAAGCAGGGGGCGCATGTGGCAGAAGTTCCGGTGTATATTGCCGAGCGCAACGGAGGCGAGAGCTATTTAAGACCTGCGGAGGCAGTGCGGTATATGGCACGAATGCTAATTTCCATTCTACTAATTCAAAATTTTCGCAAGCATTGAGCACTGTGAAAACTCCTCCCAAAGCCTCCTGTGAATGCTAGCATGGAAGCAGGAGGCTTTGGGAGGAGTTTAGGAGGGCGAAAGCCCGAAAGCGAGATGAAGCAAAGCGAAATCGAGCATCACAGTGCGAAGGCGTGAAAAGATCTGGAACAGCCTCCTGTGAATGCTAGCATGGAAGCAGGAGGCTTTGGGAGGAGTTTAGGAGGGCGAAAGCCCGAAAGCGAGATGAAGCAAAGCGAAATCGAGCATCACAGTGCGAAATAGAGAAAAGTCCTGGAAAGGAAACATCCAAATGGTTGGGCGCTTCCTTTTCTATGCAGATAAGATTAAATTAGACCATTTTCTTGCAGAACACCATAAAACATAGCACGTCCAGAGTAATTCCAATAAGCACAATCTTGTTCCATAAACAACCATTTTACAGCTAATAAAATGATTTCAATAGGGTGTTCGTTACCGGCATAATCGCGGAAAGTTGCACCTGATGGAGTCAGGGAAACGGGCTTGCAGTTGTATATTTGTTGTAATTTTTGTGCAATAGAAGGATAGATTTGAGGAAAATTGATTTTACAGTCGGTTAAGGCACCTGTAATGTCTTGATGACTTGGGTTAGAATATCGACGATTTTTTTGAAAAACAGACCGTCAATATTTACCGTAAAATCAAATCCCTTATTTAACTGAGTAGGACGTTTGAGAAAAATACCATAACTACCAAATCGTTCAACATTGTAATGATAACGAGAGGCATTCTCTCCAATTCCAGTACCTGGTTTTTCACGTAAAAACGTCTGGATTAAGTTTTCTCGCATAGTAATTCTGTCACCTAAGGGGAGTAAGTAATTAATTATTAGTGTCATAAGTAGATACCTCCTTAAAAAATTCACTAATCTCAACTCCAAGTACATTTGCAATCTGATTAAGCACAGATATAGAAAGACTTTTATAGCATCCAGCAGCTTCAATCTTAGAGAGGTAGCTGATGCTGATTTTAGCCTGTTCTGCAAGTTGAATTTGTGTTAGTTTAGCTTGTTCCCTGTAATGTTTTATATTTATGCCTATAACACGATATAGGTTTGTATCATTATTGAAATACATAGGAATACCTCTTTCACTATTTGTGAATATTATCTCATGAGATGTATATTATATAAATTCACTTATAGTGAAAGGGAATTGCTATGGATTTTTGTGAACATCTGAGTTACAATAAAACAATCAATAAAAAAAGGAGGTATGGATTATTAGTTTACAACCAAATAATTTTAGGCTTGAACCAACAACAGTTTGGTCGTTTCCAAACAGAGGTAGTTGGGCAACGCACTCAGGAAAGTATCGAGGAAATTGGTCACCATACGTACCAAGAAATCTGATACTTCGCTATTCTAATCCCGGTGATTGGGTTCTAGATCAATTTATGGGTAGTGGAACAACCTTGGTAGAGGCAAAGCTACTGAATCGTCATGCAGTAGGTGTTGACATCAATCCGCAATCTGTTTCAATATCTGAAACAAATTTACAATTTCAATGTGAAACAAACTCAAAAATATTTACACGAAATGGTAATGCTGCTGATTTGCATTTTATCAAAGATAGCTGTATTGACTTTATCTGTACGCATCCTCCATATGCTAACATTCTTAAGTATAGTAAAGGAATAGAGAGGGACCTTGCATTACTTGGTGTGGAGGAGTTTTTAGCTGAAATGCAGAAGGTGGCAGAAGAAGCCTTTCGTGTGTTGAAAAAGGGAAAAATATGTGCGGTGATGATTGGGGATGTAAGAAAGCATGGAAAAGTCATTCCATTAGGTTTTCGTATGATGGAATGCTTTTTGCAGGCAGGTTTTGTGAATAAAGAGATTATCATTAAGGAGCAGCATAATTGCCGTTCAACAGATTATTGGGAGAAGCGGAATAATGATTTCCTTCTTTTGGCGCATGAGTATATATTTGTATTTCGGAAGTAAATTAATTCACAAAGAGTGAAGGTTTGGAGTTGTTATTTTATATGTTTGCAAGTATAATGGATGTGTAAAAGGTTGTCCTTTGACGGACATAGAGAAAAGGAATCAAAATGAGTAATTCAAATGTAGCTCCATTTGTGAAATGGGCTGGCGGTAAGCGTCAGTTGCTTCCACAGATAAAAGAAAGAATGCCTGAGAAGTATAATAATTATTATGAGCCATTTGTAGGTGGTGGTGCGGTAATATTTGAATTGCTACCTGCTAATGCTCTGATAAATGACATAAACAAGGCATTGATAAATGCATACAAACAGATATGTAATGCACCAGAGGCATTTCTAGAGGCGGTAAATAAGCTTGATGCGGTAATGTGGGAAGATGGCAAGGAGTATTATTATTCTCTTAGAGAGCATTACAATGATAAACTGATGAAGGCAGAATATGATGTGGAGCTGGCTGCATTATTCGTATTTATCAATAAGCATTGTTTTAATGGTTTGTATCGAGTGAATGGCAAAGGGCTTTTCAATGTCCCATACAATAATAGTCGCAGGGCATCTGTTGATGAAGAGGCTATTATGGCTACTTCACAGTATTTGCAAGGCGTAACCATTATAGATGGAGATTTTGAAATGGTTTGCAAGAATGCGATGAAGGGCGATTTTGTATTTATCGACAGTCCATATGCACCATTAAATCCTACATCGTTTGAATCATATACCAAAGAGGGATTTGACATAGAAAGTCACAAGCGACTGGCAAAACTTTTTGATGAATTAACAGATAGGGGTTGTTACTGTATGCTCACAAATCATAATACGGATTTGATAAATGAGTTGTATGGTAACAAGGGCTACAAGATAGATGTTGTAAGTGTAAAGCGTATGATTAATTCAGATGCATCCAACAGAGTTGGTGAAGAGGTGATCATATGCAATTATTAGAATACATTTTGTAAGAAAGGCTGGTTTTCGATATTTAATCAAGCATATGGAGATTTGAAGTAATGGAGAACTTATTTACAAAGAAAGTGCCATTATATTTCGAGACAGAAGAATCAAAGTTGATATTGGGTGATTCTTTCAAAATTCTGACAAAGATGAAACCGGAATCTGCAGACATGATATTTGCAGACCCACCTTACTTTTTAAGCAATGATGGCATTACCTGTCAGGGTGGAAAGATGGTTTCTGTAAATAAAGGCTCATGGGATAAACTTTCAGAAAGTGGAACCAGCGTTGAAGAAAAACACAAGTTTAACAGAAAGTGGATTAAGTTATGTAAGAAAGTGCTAAAGCTGAACGGCACGATTTGGATATCGGGAACATTACACAATATATATTCGATTGGTATGGCATTAGAGCAGGAAGGCTTCAAGATAATCAATAACATAACATGGCAGAAAACAAATCCACCACCAAACTTAGCATGTCGATGCTTCACACATTCTACAGAAACCATTTTATGGGCAAAGAAGAATGAAAAGAAGTCTCGGTATTTTTTTGATTATCAAAAGATGAAAGAGATGAATGACGGCAAGCAGATGAAGGATGTGTGGACAGGTGCACTAACAAAACCTTCAGAGAAAGCAGAAGGAAAGCATCCGACACAGAAGCCGGAATATCTGCTGGAAAAAATTGTATTGGCATCAACGGAGGAAGGACAGGTTATTTTGGATCCGTTTTGTGGTTCTGGAACTGCAGGAGTAGAGGCTGTACGATTTGGGCGGAAGTTTATTGGAATAGACGTAAACGAAGAATACTTGGAGATATCCAAGAAGAGATTGGAAAAGGTAACAAATGACAAAATGATATAAACGGGTATTTACGAGTAATAACAAAATAAGAGGGCGAAAGCCCGAAAGCGAGATGGAGCGAGAGAGGAGTATGTAGATGAAGCGCTGGGCGGACGCCCTTATTTGTACAGGGGCAGACAGGGAAAAGGAGGATATGGTCTGGAATATGATCGGGAGCATTTGCTATGCTTTCGCCAGTATGGCGCTTTCCTTTCTGGTGATGCGGATTGCCGGTGAGGAGCAGGGAGGAATCTTTGCTTTCGGCTTCAGCACTGTGGGACAACAGATGTTCCTTCTGGCATATTTCGGTATTCGTCCCTTTCAGATTACAGACGGGAAGAGGGAATTTTCTTTTGGAGATTATCTGCACCACAGGTATCTGACCAGTGTGATGGCGATGGCTGCCGGGTTTTTCTATCTTGTGTTCAGCCAGTACAGCCGCGGCAAGATGACGGTTATTTTTCTGCTGGTTGCTTATAAGGTGATTGATGGGTTTGCCGATGTGTATGAGTCGGAATTCCAGCGAAACGGGCGCCTTTATCTTACGGGAAAATCCAATACCTTTCGGACACTTCTGTCAGTAGGTATATTTCTTCTGGTGCTGACGGCGGGGGAAAATCTGACGGCTGCTTGTACGGCAGCAGTGGGAGCCCAGATTGCTGGCGTGTTCCTGTTTGATATTGTGGTGTTAAGGCAGCTGTCAGGTGTTGATTATAGATGGAGAAGGGAGAGCCTTAGAACCCTGACTGCGGCGACAGCGCTTCTGTTCGTTTCAGTGTTTCTGGATTTTTATGTGTTTTCTGCCGCAAAGTACGCGGTAGATGCCCATGTGGGAGATGCCGCCTCAGGATATTTTAATGTAATTTTTATGCCAACCTCGATTATTAATCTGGCAGCAGGCTTTGTGATTCGGCCATTTCTGACTCAGCTTACAGCATGTTGGAACGGGCAGCGGTTTGAGGACTTTTCCAGCAGGCTTTTGCAGCTTACGTCGGTGATTGGAATTTTCGCAATGATGGCGTTGGGCGGTGCGGTGCTGCTTGGACATCCTGTGCTGAGAATTTTGGAGATGCTTCTTGGTTCGGCATATGCAGGAAAGCTGGCGTCTTATTATAAAGACTTTGTGCTGATTGTGCTGGGTGGAGGTTTCTATGCTGTGTTGAATCTGTACTATTATGCACTGGTAATTATGCGCAGGCAGAAAACCATTTTCGGAATTTATCTGGTGATGGCGGTAGTCGCAGCAGTGCTTGCGCGGCGGCTGGTAGTTTGGCGGGGGATTCCGGGGGCAGCCCGGGCATATTTATATCTGATGATTCTTATGGCCCTTGGCTTTGTTAGTTTGGCGTGGCATGGTTATGGACAGGAGAAGCGTGCAAAAGAAGCGGGAGGTATAACATGACAGTTGATGTGCTGATTCCGGTGTATAAGCCGGATAGACGGTTTTCCAGGCTGCTGGGGATGCTGGAGAAGCAGACGGTAAAGCCCCGCAGGATTATTGTGATGAATACAGAGAAGACCTGCTGGAATGAGGGGGGCTATCAGAATGTGAGGGGGCTGGAGGTTCATCACCTGACAAAGGAAGAGTTTGACCATGGGGCGACACGGAACCTGGCAGCATGGTACTCAGAGGCAGACCTGATGATTTTCATGACAGATGACGCAGTGCCCCAGGATGAGTATTTGATTGAGCGGCTTATGGAGGCATTCACCCGGACAGGCGCTGACGGGGAAGCGGTGGCAGTGGCATACGCCAGACAGCTTCCTGCGAAGAAGTGCCGTGTGATTGAGCAGTATACGAGAGCATTCAATTATCCCGAACAGGGGCAGATAAAAACGAAGAAGGATCTGCCCAGGCTGGGGATTAAGACCTATTTTGCCTCCAATGTCTGCTGTGCTTACCGAAAAGATATTTTTAATAAACTGGATGGATTTACCGGCAGCACCATCTTTAACGAGGATATGATTTATGCGGCGGCGGCAATCCAGGCCGGGTATGCAGTGGCATATGTGCCGGAAGCAAAGGTAATTCACTCCCATAATTTGTCCTGTGTGCAACAGTTCCGCCGCAACTTTGATTTGGCAGTATCCCAGACGGATCACCCGGAGGTGTTTGCGGGGATTGCCTCGGAAGGGGAGGGGGTACGCCTTGTGAAAAGAACTGCGCAGCAGCTTGTGAAAAGAGGGTATGTCTGGCTGCTGCCATCTTTGGTGATTGGGAGCGGCTGCAAGTATCTGGGATATAAGCTGGGCAGGCGCTACCAGAAGCTTCCCAGAACCCTGGTACTCTGGTGCAGCATGAGTCCGATGTACTGGGAGAAAAAATGGAGGAGGCGCCCGTGATGACAATGACTCTTCGCGCTGCATTGATTCTGGTATCTGTGGGAACCTTTGCTATGATTATTCGGAAAATCCGCCAGTCAAAAATGCAGATTGAGAGCGGTATTTTCTGGATCGTACTGGCATTGGTACTTGTGGTATACAGTGTGTTTCCCCAGGCGGCAGATTTTTGCGCCCATGTTCTGGGAATTTATGCCACCACCAACTTTTTATTTTTATTTGCGATTTTTGTGCTGATTGTGAAAGTATTTTTTATGTCAATTCATATGTCGCAGCTGGAGACAAAGCTGAAGGAGCTGGTTCAGCAGATGGCCCTGGAGGAGAAAAAGCATGAAGAGGAAAATTGACAGAGCATGGATATTTCCCATAGTAGTGCTGCTTCTTGGGTGGTGGCATCGTTTGGATGTACAAAAAGGAGTGGAGGAATGCGGGGACAGATGGTTGATGACAGGCTATTTTGTCCTTCTGGCGGCAGTTGTTTGTATTGTGTTATATCTGGGCTATTTGCTGCTGGGAGCGCTGCCGCTTGAGCGTGTTTATGTCTTCACAGGATTGCTCCTGGGGCTTTTTTTCATGTTTGTGCTTCCGCCTCTCACTGCGCCGGACGAAATCAGCCACTATGTAAGCGCCTATCGTTTGTCCAGCTCTATGCTGGCGCAGCGTGACACAGACCGTTATGGACGTGTGCTGCTGCGCCCGGAAGATGCGTGGGTGGAGGATTTGGAGAGTGTTTTCCGGTATCAGGCAGATGAGGACGGGATTTTGCAGGTGACGGAGGAAAGCCGGAAAGATTCTGTAAGGCTGGGGGAGGTTCTGGATGAGGACATGTACCGGATCCTAAAGGAGCTGGGATTCAATGGACAGTATATGCCGGAGCGCCTTAAGCTGCTTCATGAAGCACCGGTTGCATCTACCTATCCTCCTGTTGTCACAACGCCTCTCGCCTATATGCCGCAGGCGGTGGGAATTGCAGCAGGAAGGCTGCTGGGACTTGGCACGATGCCTCTTTTATATCTGGGACGGCTGTTCAATCTTTTGTTTTTTGTGGCAATGACCTGGCTTGCCATGCGCAGGCTTCCATTTGGAAAAGAAGTGTTATTTGCTGTGGCGCTGCTGCCTATGACGCTTCATTTGTCTGCATCCTTCTCCTACGATGTGATGATTATGGGCGGCATGTTCCTGTTTACGGCAGTCTGCCTTGATCTGGCGTACCGGGCGGAGCGCGTGCATGTGCGCGATGTGCTGTTGCTTGCACTGCTGATGGCTGCGGTGGGACCGTGTAAGATGATTTACGCGGTGATGATGGGATTGTGTCTTTTGATTCCGGTCTGCAAATTCGGCGGCTGGAGAAAGTGGGCGTTGGCGGCGGCTGCAGTGTTTGGAGCATGGGCTGTGGCGATGGTTTTGGTCAACAGCCAGGTGGTGGCGTCCTACGCTACGGAGACAGAAAGCTATGTGCAGTGGGCCGGGGAGCCGGGGTATACTTTAAACCAGCTGATCCATCAGAGAATCCTGCTGATGCGCATGTTCTATCAGACAATTTTGTGGCAGGCGCAGCAGTGGCATTTTACAATGATTGGCGCGTATCTGGGGAATCTGGATGAGGTGCTGGATGTGCCGTATCTGGTGGTCTGCGCATTTACGCTGGGATTATTGGGACTGGCATTTAAAAAACCGGGTGAGACTATTCAAATAAGTATCAGGCAGCGGGTATGGATTTTTCTTGTCTGTGCAGGCTGTGTGGCTGCTGCGATGCTGTCAATGCTGATTGCGTGGACGCCTCTCAGCTCCAAGGTTATCAGTGGTGTGCAGGGACGGTATTTTCTTCCGTTTCTTCCGGTATTTTTGCTGGCGCTCAAAAATGATATGGTAGTTTTGACAAAGGATAGAAACCGTAGTATATTGTATCTGATGTGCTGCATGGATGGTTATGTGTTGCTGCGGCTGTTCAGTATAGTGAGTATGAGGCTGTAAAACAGATTAAGGGAGAGTGTGGTAATGGGAAAGATAAAAGTAACGCCCTGTGAGATTGAGGGGCTGTATGTGATTGAACCGATGGTATTTAAGGACGAGCGTGGATACTTTGTGGAGACTTACAACCAAAATGATTTCCGGGAAGCAGGGCTTAATATGGTATTTGTTCAGGATAACCAGTCCATGTCCATACGCGGTGTGCTGCGTGGTCTGCATTTTCAGAAGCAGTTTCCCCAGGGAAAGCTGGTTCGGGCGATCCGGGGAGCGGTATTTGATGTGGCGGTGGATTTGAGAGCCGATTCTGCCACCTATGGAAAGTGGTTTGGGGTGGTTTTGACAGCGGAAAATAAAAAACAGTTTTATATTCCTGAGGGATTTGCCCATGGATTTTTAGTGTTGTCGGATGAGGCGGAGTTCGCCTATAAATGTACGGATTTCTATCATCCTGGAGATGAGGGGGGGCTTTTGTGGAACGATTCGGAAATTGGTATTGAGTGGCCGCTGGAAGAGGGGGTGGAGTTGATTATCTCGGAGAAAGATAAACAGTGGGGAGGGCTTTCGCAAACCTTTAAATTCTGAGAGACGAATGATGTGCCTGTGATTGTGCGAAAAAGCGGGGCAGCCCTGCAATCGGAATGCCGGAAAGGAAACAGGATATGAATGGTGTAACTTCTCTATTAAGGGAAACTGTGGAAAAAAGAGGATTAATCTGGGATCTGGCGAAAGCGGACTTTCGCAAACGGTTTGTAGGTTCGTATTTCGGAATTGTGTGGATGTTTGTACAGCCCATGGTGACGGTTCTCATTTATTTTTTTATTTTCCAGATTGGATTTAAGAGCGTGCCGCCGGTGCCCGACGTTCCGTATGTACTTTGGCTGGTGCCTGGTATTGTGCCCTGGTTTTTTTTCAGCGAGGCGCTGAACTGCGTGACCGGCTGCTTACAGGAATACAGCTACCTGGTAAAAAAGGTGGTATTTCAGGTGGAAATTCTGCCGATTATCAAATTGATTTCCTGTTTGCTGGTACACAGCTTTTTTGTGTTAATTATGCTGATTGTATTTCTCTGCTACGGACGTCTGCCTCTGGTCACCTGGCTGCAGATTGCGTATTACAGCTTTGCAGCCTCCACGCTGGCGCTGGCGCTGGGATATTTGACTTCTGCAATCAATGTGTTTTTTAAAGACATGGCGCAGATTGTGGGTATCTGTCTGCAATTTGGCATGTGGCTGACACCGATTATGTACCATGAGTCCATGTTTGCCGACAAAGCGCCCTGGGTGGTATCCGTATTGAAGCTGAATCCTTTTTATTATGTGGTTGCCGGCTACCGCGACAGCATGATTACCGGCAACTGGTTCTGGGAGCGTCCCAGGCTTGGGCTGTACTTCTGGATTTTAACCCTGATTATCGGACTTTTCGGACTGAAGATTTTTAAGCGCCTCAGACCACACTTTTCAGATGTGTTATAATTTTTGTAAGTAAGCATAAGATTTAGCAGGCTGCGGATTGTGGGTGTTTATGGGAAAGGGGGAATCATGTATGACGGATTTGCAGTTTCGCAACAAGGTTACATGGTTCTCTTTTGTGTTCAGTCTGCTGGTGATCTGGCTTCACTCCTACAATGCAGAGCTGTTTCTGGGAGTGACGGAGGAGATGGAGAAGGTGTACCGGGCAGAACGCCTGATTGGAGATTGGTTTGGTCAGATTGCGGTGCCGGGCTTTTTTATGATTTCAGGGTATCTGTTTTATCGTGATTTTCGTTGGGAAATGCTTGGGGTCAAGTGGCAGAGGCGTATTAAGAGTGTACTGGTGCCATTTATTCTGTGGAATTTTATTTACTATCTTGGCTATGTAATTGGAAGCCGCCTTCCGGGTGTGGCGGCCGTGGTGGGCAAGGGTGTGGTGCCTTTTACGTTGTCCGCCACCGTGGATTCGGTGCTCCACTATACTTATAACTATGTATTCTGGTATCTCTACCAGTTAATTCTTTTAATCTGCCTAGCGCCGGCGCTTTATCCGGTGATTAAGAACCGTTGGAGCCGTGTGGTATTTTTATCAGCGCTTTGGATTCTCATAGAGAAAGATGTCAGCCTGCCGCTGGTGAACGCGGACGCGCTGGTTTATTACGTCAGTGCGGCTTCTCTGGCGATTGAGCTGGGAGGTGGAAGCGGGAAGTATAATTGGATTGAGGGGCCCTGGAGCATGAGACAGGCATGGATGGGCGCGGCGTTTTTAGGCATGGCGGCGTTATCCTATGCAGTGGGACTGCGGGCTGCGTTCACTCCCTGCTTTGTACTCTGCCGCCTGTTGGCGGTGGCGGGTTTGTGGCTTTTGGTACCGGGAGACAGACTCCCGGCAGCGCGGGACTTCATGTGCCATAACTTTTTCTTGTATGCAACCCACTTTGCCTTTGTACGATTGATTAACAAGACTGTTGCGCTGATGTTTTCTGCAAGCGGCTGGGAGCCGCTGGCGCTGTTTCTTGTGATGCCTGTGCTGACGCTGGCAATCAGTACAGGTCTGGGGAAAATTTTGCGCCGCCTGTCTCCAAAATTCTGGAATCTTTTAAATGGCGGTCGGTGAAGGGGAAATGATGGACGCCGCCTTTATTTCTCTAATTCGTCATACACCTGACGGACAACCTCGGATGTGGTACTATTCAGCGCTTTTTTACACTGTTCCAGCTTTTCCTTTGTTTCATCATTAACTAAAACAAATTTAAAATATTTCCTGCGTTTTGGCGATTTGCTTACTGGGTATGCCAACGCAGAAAGAGGTGAAAAAATGCTTATAGCTAAATTTCAAACTAAGGCTTTCCTTTTGCGCTATAATGGAGGCTACACGCCTAAAATCAAATTCAAGGCAAAAGGGATTTCGTCAGATATTAGAGGTTTTTATGGGGGTGGGGCGGCTGTCAATTCGACAAAGTTTTCTTGTGATACTTTACCACACATGAGTATTAACACAGGAGTTATATTCTCACATATTTGAGGGATACAATAGGCACAATACAAATCAGATAGTGATACAGAAGGTTTAAATATGGTGGCAGCGTTGCCCAAGGATATGGTAGACCGGATTTCTGCAACGATGAATTAAAAGGAGGAATTGTTATGGATCAAAAAGCGATGTATAAGTTGAGTTATGGACTGTTTGTGCTTACCTCTTCGTTTGAGGGAAAGGATAATGGCTGTATCATCAACACCGGTATTCAGGTGACCAGTGAGCCGAACCGCATCAGTATTGCGGTGAATAAAGAAAACTTCACCCAGGAGATCGTACAGAAAAGCGGCAAATTTAATCTCTCTGTCCTCAGCGAGGCGGCCGGTTTCGATACATTCCGCCACTTTGGATTCCAGTCCGGCCGGGAGGTTAATAAATTTGCTGATTACCTGGACTGTCAACGCAGCACTAACGGTCTGTACTATGTCACCTCCGGAACCAATGCCTATATCAGCGCCACGGTAGAGCAGGCGATTGACTTGGGCAGCCACATATTGTTTATCGCCGCCGTGGATGATATGGAGGTACTTTCCGATGCTGCTTCGGCGACCTATGCCTACTACCAGTCGGCGATTAAGCCGAAGCCGGAACAGAAGGTTTCTTCCGGGAAAACAGCATGGCGCTGTACCGTATGCGGCTATATCTATGAAGGGGAGGAGCTCCCGGCGGATTTCGTCTGCCCGCTGTGCAAGCATCCTGCTTCGGATTTTGAGAAAATAACAATCTAAGATGTACTTTTTGAAACAGCATAAAAATCAGGGCTGACTTGAATACTGATTTCTGGTCAGCCCATTCTTTCCTGGTTACCTTTTTCGTTTTCCCATGCTATGTCATGTATGGTACAACCACATACAGCAGGATATAAGCCTCCACCAGAGCAAGGGCGGCAATGTGCTTTTGGATCACTTGTCTCTGGTGGGGAAGTCGTGTTTGGAAATAACCGTAACCATTCAGGAAGATACTGTTTCCGCCCATATTGTACGCCGTCTAAGTAAAGGACTTCAGAATAGTCCTCGCGTGTTTCCATCTGATAGAACGGGAAATTTTCTTCGGACTGGCATCCACTCAGTAAAACAGTTACCAGTAGTGAAGGAACCAGCAGAAAAGTTTTGCATGTTTTTTGCCTGCTCATGTCACGCTGCTTTTCTTTTTCTCAGCCAAATCAGCCAAAATATCACCGCATACAACAGAATATAGCTTCCCGACAGAATAAGGATAGCAATGTACTTTTGTTGAAGTCCGGCAGTGTAGCTATCGGCAGTCTGGTCCGGTTCTGTGGTGATATAGGAATTGTCGGCAGGGATTGTCAGCACCCGCCGCTCCACAGCAGTTCCCGCGTTCACGATTTCCTGACCTAGCTCACGGGTGATGGCCCTCTCTGTCCACTGATAGCCGCTCCCGCTGACATCCTGATAGTAGACCATGTAGACGGTCTTGGTGGGGTTCATGCGGCTGTTACGTCCGCTTCCTGTGTTCTGCACCTGGACGGGCAGTACCTTATAGGGAGAAAAAGTATAGACGCCTTTGTCCTCGTAGCTGCCGGCGGGGGGAATTGCAGTCAGAGACTTGATGGAGATATAGCCCATTGTTGCCGATAAAATCAGCAGCATCACCCCAGCCACAAAAATGATTGATTTTAATTTCTCCATATGTACCTCCGAGAATTTGGAAATTTTAACAACATATATTAACACAATTATAGCAGAAATTTGTCTGTTACGCAAGGATGGGAGCTCGTGGGCAAAACACCTCCTGCTTATGATTTTGACAGTGGTCCGGATGTCGTTTCCATAACCGTCTTATTTCGAAGTTATGAACTCAAAGAAGCAGTCGGTGACGGATTCATCCTTTTGTTCTGTTTTTCGGTGAGGAAGGGGAAATATTTTGTGATTCCCTATACATGACCCCAATATGGGAGGTTCGGTTTTCCTTGTATCTGCGCGGTTTATGAAAATTAGTGGGTGGAAAAATGGCGGCTGTTGTTGTAGACTAAATACAAATAGTACCGGGGAGGAAATTGAATGTGAACACGACAAAATTAAAGATACTGTTACAAGTATTTTTGTTGCTGTCTATTTGCTGTATGCTTTGCGCTTGTCAGACCATGCCTGCAGGAACGGCTCACTGGGATGAAATGATTGGTGATTATCGGGAAGAATCCGCCTATACGGAAATTAGAAATCCCACCCCAGATTCAGAACACGAAATCATTTGGGGTGGGTCAGATACCAGCTTTCAGTTTCATTTGAGCGCATGGGAGTACTTAGGGGGTAAATTGGTGCAAACACATAAATTAAAGGTTGATTATGCCACTTTTATGGTTTCCACTTTCGCCGCCTTTCTTGGGAGATATCAGGTCATGTGTGGTGTTTCTGGTGACCAGTGGTCTGTCCATGTGACAGTGCGGGATGTGGAAACGAATGAGGTAATTACAGACAGCAGCCTGCCTGTAGAGAGCATGTAAAGCAGAGAAAGTCCGAAAAAGGCAGAGATTAGGATGGAAAATCAACAATATAAGGAATCCATACGGGTTCCTTTTTTCTTTTGAATGTGCTACAATTGTTCCAATTGTGGGTTTGAAGCTATATGAGGAGATGAAGGAAGGGAGCAGAATTGAATGGAAAACATCAACAATAAATCTGATGAGATAAACCGGGAGCTTTTGCAGTTTCTTGACAAGAGCCCCAGCAGCTTTCATGCGGTGGCGAATATGGGAGCGATGCTTGAGGAGTGTGGTTTTACCCGGCTTATGGAGGGAGAGCGTTGGAAGCTGGAAACCGGAAGCGGTTACTATGTGACGCGCAACGGCTCCGCCCTGATTGCCTTCGTGATTCCCAAGCGGGATTTTACAGGATACCAGATTATAGCCAGCCACAGTGATTCTCCAATGTTCAAGGTAAAAGAGAATGCAGAAATCCAGATGGAGAAAAGCTATGTAAAGCTGAATGTGGAGGGATACGGCGGCATGCTCTGCGCCCCCTGGCTGGACAGACCGCTGTCTGTTGCCGGACGGATTGTGGTACGGACAGATGACGGCATTGCCACAAGGCTGGTCAACGTTGAGCGGGATCTGATGATTATTCCCAGTCTTGCCATTCATATGAACCGCGGCATCAATGAGAAAGGCGGGTATAATATTCAGAACGATATGCTTCCTCTGTTCTGTGAGGCGGCAGGCAGGGAGATAAGAGGACGATTAAGAAAGCTGCTTGCTGATGAGACGGATGTTTCGGAGCTTGATATTCTGGATATGGATCTGTTTTTATATAACCGAATGAAAGGGACGATTCTGGGAGCAGAGGGGGAATTTCTTGCAAGCGCACGTCTGGATGATTTACAGTGCGCGTTTGCTTCTATAAAAGGGCTTTTAGCTTCTGAGCCGAAAGAGAGCGTGGCAGTGCACTGTGTGCTGGATAACGAGGAGGTAGGAAGCGGCACCAAGCAGGGGGCCGGGTCTACCTTCTTAAAAGATGTGCTCCGGCGGATTAACGCCGCCATGGGGCGCGGTGAAGAGGAATACCTGACAGCGCTTGCTTCCAGTTTTATGGTATCTGCGGATAATGCCCATGCAGTTCACCCCAATTATGGGGATAAGGCGGATCCTGTCAACCGGCCGTATTTAAACGGGGGGATTGTTATCAAGTACAGTGCAAACCAAAAGTATACTACGGACGCAGTGTCCGGTGCGGTGTTCAGAACCATATGTGAGCGGTCAGGGATACCGTTTCAGATTTTCTATAACCGATCGGATATGCCCGGCGGCTCCACCCTGGGGAATATTTCCAATTCACAGGTGGCATTAAATACAGTGGATATTGGTCTTCCTCAGCTTGCTATGCACTCCTGCTATGAGACAGCCGGGAGCAGGGATACCGTTTATTTGGTTGAGGCGGCCAGGCAGGTGTTTTCTCTTTCTGTGCGCGGCTGTGGAGACGGAAACTACAAGCTGTGCTGAAAAACGCTTTTCTTTTGTGGGTGGTTAAGGTACAATAAGGAAGCGAAACGTGTTTATAGAGATACTAATATAAAAGGGAGACTGATGGAACATGACGAAGATAAGGACAAGATATGCCCCCAGCCCCACGGGACGTATGCACGTGGGCAATTTAAGGACGGCGCTGTATGCCTATCTGATTGCAAAGCATGAGGGTGGAGATTTTCTGCTCAGGATAGAGGATACAGACCAGGAGCGTTTTGTGGAGGGGGCAACGGAGATTATTTACCGCACCCTTCAGGAGACCGGGCTGATTCACGATGAGGGCCCCGACAAGGACGGGGGCTGCGGTCCCTATGTACAGAGTGAGCGCCAGAAAGCGGGAATTTACCTGGAGTATGCAAAAAAGCTGATTGAGAAGGGTGAGGCTTACTACTGTTTTTGTACCCAGGAGCGCCTTAATTCCTTAAAGACCACGATGAACGGCGAGGAGATTATGACCTACGATAAGCATTGCCTGCACCTGTCAAAGGAGGAGATTGAGGAGAAGCTGGCAGCGGGCATGCCCTATGTAATCCGCCAGAACAATCCGATTGAGGGAACTACCACATTCCACGATGAGATTTACGGGGATATTACGGTGGATAACTCCGAGCTGGACGATATGGTATTAATCAAGTCTGACGGCTATCCCACCTATAACTTTGCCAACGTGGTGGATGACTATTTGATGGGCATTACCCATGTGGTGAGGGGGAACGAGTATCTCTCATCATCCCCTAAGTATAACAGATTGTATGATGCGTTCGGCTGGGAGGTGCCGGTGTATGTGCACTGTCCGCTGATTACAGATGAGTCTCATAAAAAGCTGTCAAAGCGCAGTGGTCATTCTTCCTTTGAGGACTTGATTGAGCAGGGCTTTGTGGCGGAAGCAGTGGTAAATTATGTAGCGCTTCTTGGCTGGTCTCCGGTGGACAACCAGGAGATTTTCTCCCTTAAGGAGCTGGTAGAAGCCTTTAATTACCGCAATATCAGCAAGTCTCCGGCAGTGTTTGATATCACCAAGTTAAAATGGATGAACGGCGAATATTTAAAGGCTATGGATTTTGACAAATTTTTTGATATGGCTGAGCCGTATATCCGCGGGGCAGTGAAAAAGGATCTGGATCTGAAGAAGATTGCAAATATGGTGAAAACACGAATTGAAATTTTCCCCGACATTGCTGATCATATTGATTTCTTTGAGGAACTGCCGGAGTATGATGTGGCCATGTACACCCACAAAAAGATGAAGACCAATACGGAGAACTCTCTGGAGGTGCTAAATGAGGTGCTCCCGATTTTAGAAGCGCAGACGGATTACAGCAATGATGCGCTGTATGCGGCGCTGGCCCGGTATGTGGAGGACAAGGGATATAAGACCGGATTTGTGATGTGGCCAATCCGCACTGCCTTATCGGGAAAGCAGATGACTCCGGCAGGAGCAACAGAAATTATGGAAGTTTTAGGCAAGGAGGAAGCCTTAAAGCGAATCCGCCATGGTATCAGAATGCTTGAGGCAGCAGGGAGGAACTGACAGTCGAATGACGTTTCATGAATCGCAGACGAAGGCAATTCGTCATTTTAAGGGACCAATGATGGTGCTTGCAGGACCAGGCTCCGGAAAAACCACCGTGATTACCCACCGGGTGAAGCGCCTGGTGGAGGAATACGGTGTGGAGCCGGGCTCTATTCTGGTTATTACCTTTACACGGGCGGCAGCCCAGGAGATGAAGCAACGGTTTGAGGCACTGATGGAAGGGGCGGGGCGGACAGTTAGCTTCGGCACGTTTCACGCAGTGTTTTTTGCCATTTTAAAGCGTGCTTACCGCTATGATGCCTCCAATATTGTGCGGGAGGAGCAGCGTATCCAGATTATCCGCGGGCTGATTGATAAATTCCGGATGGATGTGGAGGATGAGGCAGAGTTTACCTCCTCTGTCTTGTCTGAAATCAGTATGGTGAAGGGTGAGATGATGAGCCTGGATTACTATTATTCCAAAAACTGTTCGGAGGAGATGTTCAAGAAGCTGTACCAGGGCTATGAGGAGGCGCTTGCAGGAAAGGGGCTGATTGATTTTGATGATATGCTGGTGATGTGCTATGAGCTGTTTCATCAGAGGAAGGATATTCTGGCGGCATGGCAGCAGAAGTACCGCTACATTCTCATTGACGAATTTCAGGACATCAACCAGGTGCAGTATGAGGTGGTAAAAATGCTGGCGGCCCCGGAAAACAACCTGTTTATTGTGGGAGATGACGACCAGTCAATCTATCGTTTCCGGGGAGCGAAGCCGGAGATTATGCTGGGTTTTGAAAACGATTATCCGGGGGCAAAGCGTGTTCTTCTGGGAATCAATTACCGCTCCACCAAGGAGATTGTGGCGGCGGCAGGGCGTTTAATCTGCCATAATAAGACCCGCTTTGAAAAGGAAATCTGCCAGGTGCGGGGAGCCGGCCGGCCTGTGGCGACTTCCGTGTGGGAAGATGCCCGGGCGGAGACGGAGGGCATTGTAAAGGGAATCCAGGATTATGTAAAGATGGGGTTCCGGCTTTCTGATATTGCAGTGATTTACCGCACCAATATGGAGCCGCGGCTTTTGATGGAGCGGCTGATGGAGTACAATGTACCGTTTCAGATGCGGGATGCGCTGCCCAATCTTTACGAGCATTGGATTACCCAGGATATTCTTGCCTATATCCGCATTGCCGGTGATGAGCTGTCCGCCCGCCGGCAGGCAAGGCGCGCTGAGGCGCTGCGCATTATCAACCGTCCGAAGCGGTATGTGAGCCGTGAGGCGCTGGAGGGTCAGGTTATATCCTGGGACGCGGTAAAAGCCTGGTATCAGGATAAGGACTGGCTGGTGGAGAGGATCGAGCAGCTGGAATATGATTTAAGGATGATTGGAAGGATGGCTCCGGTGGCGGCTGTCAATTATATCCGCAAGGCGGTGGGTTACGATGATTACCTGGGTGAGTACGCCCAGTACCGCCGCATGAAGCCGGAGGAGCTTTTGCAGGTGGCAGACCAGGTACAGGAAAGCGCCGGGGGATTTAAGACGGTGGATGCCTGGTTTGCCCATATGAGAGAGTATGGGGAGCAGTTGAAAAAGCAGGTGATTCACCCACAGGATGGCGAGACCGATTGTGTGTCACTGATGACCATGCACAGCTCTAAAGGGCTGGAGTTTCCTGTGGTCTATATTCTGGATGCCAATGAGCGGGTAACTCCCCATCACAAGGCGGTGCTGGATGCGGATCTGGAGGAGGAGCGGCGCATGTTTTATGTGGCGATGACCCGGGCGAAGGACAGGCTGCATGTGTGCTGCACGAAAGAACGCTATGGCAAGCTGCAGGAACGGTCAAGATTTATTGATGAATATCTGGGAACGGGGGCTGCAAAATGAAGGGATATGTACATATATACTGTGGGGATGGAAAGGGAAAAACCTCAGCATCCATCGGGCTTGCAGTGAGAGCGGCAGGGCGTGGAAGAAAGGTACTTTTTGTGCGCTTTTTAAAAAAGGAGGACTCCGGTGAGGTGGAGGCGCTGCGCGGGATTCCGGGTATTGTGGTGACACCCTGTGACAGGGAGTTCGGTTTTGTGTTCCGTATGAAGCCTGAACAGCGGAAGGAGGCAAAAGCGTATTTTACGGAGCGGTTTCGGTGCGCCTGCAAGGAGAGTATAAGCGGCGGCTGCGATGTGCTGGTGCTTGATGAATTGGTGGGAGCTTGTAATTCAGGTATGGTACCAGAGGAGGAGGCGGTGGAATTTTTGAAAAACCGCCCTGATGGTTTGGAGGTTGTTCTGACCGGGCGCGACCCTTCTGGCAGACTGATTGAACTGGCGGATTATGTGTCGGAAATCCGGGCAGAGAAGCACCCATTTCGGCAGGGGGTGGGCGCAAGGGAGGGGATTGAATACTGAGCTTGTTTCGTTTAAGAAGTATCTTGATTTTACAGATGTATTCTGATAAAGTGAAATTATAAAAACAAAGGAGGTATTCTGTATGTCACAGAATTTAAACGATGAGATTGACCTGGAGCAGGAGGAGATGACTGTCACGCTTACGCTGGATGATGACAGTGAGATAGAGTGTGTAGTCCTGACAATTTTCGAGGCGGGAAACCGGGACTATATTGCGCTGCTTCCAATGGAAGAAGAGAAAGCAGAGGAAGGAGAGGTTTATCTCTACCGCTACTGCGAGGATGAAAACGGCAATCCAAGCCTGGACAACATTGAGAATGACGATGAATATGAAATTGTCGCCGACGCATTTGACGAGCTTTTGGATAATGATGAATTTGATGAGCTGGTTGGAGAGGACGAGCTGGAATAGCCAAAAATGGAAAGAAATTGAAAGAAAATCGACAGATTATGTAGGGAAATATTCGTTGACAAACCGTAGGGCAAAACGTATGATTAATACATAGAAAGGATGGGAGGGGAATCCATGAAGAAAAAAACGATTGCAGCGCTGATACTGACGGTTTCTATGGCTCTGTCTTTTGTACTTAACGGATTTGCCCAGACTGGCTGGAAGCATAACGGTGATGCCTGGAATTATTACAGCACAGACGGCACCATGGCGAAAAACCAGTGGGTGAAGAACGGGGATTCTCTGTTCTGGATTGAAGAGGACGGTTCTATGGCTGTCAACAAGTGGCATGAGCATGATCGAAAATGGTATTATCTGGGTCCCAGCGGTGCAGCTGAAACGGGCTGGCAGGTAATCGATGAGAAGTGGTACTATTTTAAGGAAGACTATGTTATGGCCGCAGACGAGACCATTGGGAGCTATTATGTGGGCAAGGATGGTGCATGGGATACCAGTAAATAGACGCCATGGAACAGAATATGCAAAGAGTGAAAAGAGGAACCGCCGGTTGTAATGACCGGCGGTTTTAAAATAACTTCCGGTTATGTAATTAATTCCAATCTTATATACTTTTTCCAAATTAATTCCCCTATATTAGTTGAAAAATGCCCTGAAATGGGTTAATATGAGTAGAAACACCCTATTCTGTACCTTGTAAAGGCGCAGGAAAGAAAAAGGAGGCATGACATGAATTGTAAGATTGTGACGATTCCGGGAGATGGAATCGGACCGGAGATTGTACAGGAAGCGTGCAGAGTCCTTGACAAAGTAGGTGAGGTTTATGGCCATACCTTTACATATACAGAAGTGCTGATGGGGGGGGGCTCTATCGATGTACACGGAGTTCCTCTGACAGATGAGGCGCTTGAGGCTGCAAGGCAGAGTGACGCGGTTCTTTTGGGAGCTGTGGGCGGTGATGTGGGAAATTCCAGATGGTATGATGTGGCGCCGAATCTGAGACCTGAGGCAGGGCTGTTGGCAATTCGAAAGGGTCTTAATTTATTTGCCAATATCCGTCCTGCGTATCTTTATCGGGAGTTAGCCGGCGCCTGCCCGCTAAAGGAGGAGATTATCGGTGACGGCTTTGATATGGTGATTATAAGAGAGCTGACCGGCGGTCTTTACTTTGGAGAGCGCCACACAAAAGAGGTGGATGGTATTTGGCAGGCCACTGACACCCTGACTTATAATGAAAATGAGATCCGCAGGATTGCTGTGAAGGCCTTTGACATTGCCATGAAAAGAAAGAAACGGGTTATCAGTGTGGATAAGGCAAATGTGCTGGATTCCTCCAGACTTTGGAGAAGAGTCGTGGAGGAGACAGCGAAGGATTACCCTGAGGTAAAGCTGGAGCATATGCTGGTGGATAACTGTGCGATGCAGCTGGTGATGAATCCGGGGCAGTTTGACGTGGTGCTGACAGAGAATATGTTTGGCGATATTTTATCCGACGAGGCCAGCATGATTACCGGCTCCATTGGCATGCTGTCCTCTGCAAGCTTAAACGAGACGAAATTTGGTATGTACGAGCCCAGCCATGGCTCCGCTCCGGATATTGCGGGAAAGAATATTGCCAACCCCATTGCCACAATCCTGTCGGCAGCCATGATGCTCAGGTATTCCTTCGATTTGGATAAGGAGGCGGATGGGATTGAGGCGGCAGTGCAGCAGGTTCTGACTGCCGGTTACCGTACCGGAGATATTATGGCGGAAGGCTGTGAGAAAGTGGGAACTACTGAGATGGGTATGTTAATTGCCCGTCACATCTGTTAAATACGAGGAGGAGACAAAATGAGAAGTGATAATGCGAAATCCGGCATGCAGCAGGCGCCGGCGCGTTCTTTGTTAAGGGCACTGGGATTGAGCGATGAGGAGATGGCGAGACCTCTGGTGGGGATTGTCAGCTCTTACAACGAGATTGTTCCCGGTCATATGAATCTAGATAAGATTGTAGATGCAGTAAAGCAGGGGGTCGCCATGGCCGGCGGAACTCCTATTGTATTTCCGGCGATTGCCGTCTGTGACGGTATTGCTATGGGTCATATAGGGATGAAGTATTCTCTGGTAACCCGTGATTTGATTGCGGATTCCACGGAGTGTATGGCGATGGCGCATCAGTTTGACGCGCTGGTAATGGTACCAAATTGTGACAAGAATGTGCCGGGGCTGTTGATGGCAGCAGCCCGGTTAAATATCCCGACCGTATTCGTCAGTGGAGGTCCGATGCTTGCAGGGCGCGTGAAGGGTGAGAAACGCAGCCTTTCCAGTATGTTTGAGGCAGTGGGCGCCTACGCAGCAGGCACAATGAGCGAGGAGGACGTAAGGGAATATGAGAATAAAGTCTGTCCGACCTGCGGTTCCTGTTCCGGTATGTATACTGCAAACAGCATGAATTGTCTAACGGAAGTGCTGGGCATGGGACTGAAAGGCAACGGAACAATTCCGGCGGTATACTCTGAACGGCTGGTGCTGGCTAAGCACGCCGGCATGGCGGTTATGGAGATGTTGAAGAGGAATATCTGTCCCAGGGACATTATGACTGAGGCGGCGTTTAGAAATGCGCTGACCATGGATATGGCGCTGGGCTGCAGTACCAACAGCATGCTGCACCTTCCTGCTATCGCCCATGAGGCGGGGGTGGAGCTGAATGTGGATATTGCAAATGAAATCAGCGCGAGAACACCGAACCTTTGTCATCTTGCCCCGGCAGGCCATACCTATATGGAGGACCTGGATGAGGCAGGCGGTATCTATGCAGTTATGAATGAAATCAGCAAACTGGGGCTTTTGGATTTGGATTGTATGACTGTTACTGGAAAGACCGTGGGTGAAAATATCAGAGGCTGTGTCAACAGGGATACGGAGGTTATCCGTCCTGTGGAAAGTCCCTATTCAGAGACGGGAGGAATCGCTGTGCTGCGGGGCAACCTGGCGCCTGACTCCTGTGTGGTGAAGCGTTCTGCGGTGGTTCCCGAGATGCTGGCGCATGAGGGACCTGCAAGAGTGTTTGACAGTGAAGAGGATGCAATTTCGGCAATCAAGGGAGGAAAGATTGTGGCAGGCGACGTTGTGGTGATCCGCTATGAGGGACCAAAGGGAGGTCCGGGAATGAGAGAGATGCTAAATCCTACCTCTGCCATTGCGGGTATGGGGCTTGGAGCCTCTGTGGCTTTGATTACCGATGGACGGTTCTCCGGCGCATCCCGCGGCGCGTCAATCGGACATGTATGTCCTGAGGCGGCTGCAGGCGGTCCGATCGCTCTTGTGGAGGAAGGGGATATTATCGCTATCGATATTAATGCCAACACAATTAATATGAAGGTATCTGATGAGGAGCTGGCCAGGCGCCGTGCAAACTGGAAGCCCAGGACAAAGGAGGCAACCGGTTATTTAAAGCGCTACGCACAGCTGGTCACCAGCGCGGACAAAGGCGCTGTGCTGACAGGAAACTGAGTTTACATACAGACATTAAGATAGATAAGGAGTTTTGGACATGTCGGAGACGAGAGTGTTAAACGGCTCGGAGATTGTAATAGAGTGCCTGAAGGAGCAAGGCGTGAAGACGGTGTTCGGCTATCCGGGCGGAGCAATTTTAAATATTTATGATGCGCTTTATAAGCATCAGGATGAGATTACACATATTCTGACCTCCCATGAGCAGGGAGCGGCACATGCGGCGGACGGTTACGCCAGGGCTACCGGGAAGGTAGGAGTGTGCCTTGCCACTTCCGGACCGGGTGCGACCAATCTGGTGACGGGAATTGCCACTGCCTGTATGGATTCCATTCCGATGGTGGCGATTACATGTAATGTGACCACCGGACTTTTGGGGCGTGACAGTTTTCAGGAGGTGGATATTGCAGGAGTGACCATGCCTATTACGAAGTATAGTTTTATTGTAAAGGACATCAGTCAGCTGGCAAATGTGATTCGTCGCGCATTCACCATCGCCCAGAGCGGAAGACCGGGACCGGTACTTATTGATATTACCAAAGATGTGACTTCAGCGGAGTGGGAGTATACGCCCATGGAGCCGGAGCCGGTTGTGCGCCAGAAGGATACGATCTGCGATGAGGATATAGAGACGGCTTTGGAGATGATTCGCAAGGCAAAAAAACCGTTTATCTTTGTAGGGGGCGGCGCGGTATTATCTGATGCCGGGGAGGAGATTTATACTCTGGCTCACCGGATTCATGCGCCTGTGGCAGATTCTCTGATGGCCAAGGGCGCCTTTAACGGAACTGACGAGCTTTATGCCGGCATGGTGGGTATGCACGGTACAAAGACCTCCAATTTTGGAATCAGTGAGTGCGACCTTCTGATTGTGGCGGGGGCGCGGTTCAGTGACCGTGTGACCGGAAACGCTTCAAAGTTTGCAAGAAACGCAAAGATTCTCCAGTTTGATGTGGACGCTGCTGAAATTAACAAGAATATCCGTGTGGATGCCAGCGTGATTGGAGATCTGAAACTGATTCTCAGAAGGCTCAATGCGCGTCTGGACCCGGTTAATCACGATGAGTGGGTGCAGCATATTGAGATGATGAAGGAAATGTATCCGCTGCGCTATGATAAAAGCCGTCTGACCGGTCCGTTTATTATTGAGACGATTGATGAACTGACAAACGGAGACGCAGTGATTTGTACGGATGTGGGGCAGCATCAGATGTGGGCGGCCCAGTACTATAAATTCAGGAAGCCGAGGACTCTTCTTACCTCCGGCGGATTGGGCACGATGGGTTACGGTCTGGGAGCGGCTATCGGTGCGAAGATGGGCTGCGGTGATATGGGCTGTCCTGATAAGCCGGTATTCAATATTGCAGGCGACGGCTGCTTCCGTATGAATATGAATGAAGTTGCTACGGCGGCCCGATACAATATCCCGATTATCGAGGTGATTATGAATAACCAGGTATTGGGTATGGTACGTCAATGGCAGACGCTGTTCTACGGAAAACGCTATTCACATACGGTATTAAATGATGCGGTGGATTTTGTAAAGGTGTCAGAAGCAATGGGGGCGAAAGCATACCGCGTAACCTCAAAGGAGGAGCTGAGGCCGGTGCTTGAGGAGGCTATGGCGCTGAATGCGCCGGTGGTGATTGACTGCCAGATTCACTGTGATGACAGAGTATACCCGATGGTATCTCCGGGGGCGCCGATTCAGGACGCATTTGATGATACTGATTTAAAAATAGATTAGTGAGACGATAGGAGGAAGAAACAATGGGAAGAGTTTATAATTTCTCAGCGGGACCGGCGGTGCTGCCGGAAGAGGTTCTGAAGGAAGCAGCGGCAGAGATGCTGGACTATAAGGGCACCGGAATGTCCGTGATGGAGATGAGCCATCGCTCGAAGGCCTTTGAGACGATTATTCAGGAAGCGGAGAGCGATCTGCGTGAGCTGATGAATATCCCCGGTAACTATAAGGTGCTGTTTTTACAGGGTGGAGCCCATTTACAGTTCTCCATGATTCCTCAAAACCTGATGAAAAATGGGGTCGCTGACTATATTATTACCGGTCAGTGGGCGAAGAAGGCGTTTAAGGAAGCCCAGAAGTACGGAAAGGCAGTGGCAGTGGCATCCAGTGAGGATAAAACCTTCAGCTATATTCCCGATTGTTCTGATTTGCCGATTGACGATGATGCAGACTATGTTTATATTTGTGAAAATAATACGATTTACGGCACCAAATATAAAACGCTGCCGGATACCAAGGGTAAAACTCTGGTGGCTGACGTATCCTCCTGTTTTCTTTCTGAGCCGGTTGACGTGACAAGATACGGCATTCTTTATGGGGGCGTTCAGAAAAACATCGGGCCGGCCGGCGTGGTTATCGTGATTATCCGTGAGGATTTGATTACGGAAGATGTGCTGCCTGGCACTCCAACCATGTGCCAATACAAGATTCATGCAGATGCAGAATCCCTCTACAACACTCCGCCGGCGTACGGCATCTATATCTGCGGTAAGGTGTTTAAATGGCTGAAGAGCCGGGGCGGTCTGGCGGCAATGAGGGAGTATAACGAGAAGAAGGCGAAAGTTCTTTACGACTTCCTGGATGAAAGTAAACTGTTTAAGGGTACTGTGGTGAAGGAGGATCGCTCTCTTATGAATGTTCCGTTTGTTACGGGGGATGCGGATCTTGACGCGAAGTTTATTAAGGAGGCTGCTGCTGCCGGCTTTGTGAATCTGAAAGGCCACAGAAGCGTCGGAGGCATGCGCGCCAGCATATATAATGCAATGCCCATGGAGGGGGTTGAGAAGCTGGTAGAGTTTATGAAGAAATTTGAGGAGGCACACCGGGCATGAGAAAAATCCATTGTATGAATGCTATTTCTAAATATGGCACAGATCTGTTGACCGATAATTATACGATGACGGATGAAGCGGGTGAAGCGGAAGGAATACTGGTTCGCAGCGCGTCCCTCCACGAGATGGAGTTTACGGACTGTCTGCTGGCAGTTGCCCGCGCAGGTGCAGGCGTCAACAATATTCCTCTGGACACATGTGCAGAGAAGGGAATTGTGGTGTTTAACACACCCGGGGCCAATGCCAACGGCGTAAAGGAATTGGTGCTGGCCGGATTGTTCCTTGCCTCCCGTGATGTGGTGGGGGGGATTGAGTGGTGTAAGGCAAATAAAGAGGACGGCAATATTGCCAAGGATGCGGAGAAGGCCAAGAAAGCCTTTGCAGGCTATGAGATTAAGGGAAAGAAGCTGGGTGTCATTGGTCTGGGCGCTATCGGTGCGGAGGTTGCCAATGCAGCGGCGGCGCTTGGCATGGAGGTTTACGGTTATGACCCGTTTATTTCCGTGAATGCGGCATGGGTTCTGTCCCGTGAGGTTAAGCATACCACCAGCCTTGATACCATTTTTACAGAGTGTGATTACATTACGGTTCATGTGCCGGCTCTGGATTCCACCAAGGGGATGATTAATAAAGATGCGTTTGAGCAGATGAAGGATGGGGTGGTGATTCTTAACTTTGCCCGCGATCTTCTGGTGAATGATGATGATATGGCAGAAGCCTTAAGGTTGGGAAAGGTGAAAAGATATGTTACTGATTTCCCAAATCCAAAGTCTGCCAATATGGAAAATGCCATAGTGATTCCCCATCTGGGCGCTTCTACGGAAGAGTCCGAGGATAACTGCGCAAAGATGGCAGTGCAGGAAATGATGGATTATTTAGAGAATGGAAATATCCGCAATTCAGTCAATTATCCGGCCTGTGACATGGGAGTGAAGAAGACAAATTCCCGTGTGGCGGTTATGCACAAGAATGTGCCCAATATGATTGGACAGATTACCGGTGCCTTGGCGTCCAGTGGAATTAACATCTCCGATATGACCAACAAGAGCCGTGATAAGTATGCTTATACCATGATGGATTTGGAGCACACACCTGATGATGCCACGGTACAAAAACTGAATGAGATTGCAGGTGTGCTGAGAGTGAGAGTTATCTAAAGGAACACGAACCAGAACAAAAAGGAGAGAGGATATGGCGGAAGTAAGACCATTCCGGTGTGTTCGTCCCAGCGGGGAAGCGGTATCTAAGGTGGCGGCGCTTCCCTATGACGTTTACGACCGAAAAGAGGCGAAGGAAGCGGTTAAGGGGAATCCCCTGTCGTTTTTGAATATTGACCGCCCGGAGACCCAGTTTGCAGATGAGGCAGATATGTATGCACCGGAGGTGTATGAGAAGGCAAGAGAACTGTTGGAGAAGTGGCAGGAGAAGGGTATTCTTGTTCAGGATGCTCAGGAGTGCTGCTATCTTTATGAACTTACCATGGATGGGCGCTCCCAGACGGGAATCGTTGCCTGCACTTCTGTGGATGACTATGTAAGCGGAGTGATTGCAAGGCATGAGAACACCCGCGAGGATAAGGAGCAGGATCGAATCTGCCATGTGGACGTGACAGACGCTCATACGGGACCTATTTTTTTGGCGTACCGCTCCGATGCGGAGCTGAGTAAGCAGATGGAGCTGATTAAGTCCGGTCAGCCCCTCTATGATTTTACGGCGGAGGACGGCATTTCGCACCGGGTATGGCGAATTGAGGATTCAGCGAATATCTGCACGATTCATGAGCGGTTTGGACAGATTCCGAAGCTGTATATCGCCGACGGTCACCACCGGGCGGCGTCTGCAGTAAAGGTGGGGCTGAAGCGAAGGGCAGAATATCCGAATTACACTGGCGAGGAGCCGTTTAACTATTTTCTGTCGGTGATTTTTCCTGATGATCAGTTGATGATTATGCCTTATAACCGGGTGGTGAGGGATTTAAATGGTCATGACCCTGAGGATTTTCTGAATCAAGTGAAACAGTGTTTTAAGGTGGAGCCGCTTGAGATCGCATATCAGCCTGAAAAGCCCCGTCAGATGGGAATGTATTTGGCGGGAGTGTGGTATAAGCTGACCGTAAAGCCGGAGCTTGTCTGTGATGATCCGGTAAAGGGGCTTGATGTATCCTTGCTGCAGGACAATCTATTGGAGCCGGTGCTGGGGATAAAGGATCCCCGTACAGATTCGCGGATTCAGTTCGTAGGTGGAATCCGCGGTCTTACAGAGCTTGAGCGTTTGGCGAAGGAGGGGGCTGCTGTGGCATTCTCCATGTATCCTACGTCCATTGGCGAGTTGTTTTCTGTGGCAGATGCAGGTCTTCTGATGCCGCCAAAATCTACCTGGTTTGAGCCGAAGCTTCGGAGCGGACTGTTTATACATAAGCTGAGCTGAAAAGGATATAAAATAGAATATTGATAGTGGACAAAGCAGGCGCTGGGCGTTAAACCCGGTGCCTGTTTGTCTTTGACGTTTTTCGACCAATTATTATATTAAAGTTGCTATGTATGACATATGAGCCGAGAAATGTAAAATTTGTGGCAGAATCGTTTTAGGCAATATGCAGGCTAAGGAATTTATGGTAGAATGGGAGGGGTGAAGATATGGGATGGTTTTCCTGGCTGTTTGAAGAGGAAGAGGATCCGCCAGAGCCGCTGGTGTTAGGTGCGAAGCTGAGATGCCCCTATGGGCAGTATCCCACCTATTTGTTTGTGGATTCACCGGATATAGACATTCATGGACTGCCCCAGGCATGTGTGGATGACTGTAAACCTGTATTAAATATCCTGCCTTTTGGGAAGTGTTATACGGGAAGAGAGTGTGAAACGGAGATGCTGCTTTGGAAGCAATGGGAGAATCCTGAGCCCCAGACTGCGAAGGTGAACGGGAAGGAGATTATAACCACAAAATCCATACTGTTATGTAACAGATGGGGGCACCGAATAGAAGTGCTCAGTTCTGGACAGGATGGAATCTTTGTAAGGAAGATCCTGATGATTCGGGAATGTACGAAGAGGCTATCCGGTTTTTGGAGGATCGAATGATCCAGCATGGTGGAGAGGTTGATTTGATTGCCATGTATGATGGAAATGACATGGAGGGAGCTTACCTAAAAGCAGCGCTGGGCCGTCTGATGGTAACTTGTGACTTTAAAGATATTGCAACGTATGAAAGCAGCGTGCGGAGGATGGAAGCCAGCCATGGAAAACCAAATCCAGAGCTGAATCCCCTGATGTTAAACCAGGATTTGCTGGAGTTAATTAAGCTGGACTCCAAAGAGGCAAACGAGAGAATCGGGAAAAAGGGGTTTTTCCGGTGGCAGGAGGAGAACAGAAAGCCTGGAGATATACTGATGGAAGGAAGCAATAACCTTGCTTATGGGCTTATGATGTACCATAGCGCCATGGTGGAAATGGACGCGCTGAGCAGACAGCAACGGGATGTTAAGATGCCAAGGAAGGCAGAGCAACAGAGAGAGATTAAGCAGCAAGGAGAGGCGCAGAATGGAGGTCAGGAAGGTAAGGCTGTAGAGGGGGGAAGAGGAGTGGATGAATTGGTATTGAAGGGTACTGGGTATTCGTCAGAGTATGCTCAGAAATTAAAAGATACTTATAAAATATTTAAAAATAATGGATATGAAATAAGTGAACATGGGTTAAATCGTATTCTTGATAGAATAAATCAAGGAAAAATAGGTTCTATTGAGGAGGTACTTGATGTAATGAAAAGTGGGACAAAATATGTAGATACAGTAAATGGAGGTACAGTTTTGTATAAAAATAAAATTTCTATACACATTGCAGATGATGGATTTATAAAAACTGTTATAGGAAACGCGAAAATCAAATCCACATGGGAGATTATGAACTAATGAAATATAAAAAATTAATAGATTTAGTTGAAAATTATATTAATAGTAATATAAGTGAAGAAGTATCGCAAAAGTTTTGTAATGAGTTTATGGATGTGTTTTATGCGGATCAAGATGATTTAGAAAAAGAAGTATCACAGGAGGTTTATGAGATATTTGATGATTTGAATTTAGTATGTGATTCTTATGAGCCAAACGCCCAAATTAGAGAGACAGATAAATACTGCATAGATGAAATGTCTCTTAAAAACAAGGTAGTTGAGCTTTATAAAAAGATAATAAAAATTTAAGTATAAATAGGTAATTGAAGAAGGATTCACAGACAGCATGCTCAATCGGTATTAACCGACAGCTCCCTCTTTTGTTATCTTTGATGTTTTTCGACCAATTATTCCATTAAAGTTGCTATGTATGACAGATAGACCGAAAAATATGAAATTTGTGGTAGAATCGTTTTAGGCAATATGCAGGCTAAGGAACTTATGATAGAATGGGAGGAGTGAAGATATGGGATGGTTTTCCTGGCTGTTTGAAGAGGAAGAGGATCCGCCAGAGCCGCTGGTGTTGGGGGCGAAGCTGAGATGCCCCTATGGGCAGTATCCCACCTATTTGTTTGTGGATTCCCCGGATATAGACATTCATGGACTGCCCCAGGCATGTGTGGATGACTGTAAACCTGTATTAAATATCCTGCCTTTTGGGAAGTGTTATACGGGAAGAGAATGTGAAACGGAGATGCTGCTTTGGAAGCAATGGGAGAATCCTGAGCCCCAGACTGCGAAGGTGAACGGGAAGGAGATTATAACCACAAAATCCGTACTGTTATGTAACAGATGGGGGCACCGAATCGAAGTGCTCAGTTCTGGACAGGATGGAATCTTTGCAAGGCAGATCCTGATGATCCGGGAAATGGAGAAGAATTATCCGGAGCTGAAAAAGATTTTGGATGATCCTTATGGGAGCGTGTACCTGCATGAGGGAATGTACGAAGAGGCCATCCGGTTTTTGGAGGATCGGATGAGCCAGCATGGCGGAGAGGTTGATTTGATTGCCATGTACGATGAGAATGACATGGAGGGAGCTTACATAAAAGCAGCGCTGGGCCGTCTGATGGTAACTTGTGACTTTAAAGATATTGCAACGTATGAAAGCAGCGTGCGGAGGATGGAAGCCAGCCATGGAAAACCAAATCCAGAGCTGAATCCCCTGATGTTAAACCAGGATTTGCTGGAGTTAATTAAGCTGGACTCCAAAGAGGCAAACGAGAGAATCGGGAAAAAGGGGTTTTTCCGGTGGCAGGAGGAGAACAGAAAGCCTGGAGATAGATTGGCGGAAGGAAGTAATAACCTTGCGTATGGGCTTATGATGTACCATAGCGCCATGGTGGAGATGGACGCTCTGAGTAAAAGTGCACAGCAAAGAGATGTTAAGCCGCCAAAGAAGGTGAAACAGCAGAGGGGAAGTGGGGAAGTACCGGACAAGGCTAAGAACATAGCAGAACAGGTAAAAAACAATAATGGCACCCCGCCGAAAGGGTATAAAGGCGGTAAGACATACAAAAATATACCTAAAGAAGGTGCACAAAAGTTACCTGAAGGTGTTAATTACAAGGAATATGACATTAACCCTTATGTAAAAGGACAAAATAGAGGAGGGGAAAGAATTATAATAGGTGATGATGGTTCTGTTTGGTATACAAATAATCATTATGACACATTTACAAGAATCGAATAAGGAGGTTACGGAAATTAATGTATGAAGAAAGTTTGGATTTATTAAAAACACATGGAGTTGAATTTGAAAATGGACTTACGTTTAATGAAATAGCACAAATAGAAAAGGTATATGATATTATATTTCCTAATAGTTTACGAGAATTTTTAATGACTGTTTTACCAGTATCAAAAGGTTTTTATAATTGGAGAAATATGGAGTATAAAAATGTTGATTATATTAAGAGAATTATTAGTCAACCTATAAAATATATCTATGATATGCCTGAAGAAATATATTGGTGTGATGATTGGGGGCAAGAGCCAGAAAATGAAGTAGATTTCAAAGAAGAGGTGCGAAAACGATTAAAAAAAGCACCTAAGTTAGTACCTGTTTTTTCCCATAGATATATGCCCATAATTTCAATGGGGAATCCTCCAATATTATCAGTACATGGCGTGGATATAATATATTATGGTAAAGATATTGAGGACTATTTTAAAGTTGAATTCGGCGAAAAAGAGCAGAATTCAATAGAATTTGAAAATATTGAACCAATACAATTTTGGACAGATATAATGTAAAGGAGGCCAGCTGCGAAAGTATGGAAAGGGGGCGTAAGCCCCCCTCTTTGCGTTTATAAAAGAAAGATATTGTTTTCTCTGAAATATAGTCAAGTAAGTAGACACAATGGTATTAATAATGCAGCTATGAAGCATATTGATGATATTTTGAATGCGCCAGGAGGATATGTGATAATTGATGATGTTACAAATATCATAGCGCTATGGTGGAGATGGACGCTTTGAGTAAAAGTGCAAAGCAAAGAGACGTTAAGCCGCCAAAGAAGGCTGAGCAACAGAGTGAGGCTAAGCTGCAGGGGGAGGCGAAGCAACAGGCAAATATTAAGCAGCAAAGCGAAGTGGCATGGAAGGGAGGACAGGAAAGTAAGGTTGTAGAGGGGGGAAGTAGAAGTATTAGAGACCAATTGTTGAATTCGGTTTCTAATGATAAACTTAAAAATTGTATTAATGAAATGTATCGTCCTGGAGCATCAATAGGGGATGGTGGGTTAGCA
>CANPMS010000022.1 GCA_947575275.1 uncultured Clostridium sp. | reverse complement strand
GCACAAAACAAGGGAACGCCGGGCCGCTACCTGCTGTCTTTTGACGGGCCAAACATACGGGCCCGGCGCTCCCCATTTTTACATAGGAGGCGGACTTATGGAATACGACCCCACTCTGGCCGCTCTGCTGTCCCAGCCCTGGAGCAACAATGTGTGCCGGGGCTATGCCATCTACGTGATGGAAAACTGCGGCTTTTCCCCCGAGGACATCCGGCGCGTGGTGGCCGAGCTTTATGAAGTGTTCGACTGCCGGGGGCTGGAGGAGACCGAGGCGCATTTTCTGGACAGCCCCTATTAAGTTCGAGACAATTTGTCCCAAGGCGGGTACAGCCCAAAGGGCGGTACTTTTCGGAGTGCCGCCTTTTCGCGTTTCCCCACCAACCCAAAAACGCAAAAGGAGGTTTTGCCGTGAAACTGACCGCACAAGAGCTGGAAGAAATGAAAAGCGTGAACATCGGCGCGGTGAGCGCGGATGCGCTGGCGCCCTTTCTTATCCGGCAAAAGAGCGGGCTGTGACTGCTGTTACGGCCCGTCTCCACTTCGAGACAAAATGTCCCGAGGCATCGACATCCTTGTTGATACCCACGGGCAGAGTTATAATATAAGTGTAATGTGATAGGGAAGGAGGAAGCCAACCGTGAAAACTTCCAGCGGCTCTTGACCGATGTGATGAGCGGCAAAATCAACTGCGTGATTGTGAAAGACCTTTCCCGGTTCGCCAGGAATTACAGTGACGCGGGGAATCTGATTGATAACCTTTTTGTGCAAATGGGCGTCCGCTTTATCTCCCTTGCGGAGAACATGGACAGCTACTTAAACCCCGACAGCGTTTCAAACATTATCGTTCCGATAACTAACGTGATGAACGATAACTATTGCTACCAGACCTCAAAGAAAATCCGGCAGGTTTTCGATTATAAGCGGCGCAACGGCCAGTATATCGGCTCTTTCGCCCCCTACGGCTACATCTTTTCTACATGCCTTGTAATTACAGCTTTTGTAACTTTGTTGTATGACTTTCCTCTTTTATCATCATTACATATAGCCACTTTTGCATGTTCTCACCTTCGGTTCCAAAATTGATTTATATCAACTTGGAGCGAAAGCAGACCCAAGTGTTCTTGAAATAGTTGCATTATTTTGAGATTTTTGAGGACAAATATAAAACGGCATAGCCAAACATAGCTATACCGTATGCTGCGACAATGCAGCCCTACACCACCCGCGTCATGGGCAGCTCATTGTTGACACCCTTTGACAAAAGAAGCTGATGCAAATCGATAACGCCATTGTGGAACGTTGCGGCGCAGGAAGCAAGATAAAGCTCCCACATACGGGTAAACTCCTCACCGTACTTTGCTGCAATCTTTTCTCTGTTTCTCTGGAAGTTCTCCCTCCAGCAAAGAAGCGTCCTGGTATAATGGCGGCGCAGACTCTCCACATCAAGCGTGTAAAAACCGTATTCCGGGAACAGCTCTACGATCTCCCTTAAACTTGGAATGACACCCCCAGGGAAAATATATTTCCGAATCCATGGATCTCCCGCATGCTCCTTTAAAGCGCTGATATAATGGAGCAGGAAAAGTCCGCTTGGTTTCAATGCCTTCTGAGCCTGCTCAAGGAAATTCCCATAATTGCCGCGCCCTACATGTTCCAGCATTCCCACACTGACCACCCGGTCAAACTGACTCTGAAGGGTGCCAAAATGCTGTTCAAGCTCCCGGTAATCCATTAATCGAACCTCAAGCCGATCCTCCAGATTCAGTTCCTTTATATCCTGTGACACCTTCTGATACTGCTCCTCACTGAGGGTGATCCCCACACCTCTCACCCCATAATGCTGTACTGCGCGTTCAAGCAGAAATCCCCACCCACACCCAATATCTAACAATTTCATGTTTGGCTTCAGCTGTAATTTCCGCAAAATATGATCTACCTTCCCCACCTGCGCCTCAAAAAGTGTGGAATCCTCTCTCTCAAAATATCCACAAGAATAGCTCATGGTCTCATCCAGCCACAGCTTGTAAAACTCATTTCCAATGTCATAGTGAGAGCTGACTTCGCGCTTCTGATTCTTCATTCCAAGAGAGGTATGCAAAAGCCCGTGAAGCGCCATTGGATTTCTCTTGAACCGCTCCATCTCCCCCAGAAACAAATCCAGCACCTCATAAAGATCCCGATCCACGGAAAGATCCCCGCGCATGTAAGCCTCCCCTAGGGCCAGGGACGTACTGCGAAGAAGCTCACGCTTTGGAAGCTCTTTTTTTAACGTGACACGAAACTGAACAGGACCTGTACCGATTACCTGAAGCTCATCGGAGGTCTCCAACTCAAATGTGACCGGTACCAGATCCTGCAAATACTGTTTGATATAGCTGCTACGGCTCATACTGTCATCCTTCTTTCCTGAATATTCTACTCTTTGACAGTATTGCCGTTTTTTTCAAATTCTATCAGTGCCCTGCCTGAACATTAACTGTCACCACATGACCGTGCCGGATTCCTCTCCGCAGCGGCTTTACCACCCGGGAATGTCCCTGGGCTGCAACCGTGCAGAGATAATGCTGATCATAAGACACATTCGGCGGCGCTGTTTGCTGCGATAAACTCCAGTCGCTTGTCTCTGTCCACGCCTTAATCATACTGTCAGGACGCTGCCCCAATAGAACCAGAACAGCCACCAGAATTCCCAGCAGAGGAATCGCCAGCAAAAAACCTCCCACAGCCCAATGAGCGGAATCCATAAGAACTCTATTCAGCCAATCAAGAATCGGAACGCCATACTGCACCTGCTGATGTTCTGTATCTTCACGCCACCTCTCTACAGAACGGCGAACCGTCTTCACTCCAATCAGAATACAGTTAGCCGGAAACAGGCACAAAACCAATTCATTTGGTATCACCTGAATGATCCAGAGCACGCACATGGCTATTCCCAGATAGTATAGAAGCAATGCCGCTCACTGTCACAAGCGGAGGCAGCTTATTTACATCCTTCACCCGCAAAATAAGATAGCTTACAATAGCAACACTGCTAATCACGATCACGGTCAGCCATGCCTCTGTCCAGATCGGAGTATGAAGCTGACTGTTTGTCAATACTTCCTGCCAGTCAGAATGATACTGGATTCCTCCATCTTTGAACAATCTATCATAGATAAGCGAATACAGAACTCCCAGCAAGATAGTGATATTCTCTGTCCGCCCTTCCATCTTCCTTCTATCTTCATTTGCTTCTGTTAAAAGAAACATAAAATTTAACGATGTCAGGGCAAGTGGATACAGCAACAAAGCTCCCAACAATGCCCCCACTATGACTACCAAAACAAGGCCGCCCAGCCCATCAAGATCATCCAGCCCAATTTTGATGACTGCACACGGTACATACCACACAAGCATACTTCCTATACATATCTGAAGTGCACGAAGATTCCAGTTATACTTCTTTTTCTTCATAATCAGCGTACCATCTCCTCCAATTTCTTTATCGCCGTCATTCGCTCACGATTCAGCGCTCCAAACCCGGTCTTCTTCCTCCAGGATATTCTTCCCTCAAGAATTTCAGATGCAGCCCGGCTCAGTTCCTCCTTAAGCTCCATATCCTGAGTCTGGCTCCACACCTGATACATAGGGGACACGCTTGCGTATGAACCATTTATCAGCACATCATACGGAATTTCCTCAAGGGTTCCCTGCTGATAACGCGCCAGATTATATGAGGCAATCTGTCTATCCATCCCGCACAGGGCCATCACTGTAAATCCCGCTGCAAAGACCCAGACGCTGATACGCACCGCCGGAATCCTGATAAACCGGGATAAGGCGGCCAGCAAAAACACCACCGCGAGAAATATCATAAATGTACTTGAAATCACCCGAAGAGGTGTAAGACCGTAAGCCTGAATATACAGCATCATCTTCGTCATAGCTGTGGCAATCAAAAACAGCGTCAGCACACTGATTACCGCCGTATAATATTTTAAAAACCGCGCTGCCGCCACGCTTCCTTCACTGTCCTTCCGGCACAAAAGCTGTGCCAGAAGAATGATGCAAAGATTTATGGTGCTGATTGAAGTCAGCTCAAAAAAACCGCTTCTGGCATATTCCGAATAAGTAAATCCCTGCGGAAGAACCCCGCGGAGCGCATCCACATAATAGCTGCCCTGAAGTCCAATAAAAAACATGTACAGGAGAACCACACCAATCAGCGCCGGATACATACCCACAGCAGGAATCACAGCCCACTTTCTCTCCTTCTCCTGCACCATATCCTTTGTAATATAAGCCATTCCATCCCTTCTCCCACAGCCATACATCTGACCGTAGAGATACCAGCTGACAGGAAACGCCAGCAGCAGGGTCCACCGAAGCTGGAGCCAATAGATAACTACAAACTCAAATCCATCCGATAAAAGCCGTGCAAAATTATCATCGGCTTTGCTCAACAGTTCTATCACAACCGCAAACAGCGGAATCGCAGCCAAAAGACCTGCCGCGCCCCATTTCGCCTCCTTCGCAAACTTCGCAAACTTTGTTCTCTTAAGCGTACTTTCCACAATATGAACCTGGGCAAAAAGGTTCTTGAAGGGCACCGTCACAAGACAATGCACAGCGTCCACAGCACAGTATCTTCCTGTCTTCCCCTCCAGCAGTACGTCAAACGCCACTGCAGTAAAATACAGGCTCGTCAGCCGGAGAAACAGCGCCAGAAACATCATAAGGGAGTGATTATAGACCCACCCATAAGAGCCTCCACAAAGGGCCATCACAACAAACCAGAACAACGCTTCCGGCTTGAGCCTGCGCCCGGACCACCCGACATAAATAAGCACGCTCAGTCCGTACAGCAGGGTGTACACTGTCACACCTGCCCCGTAATACACATGGTTTGAGCCAATCCAAAACCACTCTACACCCATATATGCCACCACAAATATCCACACTGCCATCCACTTATCTGCAAGGTTGGCCGGAAATCCCTTATGGGGCTGCTTTTCTTTTTCTGCCAAATGTGATTCCTGATGATCTTCCATAAAAAAACCTCCTGTAATATTCTCAACGTCCAGTGTCGCACGTTCTATGCTCCACCTTTCCCAATCATACCACAGGATTTTCCTAATTGCAATATTATTTTATTGTTTTTCGATAATATTATATTGTTGTTCATTATTTCTATTTGTCCGGCTGCTCCTTAAATCTCCTCATCCGACCGGTACTCCAAAAGATCCGCAGGCTGGCAGTCCAGCTCCCGGCAAATTGCCTCCAAGGTAGAAAAGCGAATTGCTTTCGCCTTGTTATTTTTCAAAATTGACAGGTTTGCAGGGGTAATCCCAATCCGCTCCGCCAACTCTCCCGCACCGATTTTGCGCCGCGCCATCATCACGTCCAAATTAACCAGTATCATGACATCCCCTCCTTATATCGTGTAGTCATTCTCCTGTTTTAAGGCCAGCGCCTCCGCAAACACATTTTTTACTACACGGAGGATCAGTCCCATAAACCCGGTTACAGCCGCCAGAAACCCAAACGGGATATAGTACACGGCTGACGCAAGACAAATTACCGCAGCCAGATAGCACGCCCAGGACAAGATACGCAGACAAAGGATATTCTGCTGATAGAACACCTCTCCCCGGCTGATATTCTTTAAGAGGCGGTACAGGCTAAACAGTGCGATCACTGTAGGAATCAGCAGAGAATAAAAGCTTGCCATCACAAGTAAACGTCCTGACTGAAGCTCCAGTCCCCGGCGCGCTACAATCCCATCCAGCACGGATGGTAAAAACACTGTACAGCATGCCGCTCCTCCAGCAAACAGCCACACACAGATTTTTGAGAGCATAATGCTGTTATCCCTGTTCCATTTTTTACTCATAAAAACCTCCTGCAATATCCAAAAGTTAAGCCGCACCGCTCTGTCGGCTTTTTTCCAGAATATCACAGGAGGTTTTAAATTTCAAGATTAAGAATGCCTGCCGGTAAGGTTTCCGTTTACATCATCAGCTCTGCTGCCTGATCCAGCGCCCGGATTTCCTTTTCCTCCGGCACACGGATGTTTGCGCCCTGAGGAAGCGCTGTATAGATAACCATACACACCTCCGATACCGCATTCTCCTTCACATACGCCAAGTCAAACTCTATCAGCTTATCACCGCGCTTTACCTTGTCTCCATCCTTCACAAGAGATGTAAAGCCCTTGCCCTCCAGCTTTACGGTATCCACTCCGATGTGCAGCATAAACTCTGTGCCGTCTGTGCTCTTTAATCCTACTGCATGCCCAGTGGGGAACACAAATGCCACCTCAGCATCGCAGGGAGCCAAAACCTGACCGTCCGTTGGTATCACCATGAAACCGTCGCCAATCATCTTCTGAGCAAAGGTGGGATCCGGCGCGTGCTCAATGGACTCCACACGTCCATTAAATGGACTGTAAAGCGGAGTAACGCTGATTGGGGCAGACTCTGATTCTGTATCTGCCTCAGCAGTTACGTTCTTCTTATCCGGGTTTTCACCAGCCTGACGCTTTTGCTCCCCGTGGTATTCCTCATCCGGCGCAGACGCCATAAATGTTACCAGATCTGCCTTAATATTTGGCACAGTAGGTCCATATATCACCTGGACTCCGCTGCCCTTTTTCATAATTCCGGCAGCTCCCGTTTTTTTCAAAAGCTCCTCATCCACCAACTCCGGCTTATGCACTGTGCAGCGCAGACGCGTAATGCAGCAATCTACATCTGCCACATTCCTTTTCCCCCCAAGACCATTTAAAATCATACGCGAGCGTTCGTCCTCCACAGCTGCTGCGTCCTTCCCCTGCTTTCTGGCGTCTACATCACTTCTGGTATACAGCTTCACCTCAACGCTTTCATCACGTCCCGGAGTCTTCAAATCAAACTTCACAATCAGGAATTTGAACAAGAAATAATACACCACAAAATATACAGCTCCCACTACCGGAATCCAATACCAGCTGGTCTTTGACGCACCCGGTAAGATGCCAAATAGAACCAGATCGATAATACCTCCGGAAAAGGTCATGCCGACTCCCACATTCAGGATGTGCATAATCATATAAGACGCGCCCGCAAGCACACTGTGAATTGCATACAAAAACGGCGCAACAAAAATAAATGTAAACTCAATAGGCTCCGTAATGCCGGTCAACATTGCAGTCAACGCAGCGGAAATCAAAAGTCCCCCTGCCACCTGCTTTTTCTCCGGCTTAGCAGCATGGTACATGGCAAGCGCCGCACCAGGAAGACCAAAAATCATGAACGGGAATTTTCCTGCCATAAAACGGGTTCCCGGGTTCACGCTGAAGTGTGTAATCTCACCTACGCGACCCAGCTGCGCAAAAAAGATGTTCTGCGCACCGTAGACCATCTGCCCCCCGACCTCCAGCTGACCGCCCACAGCAGTCTGCCAGAAGGGCATATAAAACACATGATGCAGACCGAATGGAATCAGGGCACGCTCAATAATACCGTAAATCCAGGTTCCCACATAACCGGAACTGTTTACCAGAGCGCCCAAACCGTAAATACCATTCTGGACTACCGGCCAGATAAAATACATGGCAATACCTACAAAAATGTACACCAGACTGCAGATAATCGGCACGAACCGGGTTCCTCCGAAGAAAGACAGCACCTGAGGCAGTTGGATATTGTAATACTTGTTGTGCAGAGCCGCAACGCCCAAGCCCACAATCACACCGCCGAATACTCCCATCTGCAGAGAGGTAATGCCCAGCACTTTAGTCACAGATCCCTCCAAAAGCCCCACCGTCTGCTCTACGGAGCCCACCATGCCCGTAAGCGCATTGCCAGAGGCATCAAGCACCTCTGGAGCTGTCACAAGACTCCCAGAAAGAGTCAAAAGAGAATGGATTGCAGTGTGCATGATAAAGAATGCAATCACGCTGGCCAGAGCTGCAACCTCCTTCTCCTGCTTTGCCATGCCGATGGCGACGCCTATGGCAAAAAGCAGAGGCAGATTATCAAAAATGATACTGCCGCAGCTATTTAGAATATTCAGAAATCCATTTAACAATGTACCACTTCCCAGAATCCCCTCCAGGTGATAGGCATTAATCATAGTCTCATTTGTAAAGGAACCTCCGATTCCCAGCAGCAGACCTGCCACAGGGAGAATTGCAATCGGCAGCATAAAAGATCTTCCCACACGCTGTAATACTCCAAAAATCTTGTCTTTCATGTTTCTTTTCTCCTTTTTTATTATCCGAAACATATAAGTCCCTAGTTTCAGTCTATCTCTGTACTTGAATAGTTATACTTGCTTCTGATTGTCAATACTCATTTTTCATTATTTCCCGATATACGCGTCCCACGGGAAGCCCCACCACATTATTATAATCCCCAGAAATCCCCTCCACCCATGCGGCAAACTGCCCCTGAATTCCGTAAGCTCCCGCCTTGTCCATCGGCTCTCCAGTATCAACATACGCCTCAATCTGGGATCGAGTCATGGGACATACACGCACGTCCGTGCGCTCCACAAAGGTCACCTCAGACCGTTCTTTACCGCAAAACACAAGCGTCACACCAGTGAAAACCTGATGAACCCGCCCCTCTAACATGGAAATCATACAAATGGCATCGTCCCTGTCCTTCGGCTTTCCCAGAATCCTGCCATCCACCGACACCACTGTATCGGCTCCCACCACCACAACTTCCTCACCTGTATGCCGATCAGCAATGTCACCAGCCTTCTGCACCGAAAGTTCCGCCACCACCTGCTCCGGCTCCGTGCCCTTGAGCACTTCCTCCATATGGCTTGGCTCAACCATAGGATTAATCCCAACCTGACGCAAAAGCTCCAGCCTGCGTGGAGACGCTGACGCCAGAATCACCGGGGGATATTCTGCAGGCTTCCATTCTATTGTATCTTTCATTTTTTCTCCTTGTACCTCCCACGGCTTCACTGAACTTATTCTCTGTCCTCCGTCAGAATATAATCCGTAGTCTGGTAAACGTAATAATTCAGCCAGTTGGCGTAAAGTGTATTGGACACATTCCGCCAGCTCAGGATTGGATGGCTGAACGGGTCGTTGTCCTTATAATAGTTGCAGGGAAGCTCCGGGGACAACCCCTTTTCCACATCCCTGTGGTACTCATTATTTAAGGTCATGCGGTCATATTCCGGGTGACCTTGAACAAAAATCTGGCTTCCCGACTGGTTAATAACCAGAAAAACCCCTGCCTCTGGTGATTCCGCCAAAATCTTCAACTCCGGATGCTGCTCAATATCCATCCTTCGCACCTCTGTATAGCGGGAATGAGGGGACATTACATAATCATCCATTCCGCGCACCAGCGGTATCTTGTGGTGCAGAACCTTGTGACAGTAGATACCCGACAGCTTCTTTTCCCTCTGATATTTGGGAATCCCATAATGATAGTAGAGACCTGCCTGAGCGCCCCAGCAAATATGCAGCGTGGAGTGGACATGACTTCTGCTCCATTCCATAATCCTTGCCAGCTCATCCCAATAAGTAACATCCTCATACTTCAGATTCTCCACAGGAGCTCCGGTGATAATCATGCCGTCAAACTTGTATCGGTGGATTTCACCAAAGGTCACATAAAATTTATTGATATGGCTCGCCGATGTATTTTTACACACATGGGTGGAAAGCATCAAAAACGTGCAGTCCACCTGAAGCGGCGTGTTGGAGAGTGCACGGAGCAGCTGTGTCTCCGTCTCCTCCTTAATCGGCATCAGGTTCAGAATCAAAATCTGAAGCGGCCGAATATCCTGGCTCAATGCGCGCCTCTCATCCATCACAAAGATATTTTCCGACTCCAGAATCGCTCTCGCCGGCAGATCATTTTGTACTTTAATCGGCATGATCCTTCTCCCCCATCATATCAAGAAAATCCTGCTCAGAAATAATTGGAATCCCAAGCTCTTTCGCCTTTTTATTCTTTGACGAGTTGGAGGCCACATCATTATTGATCAGATAATCCGTCTTTGATGTTACGGAACCGGTCGCCTTCCCTCCCAGATTCTCAATCACTGCCTGAAGCTCCTTCCTGTTTTTAAAGTGCTCCACCGAACCGGTAATCACAAAGGTCAACCCTTCAAAGCTCCTTGCGCTTTGCTGCACATTTTCCCGCTCAAGCTCCAACTCTGCCAAAAGCCCATCCACAAGTACATTGTTAGTCTCCGATGAAAAGTACATATTCCACGCGTCTGCCAGCACATCTCCGATTCCATCCACTGCTGTCAGCTCCTCCTTGGAGGCACGACGCATCCGCTCAAAATCTGAATCGAACTCCCGACACAAAAGCTTAGCATTTGCCAGACCGATTCCGGTGATTCCAAGACCATAAATCACCCGCGGCAAGGTGGTGTGAGATGCAGCCTTCACTGCCGCAGACAGATTCTCATAGGATTTCTGCCCAAAACCATCCATCTCAATCATTTCATCCCTGTGGCGGTCCAGATGAAATATATCTGCATAAGTGCGGATAAAGCCCGCAGCAATAAACTTCTCCAACGTTGCCTCAGACAAGCCGTCAATATTCAGCGCATCACGGCTCACCAGAAGTGCAAAGCTCTTAATCTTTTTCGCCTGACAGTCGGGATTGGTGCAATAAAGAGAGCGCACGTCACTCACCTGACGCGTTTCTGTGGCTCCGCCGCATACCGGACAGACCCTTGGAATTGTGATTGTTCCGCTTCGAGTCAGGTTTTCCGCGATCTGGGGAATGATCATGTTGGCCTTGTAGACGGTAATTACATCGCCCTCACCCAGCTTAAGCGATTCCATAATACTTAAATTATGAACGCTGGCGCGGCTTACCGTAGTTCCCTCCAACTCCACAGGCTCAAAGATTGCCACCGGATTAATAAGTCCTGTTCTGGACGCGCTCCACTCAATCTCCTTCAAACGGGTTTCACGGATTTCATCTGCCCACTTAAAAGCAATCGAATTCCGCGGAAATTTCGCTGTCCGGCCCAGGGATTCCCCGTAGGCTATATCATCCATCAGAAGCACCAGACCATCCGAAGGAATATCATAAGTCTGAACCATTTTGGAAAACTGCTCCACCGCCTCCGGCAGCGTCTCCCTAGTGACCATCTTGTATTCTACCACGTCAAACCCTTGTGTTCTCAGCCATTCAAGCTGCTCTCTCCGGGAATTATGGAAATCCACGCCATCCGCCTTAACCAGCATAAATGCCTGAAAATTCACATTCCTCTGAGCTGTGATCTCATTGTTTAGCTGACGCACGGAACCACTGCACAAATTCCGGGGATTCTTGTATTTGGCATCCACATCTTCAATCTCCTCGTTAATGTGCTTAAAATCTGAATACTTCATCACTGCCTCGCCCCGCAGAATCAACTGACCCGGATAAGAAATCTTAAGAGGAATATTGGCAAATACCCTGGCATTGTTCGTAATAACCTCGCCAATTTCCCCATTTCCCCGGGTGACCGCCTTTTTCAATTCCCCATCCTCATAGGTCAGAACAATCGTCAGACCGTCCAGCTTCCAGGAAAGCACCCCTTCCTGATCTCCCAGCCACTCCTGAAGTGTGGCTACATCCTTTGTCTTATCCAGTGAAAGCATAGGCGACTCATGAGCCTCCTTTGGAAGCTCACTTAAAATCTCATACCCCACCTGCTGAGTAGGACTTCCTGCCAAAACCACACCAGTCTCGCGCTCCAGCTCCAGCAATTCATCGTACCGCCTGTCATACGCAAGATTGCTCATCACTTCCCGATTCTCCTGGTAATAAGCTTTCGCCGCCTCCGAGAGTTCTGCGGCAAGCGCCTTCATGCGCCGCATCTTTTCCTCCTGATTCTGTCTTACATCCTGGTTCTGTGCCATACCAAATCTCCCGTCTCTGTCAGCGCTCCATGCGCTCTTTCTTAATCCTGACTCTCGCCTGCCGACACTTCCTTCTTAAGCTCCCGTACCCGAAAAAGCCGACGCTCCAACTCCTCCAGCTCATAGGGCGTCACCCGGCGGAAGTCTCCTGTGTTCAGTTTACCCAGAATAATATTCATAATGCGAATTCGCTTTAAGCTGACCACACGATAACCAAGCTCGCCGCACATGCGGCGGATCTGACGGTTCAGCCCCTGAGTCAGAATAATCCGAAAGGATTTCTCTCCAGCCGCCTCCACCTGGCAGGGGCGTGTGGTCACGCCCAGCTCCCTCAGCTCTACGCCCTCCCTCATCCTTTTCAGAAATTCAGCATCGAAGGGCTGATCCACTGTCACCAGATACTCCTTCTCATGCAGGTTTCCAGCGTGCATGATTTCGTTCGCCAGCTCTCCCTGATTCGTTAAAAGCAGCAGCCCCTCCGAATCCTTATCCAGCCTGCCCACCGGATAAATCCTGACAGGATACTGAATCAAATCAATCACATTCATTGCACGGTCCTTGTGGGAAGTAGTACACACAACTCCGCGGGGCTTATTAAGCGCCAGAAGCACCGGTTTATCCTTTTTATGCCCCAAGGCTCCTCCTACCGTCTTTCCGGCACAGACAATAACCTCTGTCCCGTCAATCTTCTCTCCCACTTTTGCAGTTCTTCCATCTACGCTTACCTGACCTGCATCAATCAGCCGGTCCGCCTCCCGGCGGGAGCAGATACCCTGTTCGCTTAAATACTTATTTAAACGAATTGCGTCCATCTTTATCCCTCTTTTCATTCACCGCAGTGCAAATCCGCAGTGCAAATTGTCTATTCTTATAAAATGTCCGTCTCAGCTTTTAAGAAATCAGCATCGCATCTGAAAACGAACGGTGCGAGGTCTCTTCCCCACGCCGCTTTTCCGTATATTTATAATTCATCCATTATCTTGCCAGCCACTCTTCTTTAATCGTATCTGGAGCTATTGCCTCCTGTACTGAGATGATCTGGATCAGTCTATCCATATCCACTATGTAATTCCTTCCGCCAACGTATCTCCAGATATTCCATCCCGACCATGGAATATCGACAGGCAATGCCAGGATCATCCAAAATCTTTTTCAGCTCTGGATAGTTCTTCTCCATTTCCCGAATCATCAGGATCTGTCTTGCAAAGATTCCATCCTGTCCAGAACTGAGCACTTCTATTCGGTGCCCCCATCTGTTACATAACAGTATGGATTTTGTGGTTATAATCTCCTTCCCGTTCACCTTCGCAGTCTGTGGCTCAGGATTCTCCCATTGCTTCCAAAGCAGCATCTCCGTTTCACATTCTCTTCCCGTATAACACTTCCCAAAAGGCAGGATATTTAATACAGGTTTACAGTCATCCACACATGCCTGGGGCAGTCCATGAATGTCTATATCCGGTGAATCCACAAACAAATAGGTGGCATACTGCCCATAGGGGCATCTCAGCTTCGCCCCCAACACCAGCGGCTCTGGCGGATCCTCTTCCTCTTCAAACAGCCAGGAAAACCATCCCATATCTTCACTCTTCCATTCTATCACAGATTTCGTCCACATTATACCCAATTCCGAACAGCTAATCAAGACGATGCAGACAACGCGCCAAGCTGCACCTTTCTTTTCAAGAATCTGCTATCACCTTATTTCTTAATCCATACATTTCCTTAATGCGTTACCGATCTTCTCGGCTTCACCACTTCCATTTGTTGAAAGCCGCAGAATAGGAATATCATACTTTTTAAGAATTTCGTCTTTTATTCGATCTCGCTGTAATTGCCTGGGATTATTTTCGTGAAACGCAAATCCATCCACCTCAATAACCAATACGCAAGACTTATCCTGTTTATAGAATACAACAAAATCCATGGAAGCTCTGTTATTTACAAAAGTCAACTCTTCTTCCGTCATTAGCGTTGTATCATTTAATAAATTACGCAATAACATCCCCTGTACATAGTTAAAACGGCTAAACTCTTCTTTACTAAGAATATCTTCCAATAATACCCGGAGTGCCTCTTCAGACTGGTAACGAGCATTTGAATTCATTTTAGTTTTGTATCGAAGCAGCTTACTGGAATAACGGTGATAAAGTAAATCAAATACGGAAACAATGTTGCTTTCTATTACATTTTCATCTAATGTGCTATATTGGATATAGCGAATGAGGTCACCAACATGCTTCCCTTTCTTATAAAACAGTTCATGATCCGTCACCAGTATAAACTGCCGTATTGCCCTGGATACAGCTACATTAACCATTTGTGGATCATCGACAAATTTAATGTTAACCCCTCCTTCCGATCCAGAAAGAACCGTGGACATGATCACAACATCTTTTTCCCGACCTTGATATTTATGTACAGTATCGCTCTCTATCCCACCCGTTATCAATTTCTCCGCTTTATTTGCCTGCTTGCGGTACGGAGTTACAATCCCAACTCCTTCACGGCTTTCAGCCTGCCAAGGCGATGTCAGTACCTCCTGAACGATTACATCCAGTTCCCGCTGATTATAGATACCTTTGTCTTTCCCACGAGTGACTCGCCGCATATGATTCCCCTCTGAAGTCCTATACATCAGCAAGGGGCAATCCGACAGCTCTGGAGTTGTGTATGGAATCAGCTCTCCATTATAATATTTTTGATTGCAGAATTCAATAATGCTGGGATGACAGCGGTAGTGCTCTCTCAATATTTCTCTCGGCAAACAGTCTCCATATAGGCTAATAATGGATGATAAGATATTATGCTTGAAATAATCGTATTCAGAGTCAGCAATATCCATTGTGATTTGTTCTTTGATTTTTTGGTTGGTAATCTGGGGCAGTTGCTTGGTGTCTCCCACAATAATCGCATTTCTGCAACAGGAAAATGCCAGCACACCTGTAATGATGTCTACTTGTGAGGCCTCATCGATAATCACGTAGTCTAACAAATAATTCTGTGGAAGCGACATGCGAAGCGAATGTGTCGTACTGAGAATAACAGGAAAGGTTTTTATAAATTCCTCAAACCGTGCTTTATAGCTCTTTTTTGTAAAATCAGGCTTATCTATTTCATTATGGCTTTGATATATGTATTTTCGGAAAGCCTTTTCCGAAAGCTGCTGATGCTTTTCAAGCATCATTTCAAAATTCGCTCCATTTAATTGACGTTCTAAATTTGCGATCCTGTTTTCCAAGTTCTCTATTTGCTTTTGATAGAACAATCTTTGCAGTCTTAATAACACGGAAGCCTCATGTTTTTGCAGATTTTTCTGATCAAATATACCATACTTGAAAAGCAGCTTTAATTTATAAATCATTGTCCCGGATTTTTCCTGTTCTTTGGTCAGTGACGTTTCTGCCAAAAAGTCGATAATCCGTTCAGGGTTTGCTTTAAACAGCGGAAGCCTGCTAATCTCTTCCACGTCCTGCTGCAAAAAATATGCTTCAAAATGCTCTCGCTCCAACTTCCATGCCAGTAATTCCTGCTTTAGCTGCGCCTGCTTTCGATCCAACTTTAATAAGGCATTCAGTTTGGTATTTAATGACCGAATCTGCCCAGCCAATTCGTCTGCCGTTTCTTCGCAATCCCACCCGTCAACTATGGCTGCAGGCATATTAGCAAAAAAGTAATCCTGATTGTCATTTTTGCCCAGCATCGCGGTAAGAAAACCATAACCCTTTTTCGCCATCTTCTCCATTACGTTTTTTACCGCCTCGTTATTATTGGATACAACAGCAACGCTTTTTCCCTGTACCGCAACAAGATTGGAGATGATGTTTAGAATCGTTTGTGTTTTTCCAGTCCCTGGAGGGCCTTCGATAACCGAGATTTTGAACATCAATGCGTTTTCCAGCGCCTTTTTTTGACTTAAATTGAAGCAGAACGGAAAGATAACATTCTCCAAATCTGAATTGGTCTGCCCAATCGGCTGGCGAATCAAATAAGTACTTAAAACACTTTCTGGATGCACAAAAGTCAATCGATCCATTTCGCGCTTTAAAAAGGGCGTTTGCTCCGTCTGTTCAAAATCCTTTGACCCTTCAGAAGTATATTGGCAAATGTCTTTTAAGTATGATAATATTTTTCTGCATTGGTATTATCCATGCCATCCTCCAACCAATGAATTTCTTCAGACTCATACCTGCGAAACCCCCAATAATACTTGTGCTTTCACAGGATTTGCCTTATCTCGGACTTTTACTCACACCAAGAGCATAGCATCTCCAAAACTAAAAAACCGATATTGTTCCCGAACCGCCTCTTCATACGCCTTAAGCACATGCTCTCGCCCGGCAAAAGCTGACACCAGCATCACAAGCGTAGATTCCGGCAGGTGAAAATTAGTAATCAGACCATCCAAAACCTTAAACTGATAGCCCGGGTAAATAAAAATATCCGTCCAGCCGCTGCCAGCCTTCAAATACCCGTCCTCGCCGGCGGCAGACTCAATCGTACGGCAGCTGGTGGTTCCCACACAGATCACACGGCCTCCGTGCCTTTTCGTATCGTTAATCTTCTTTGCCTCGTCTTCCTCAACCACATAAAACTCCGAGTGCATATGGTGCTCCAGGATATTTTCCACCTTCACCGGACGGAACGTTCCAAGCCCTACATGAAGCGTCACATGAGCAATCTTTACCCCCATATCCTCGATCTGACCCAGCAGCTCTTTTGTAAAATGCAGTCCGGCTGTGGGGGCAGCAGCAGAACCATCATGTTTTGCATAAACAGTCTGATACCGGGTTTTATCTTTTAACTGGTGGGTGATATAAGGCGGAAGCGGCATCTGCCCTAACTGATCCAGAATTTCCTCAAAAATCCCATCATAGGAGAAACGGATTAACCGGTTTCCCTCCTGCACCACATCAATCACAACTCCCTTTAAGAGCCCGTCACCAAATACAATCACAGTTCCGGGCCGGCATTTCTTCCCCGGTTTCACCAAGGTCTCCCAAACGTCAGCTTCCGTGCGTTTTAATAGCAGAACCTCGATTTTTGCGTTAGTATCCTCCTTCACACCAAACAGACGTGCCGGAAGCACTTTCGTATCGTTAATCACCAGGCAGTCGTCTGGTCTTAAATACTCCAAAATATCCCGAAAACAGCGGTGCTCTGTCTCCCCCGTCTCTCTGTCAAGTACCAGCAGCCGCGAGGAAGAACGGTCCTCCAGAGGATCCTGTGCGATCAGTTCCTGCGGTAAATCAAAATAGAAATCCCTGACATTCATGGTCTTCATAGTCTGTCTTATACTCCATCTCCATTATTATTTTGCACACCGCTTTCTGCTTCGCTGCCCGTATCCTGCCCGCTTTCCTCTGTCTCACCAGCGCCCTCATCCTCCAAAATCACAACCTCCGCTCCGCTTTCCCTATCCGAATAGACTGGAGAGCCGTCCCGCAGCACGCCATAAACAGCCTTTAAATCTTCATCCTCATTCAGTGCAATCTTTAATTTCACATTAACGCTGGAAGCCAGACGGCGCACTTCCTCCGAGTGTTTTGACACCTCAATAAACTGCCGCACATTCTCAGAAAGCTCCTCCATCTTCATCAGCAGATAATTTCCATCTGCATCCCGCCGCACATAGCCCGTCAGAATTACAGGCGCAGTGGTATTCACCGAATGAAAGCGGACATCCGCCAGCGCATACACCAGCCAATGATCAGCCTCAAGCCCTTGCTGCACATAAGTGGTCACATTTTCAAAATCCCGCACGTATTTAGCGTTGTTGCGCATAAGCGATTTCTGTTCTTCCAAGGTCTCTGCGGACATCACGCAGCCGCCATAAATACAATTCATCATCTCCACGTCCGCACTGGCCCGGGCCGCAAAATACCGTTTCATCAAGTCAAGGATTTCCGGCACACTGTCACGCCGGAGTCCCTCTGTCTCAAACTCGTCTAAGGTATTCGTCTCCGGCGCTTCAGTTTTCAACTCTGTATACTCTGCGGAACCTTCTTTATCCGCTTCATTCACCATCGTTTCTGCTTCCAAAAGCATGTCCACCGTTTGAGGCGGCAGGGTTGTCCCGGCTTCCGCCGGTTTCTTCTTCCAGTCCGTAACCACAATAACAACTATCAATATAATTGCAATCAACGGAATGGTAAAAACAGGCATAAGTCCCGTCTTCCCATTCCCCTTACTGCCCTTCCACTGAAATGACCGATTCTGTTTCATGATTATTTACCTCCTGGAACCATCTGCATCTTATCATAGCAAAATATCATATAAAAAGCAACTGAAATGCCTCTTGCAAATCTTCAAAAAATATAGTATGATTAACGGGATGCGTCTGTAGCTCAGTGGATAGAGCAGTGGCCTCCGGAGCCACGTGCGGAGGTTCGATTCCTCTCAGACGCATTAAAACTTCACCGGTTTATACTCATCCATCTTGGGAATAAAGGTATTATTGTAAAAATCGAGAAAAATACGGCGGCATTCTTCCTCAGAGCACATTTTATAATATAAACGTGTTCCTCTTTTCTCAATCCCCAGTTCAACATGAATACCTCCATCATGGGTACATGCCTGAACATAGCGAACCTTATATTGCTGTTCAGGAGCCGTAAGTACCACAAATTGGTCTGGCGTGATAAACATGTCTTCCAGGTATTCCTCAATATCTATTTTGCTAAAATCTATTAGCTTTCCTTCCTGATTTTCCAATGTAAACCCCTGCTGGGCTTCCACCTTTTGGAAAACAACCCCTTTGCGTTTTTTAAATGGCAGCTTCATAATTACTCCTCCCTTATTTTTCATCAAATCAGAGTGTACGGCAGTAAAAAGTTTCGCCTTCGACGCAGCTGCCGTCTGTGCCGAAGGCATAAAATTACACCAGATATTTCTTTACATATTTTCCAGTGTAGGAAACCGGACTCCCGGCGACCTCCTCAGGTATTCCCTGAGCAATCACTGTTCCGCCCCGGTCGCCGCCCTCAGGACCAATGTCAATAATATAATCCGCCGCCTTAATAACGTCCAGATTATGTTCAATAACAATCACTGTATTCCCGCTGTCTGACAGCCTTCTAAGAATTTCTACCAGCTTATGAACATCGGCAAAGTGAAGCCCCGTAGTCGGCTCATCCAGAATATAAATCGTCTTTCCGGTTCCTCTCCGGCTCAGCTCAGAAGCCAGCTTAATCCGCTGTGCTTCGCCGCCGGACAACTCTGTTGAGGGTTGTCCCAATCGAATATAGGAAAGCCCCACATCATGGAGTGTGGAAATTTTCCGGTGAATAGACGGGATGTTCTCAAAAAAACTCATCGCCTCTTCTACTGTCATATTCAGCACATCATAAATACTTTTTCCCTTGTACTTTACCTCCAGAGTCTCCCGGTTATACCGCTTCCCGCCGCAGACCTCACAGGGCACATACACGTCAGGAAGAAAGTGCATCTCTATTTTAATAATTCCATCACCGCTGCAGGCCTCACATCTGCCTCCCTTTACGTTAAAACTGAATCTGCCTTTATTATATCCCTTCGCCTTTGCATCCGGAGTGGAAGCAAATAAATCACGAATCATGTCAAAGACACCAGTATAGGTTGCCGGATTGGAGCGGGGAGTCCTCCCAATTGGAGATTGATCAATATCAATCACCTTATCCAGCTGTTCCACACCCTCCAGCTTTTTAAACTTGCCCGGTATTGTCCTTGCACGGTTCAGCTTTCGTGCCAGCGCCTTATATAAAATCTCATTCACCAGTGAGCTTTTTCCAGAACCGGAAACGCCGGTTACACAGGTCATCACTCCCAAGGGGAATGACACATCGATATTCTTTAAATTATTTTCCGCAGCTCCCCGCACCGTCAGCCAGCCGGCCGGCTTACGCCGCTCCTTTGGAACCGGAATCTGAATCCGTCCACTGAGATAAGCGCCGGTAACGGATTGTTTACATTTCATAATCTCCTTGGCAGTTCCGACGGCTATCACCTGTCCGCCGTGCTCACCTGCTCCCGGCCCGATGTCCACAATATAGTCCGCTGCCCGCATCGTATCCTCATCGTGCTCTACCACAAGAACCGTATTACCCAAATCGCGCAAATGAATCAAAGTTGCCAGCAGCTTATCATTATCCCGCTGGTGCAGCCCGATGCTGGGTTCGTCCAGAATATACGCCACTCCCACCAGACCAGAACCGATCTGTGTTGCCAGGCGGATGCGCTGCGCCTCGCCGCCGGACAGAGTTCCTGTTGCCCGGGACAAGGAAAGGTATTCCAGCCCCACATTCAAAAGAAAGTCCAGACGCGCTTTAATCTCCTTTAAAATCTGTTCACCGATGGAATTCTGCATAGGAGTCAAAGTAAGCTGCTCCAAAAAACTGCGGCACATCGTAATCGACAGCTCTGTTACCTCATAAATATTTTTTCCGCCCACGGTCACCGCAAGAGAACTGGCTTTCAACCGCTGGCCGCCGCACGCCTTACAGGGAGTAATACGCATAAACGTCTCGTACTCTGCCTTGGAAGCCTCGGAAAAGGTTTCCCGGTAACGGCGCTCCACATTCCTTAACAACCCCTCAAACGCCACAGGATAGATGCCTTCTCCCCGCTGTCCCTTATAGTATACCTTCACTTCCTTGCCATCGGTTCCATGAATCAGCACATCTTGGACTTCCTTCGGGTACTCCTCAAAAGGCGTATCCAAATCAAAGTCATATTCTTTTGCCAGTGCGGTGAGAATTGCGTGAGTAAAACTGCCTTTGTCCGTACAAGACTGCCAGCCCATCACTGCAATGGCACCCTGGGCAATGCTTAAGGATTTATCCGGTATCATTAAATCCTCATCAAATTCCATCTTATATCCCAGACCAAAACAGTCCGGACAGGCTCCAAACGGATTATTAAAGGAGAAACTTCTGGGTTCCACCTCTTCGATACTGATTCCACAGTCCGGGCAGGCAAAACTCATGCTGAAGTTTATCGGCTCTTTATCGGCAACATCAACAATCATCAAACCGTCCGACAATCCCATGGCTGTCTCAATGGAATCCGTCAAGCGCTTCTCAACCCCCTCCCTCACCACAAGGCGATCCACCACGATCTCAATATTATGCTTGATATTCTTCTCAAGCTTTATCTCCTCAGAAAGCTCATACAGATTACCGTCAATCCGCACACGCACATAGCCGCTGCGCCGCGCCTGTTCCAGAATCTTAATATGCTCTCCCTTCCGGCCGCGCACCACCGGAGCTAAAAGCTGAATCTTCGTTCTCTCCGGCAGAGACAGAATCTGATCGACCATCTGGTCGATGGTCTGTTTCCGTATCTCTCTTCCGCACTTGGGACAATGGGGAATTCCAATCCTGGCATACAAAAGACGCATATAGTCATAAATTTCCGTGACTGTTCCTACTGTGGAACGGGGATTGCGGTTCGTTGATTTCTGGTCAATGGAAATAGCCGGAGACAGCCCCTCAATACTCTCCACATTAGGCTTTTCCATCTGTCCCAGGAACTGCCTGGCGTAGGAGGAAAGCGATTCCATATACCGCCTCTGCCCCTCTGCATAAATCGTATCAAATGCCAGGGAGGACTTTCCCGAACCGCTTAACCCTGTCAAGACAACAAGCTTATTCCGGGGAATATCCAAAGAAATATTTTTTAAGTTGTGTTCGTTCGCACCTCGTATTTTAATATACTGTTTTGCCATGGTCTCTCAGCCTTTCTCAGAAGAAATCAATCTTCTTTTCTGCTATCATTTGCCTGTAAAGCAAGGTCTATTCTACCATATTATTTTTTACTTTGCAAACATTTGTTCTGCCCCCTCACAAAACTTGTGCTGCAGCCGTCCTGCATGCCAGGGCATTACTGTCTGTCTGCAAACACATCTGCAACCTCACTGATCGTAATGTAGGCCTTGGAATCAATTTCATGAACGATATTTTTCATTTTTGTCACCTGAAACCGATTGACCACAAAATAAATGATGGTTTTACTCGTATTGGAATAGCCCCCCACTGCATCAATCTTTGTTGTCCCACTCTCAAAAGCGGCAGACAGTTCCATACTGATTTCATCCGGCTTTGTGGTGATAATCATCGCACTTTTTGCCCGATCCAGACCCTCCACAATAAAGTCTACCGTCTTCAATGCAGCCATATAAGTCACTATCGAATACAGCGGGAGAATCCAGCTTTCAATCACGATCCCACATACTATGTAGAGAACCACGTTGTAAAGCATTACAAAGGTTCCCACAGTGATACCCAGGCGTTTTGCAAAAATTACTGCCATTACCTCAATTCCATCCATTGCACCGCCGAATCTGAGCGCCAGACCACTTCCGATTCCTGAGATTATCCCTCCAAACAGCGCACACAAAAGCAGATCTGTTCCTGCAAGCGGCGAGGCCAGACTGACATCTACCGGCAGAACATCTGTAATCAGCCAAGCGGCGCAGGAGTACACAAAAACACTGTATATGGCATAAAATGTAAAGGCGCTCCCCTGCCTCCTGAATCCATACAAAAAAGGCGGTGTATTTAACAAAAGCAGAAACAGCGGTAAAGACAAATATTGCGGAGTTATCTGCGCCAATAGCATAGACGTGCCGGATAGACCGCTGTCATACAGCTTTACCGGCGCCAGAAAAATAGTAACTCCGATTGCATTAATAATCCCTGCAAGGGTCAGCATAATCAAACTTTTCCGCTCTAGTTTTTTCAGAAACTGTTTCACAGAATCCTCCTTTCTGGGCAAATCACCGGTTACTGACTGTTTCCCTCCTCAAGAATCTCCATAAACTCCTCTCCGGTAATCGTCTCACGCTCCAAAAGGTACGCAGAAATCTCATTCAGTTTCCCGGCTTTATCCTTCAGAATCTGCATCGCTTTTGCGTACTGCTCCTTAACAATTTGGATCACTTCCTCGTCCACCAGCCTTGCAGTCTCCGGAGAACATACCATGGAGGTATCGCCCCCAAGGTACTGATTATTCACTGTCTCCAGAGCCACCATACCGAACTTGTCGCTAAAACCGTACCGGGTTACCATGGCCCGGGCCAGTCTGGTTGCCTGCTCAATATCGTTGGAGGCACCAGTGGTGATGGAACCGAATATAAATTCCTCAGCCGCACGCCCGCCTGTCAGAGTCGCAATCTTGTCAAGCGCCTCTTCTCTGCTCATAAGAAAGCGCTCTCCCTCCTCTACCTGCATGGTATATCCCAGCGCACCGGAAGTACGGGGAATAATCGTTATCTTGTGAACCGGAGCGCTGTGGCTCTGGCACGCCGCCACAAGTGCGTGTCCCACCTCATGAAACGCCACAATCCGTTTCTCGTTCATGGACACAGCCGCATCCTTCCTCTGGTATCCGGCAATAACCACCTCAACGCTCTCCTCCAAATCTGCCTGAGTCACATACATGCGCCCCTGGCGCACAGCACGCAGGGCGCCCTCATTGATGATATTAGCCAGCTCTGCCCCGCTGGCGCCGGAGGTGGCACGACCAATCGCGTCAAAATCAATATCACTGCCCAGCTTCACACTCTTTGCATGTACTTTCAGGATTGCCACACGCCCCTTAAGATCTGGCAGCTCCACGGGAATCCGCCGGTCAAAGCGCCCAGGACGCAAAAGAGCTTTATCCAGAGATTCTGGACGATTGGTTGCTGCAAGAATTACAACCCCCTTTCGTCCGTCAAAACCATCCATCTCCGTCAACAGCTGATTCAGCGTCTGCTCCCGCTCATCATTACCGGAAAATCCTCCTCCATCACGCTTCTTTCCAATGGTATCAATCTCATCAATAAACACAATACAAGGCGCTTTTTCATTGGCTTGTTTAAACAGATCACGAACCTTCGCCGCACCCATGCCCACAAACATCTCCACAAATTCCGAGCCGGAGATGGAGAAAAACGGAACATGCGCCTCACCGGCCACCGCCTTTGCAAGCAGCGTTTTTCCGGTTCCAGGAGGTCCCACAAGGAGCGCGCCCTTAGGCAGCGTCGCTCCAATATCTGCATACTTCTGCGGGTTGTGGAGAAAATCCACAATCTCCTTCAAAGCCTCTTTCGCTTCCTCCTGACCGGCAACATCCGCAAAGTTCTTTCCTGTCTCAGTCTCAGCATAGATTTTCGCGTTAGACTTTCCGAACGTCATGGCGTTTCCCATACTCCCCATACGCTTCATCAGCGCACGGCTCATCAACTGTCCCGCAATTACAAAAATCAGTATGGGCACAATCCAGTTGAAAATCAGATTCTGGAGTGGAGAAGCCTTCTCTGGTATTGTCTTGCTGTACATGATTCCAGCCCTATTCAAACGTTCTGTAAGTTCCTCATCCGGCCATATCCCCGTTTTATACAATTTTATGTTAGTCCCGCGAAGCCTTCCATTTACCTCTTTTACCTCTCCGGTCCAAAAGGTCAGCTGATCTTCTCCCCGTTTTAACCCTGCCACCTGCCCACTGTCCAGCATATTCAGAAATTTATCATAAGACACCTCTGTCACTGAACGCTCGGCAATCGCAGGAATCACCAGAGCATTTAAAAGCAGTGTCACAATCAGCACAATCAAATAATAAAAAACCCAGCTGCGCTGCGGCCGCTTTGGATCTCCATTCTTAACACCCATCATTTTTCTCTCCTTATATGCTCTTCTATATGGAAGTATATCTGAAAATTCAGATATTAAGGTCTAGTATACAACAAAAGCGAGGTTTTTTAAACCCTCGCCATGCTTAAATCTTTCTAAATTCTTTCTGCTCTTTTTTATTTACCTGGGTACCACCGGCACTGCATCCGGCGGAATCGGACAGATATATCCTGAAGCCGTGCGTCTTTCAAACTCCGTGCGGGCTTGTTTTAAAAGCTCTGGATTCTTTAACAGGTCAATGGCTGCCGCTGCCAGCACCTTGCCCGCATGAACGGCCGCCTTATGCCCAATCTCCGTTCTGCCGCAAGACACATTCTGCCAACTGTGTCCCGGACACCCATTCGGCCATGATGCCACATGAATCTGAGCCGTAGGCGTCAGCCAGCTGACATCTCCCACATCCGTAGAGCCTGCCTTGAACGCCTCCCCCTGATACAGTGGTGCAAGAAACCCGTTCATGGCGTGACCGTTCTCCCTTTGCATGCCTATAACCTGCTCCCTTAACTGGGCATCGTTATCCGCCGCCACACCAGGCACCTTGTCACTCCCATCAAAGGTCTTTGCCAGTTCATCGGCAAAATCATTCTCTTCATCCGTATAAGCTGGAACCCCCAGCTCCTTGAAATTATCGTATAATACCCGCTCCAGTACAAAGTTGCTGACCGTGTCAGCCAGCCCGTCAATAAACTGGCGTTCAAACGTGGTGTCTGTCATCAGAGCAGCCCCCTCTGCAATTCTATCGACCCGTCCCTGCAGTTCCACCGCCTCCGCCACATGATTCGAGCGCACCATGTAGAGCACACTGGCACGCGGCTGAACCACGTTTGGACTCCTGCCGCCTGCATCCGTAATTGCATAATGGATGCGTGCTTTATCACTCATATGTTCCCTCAAAAACTGTACGCCAATATTCATTAGCTCCACAGCATCAAGCGCGCTTCTTCCCTTCTCCGGCGCGCCTGCAGCGTGAGAGGCAACACCAGAAAACTGATATTGAACCTGAATACAGGAGTTGGAGGAACCGGTGGCAACCTCATTGACATCCTCCGGATGCCAGGTCAGCGCCGCATCCAAAGATCTCCACAGCCCATCCCGCGCCATAAAAGACTTTGCCGCACCGCCCTCCTCTCCGGGACAACCGTACAGAATTACTGTGCCCCGGCTGCCTGTCGCTTCCAGAAACGCCTTCACTCCAAGGGCAGCCGCCAAAGCGCCTGCGCCAAGAAGATTATGACCACAGCCATGTCCGCAGCCTCCCGAGGCAATCTCCCTTTGCTCCAGGACGCCACCCTGCTGGGAAAGCCCTGACAAGGCATCGTACTCCGCCAGAATACCCAGTATGGGTCTTCCGCTCCCAAAGCTGGCCTGAAATGCAGTGGGGATATTGCAGATTCCTCTCTCTACCGCGAAGCCCTCACGCTCCAGCGTCTCACAGTACAATTCCGCTGATTTTTCTTCCTGGAGCGACAGCTCCGCATACTCCCAAACTTTGTCCGCCACACTGCAAATCACGTCACGTTTGGCCTCTATTGCTCCTATTGCCGCCTGCTTTTCCCATGTCATACTTCACTTCTCCTCTTACAACACCTTTGCCAGAAAATCCTTCAGACGCGGATTCTGTGGATTGTTAAAAATCTGCTCTGGAGTTCCCTTCTCCAACAGCATTCCATCTGCCATAAACAACACCTTGTTCCCCACCTCTCGGGCAAAGCCCATCTCATGAGTGACTACCACCATTGTCATACCCTCGTGAGCCAGTTCCTTCATAACATCTAAAACCTCACCAACCATCTCAGGATCCAGCGCCGAGGTGGGCTCATCAAACAGCATTACCTCCGGCTCCATGGCAAGCGCCCGCACAATCGCCACCCGCTGCTTCTGTCCGCCGGAAAGCTGGATGGGATAGGCATCTGCACGGTCTTTCAACCCCACACGATCCAAAAGCTCCAAAGCCTTCTCCTTTGCCTCCCTGCCGCTGACTCCCCTGACCTTCATCGGTGCAAGCGTCATATTTTCAAGAATTGTCATATGGGGAAACAGATTAAAATGCTGAAACACCATACCCATCTTCTGCCGCAGACTGTCAATATCCAGTTTGACCATCTTTCCATCAGCGCTCTTATATTTCTTTTTGGTAATATCAATTCCATTAAAGATAATCTCGCCTCCGGTGGGCTCTTCCAGAAGATTCAGGCTCCTCAGAAATGTGGACTTTCCTGAGCCTGATGGTCCGATAACCGCCATCACATCACCCTTGTTTATGTCCACAGTCACACCGTCCAAAGCCTTGATAACGCCCATTTTATAATGTTTTTTTAAATCCTTTACCTGAATCAGACTACCTTCTGTCACCACGGCTCATCCTCCTCTCAAAGTACGCAATAATCTTGGAAGTGGGGAAGCACAGGCAGAAGTAAATTGCCGTAGCTACCAGTAAAGGCTCCACAATCACAAAAGTTGCACCCTTGACCGCATTCACTGCCGACATGATGTCCTGCACGCCAATGGTGTATGTAATTGCGGATTCCTTGATAATAACAACAAACTCGTTGGCGATTGCCGGCAGGATGTTTTTCAGCGCCTGTGGAAAAATAATATAGCGCAGGTTCTGGGTCTGAGAAAGTCCTAAGGAGCGGGCGGCCTCCGTCTGACCTCCATCGATGGACTGAATACCTGCACGGATAATCTCACACAGGTATGCGCCGGAATTCATCCCCAGCGCAACTACACCTGGAAAAAAGCGGCTGAATTTGATAAAGCCGAACATCTGAAATGACGGAAGACTGATTATACCGAATACGCCATAATAAATGATAAATACCTGAACGATTACCGGGGTCGAACGCAGGATTTCCACATAAGCAGTGGCCAGAAATGAAAGCGGATTAAACCGCGCTATGGATGCCAAAATACCGCTCTCCCGCAGATGACCGTTCTTGTCAATTCCCAGCGCCCGGAAAGGCCGGATATTTGACATCCGCATCAACGCCAGCAGCAATGCGATGCAGAAGCCGATAACCACTGTAAAAACAGACAGGAGCACCGTGACAATCACACCTTGCTTAAACAGCTCGGCATACGATGCAATCTTTGAAAAATTTTCAATCTGAACAAACTGAGTCATGTGGCGCTCCTTTCAGTAGCTTACTGCTGAATGTTTCCTTCCTCATCAAGCAGACCTTCGTACTTCTCACCGGAAGCCAGCTCGTTGGCATCTGCAATGAATTTCTCCATGGTTCCGTCAGCCAGCACTGCCGCGATTGCCTCATTTACACCTGCAAGCAGCGCCTCATTGCCCTTACATACGCCAATAGCGGAACCCTCCTGTTCATACGGGACATCCATAACAATTTCCAGGTCAGCATAGTTCTTCTGATAGCTCTTAGCCACATCTGTCTCAATATATGCCGCATCCATCTTGCCGGTCAGAAGCTCGGAGATAATGTCAGTAACCTTCGGCAGTCCGATAATATCAGCCTCCGGGCTGTTCTCCTGTGCCAAATCCATCTGAATAGAGCCGATCTGAGCGCCTACGGAAACCTCCGGCTTATTGATTGCCTCAAAGCTGTTGAATTTATCTGCATTTGCCTTTACAGTTACCAGGGACTGTCCTCCGATATAGTAGAGGTCAGAAAAATCCATAATTCCCTCACGCTTCGGGTCGGGAGAAAGACCAGACATGCCCAGATCTACGGACTTGGTCTGGAGCTCACTTAAAACACCATCGAAGTCAACAGTAACAATCTCCAGCTCCAGTCCCAGATAATCTGCGATATACTGTGCCAGAGCCATATCAAAGCCTGCAAGGGCCGGGGTTCCATCCTCACTGATTGCATAGAACTCATAGGGTGCAAAATCAGGGCTGGTGGCCACAGTCAGCTTTCCCGGAGTAACCGTGTTAATGGATGACATTGCTGCGCCTCTCTCATCCCCTGCAGTTGTCTCGGTCTCAGAAGTATTAACGCTCTCTGCTGTGGTAGCAGCTTCAGAAGTGCCGGCAGTCTCTGCTGTGCTGCTGCCACAGGCAGTGAGAGAAGCCGCCATACATGCCGCCAAAGTAAGTGTAATAATTTTCTTTTTCATAATCTCCTCCTCATCCCTGCAAAATATTCATTATACATGTATATTTTGCATAAATATAAACATTGCTAACAAATATTTATTATACCTTTTTTTAAGAAATATTCAAGTAGCAAAGCAATGAAAAATTCGTTCAAATACCTCTTCCGGGCGGTCAATAACATACTGAGGCTGGAAGGATTCCAGCTCTCTGCGATCCCGGAATCCCCATGTGACACCTACGGTCATAAGCCCGGCGCCAAGCCCTGTCTGCATATCTGTGTTGGTATCACCAAAGTACAGGCAATTTTCCGTCTCCTCCCCAAGAATTTCAAGGATCCGGCGAACACCTTCCGGGTCAGGCTTCTTTGGTATGCCCTGCTGTTCACCTGCCACATAGTCAAAATATCCTTTCCCAAATACTGTTTCAATATTTCCTACCGTCTGCAGATGAGGCTTATTTGACAATACTGCTATCTTAATTTTGCGCGCTTTCAGTCCCTCCAAAAGCATCCTTATCCCCTCATAGGGTCTCACCTGGTGCATGGAGTGCTTCTCAAACAGCCCCATGTACACAGTGAGCGCTTCCTGGTAATGTTCCAGCTCCACATCTCCAGAAAATTTCAGTGCACGCTCCACAAGCATCTTATAGCCGTCACCCACAAATGTCTTTATATGCTCTTCGTCCACCGGTTTGTATCCAAAATGTTCGAGAGTCAGATTTGTGATATAGGTCAGCGCCTCCAGAGTATTCAGAAGCGTGCCGTCCAAATCAAAGATGCAGCATCGTATCATAATGTCCTCCGTCTTATTTCTCAATGTCTTTCTTCAATACTGCCAATATCAGACAGCCGACTGTTGAACCAATCAAAACTGCTACCAGATAACTGAATGGATGCCCGATAGTCGGCAGCACAAAGAGGCCGCCGTGAGGAGCACGCAGAGTGCAGCCCAGATACATGGACAGTCCGCCTGCCACTGCTGAGCCTACAATACATGCCGGAATTACGCGAAGCGGATCCTGTGCTGCAAAGGGAATCGCCCCCTCGGAGATGAAAGACAGTCCCATAATATAGTTGACCAGACCGGACTGGCGATCCTTCTCTGTAAATTTTTTCCCAAAGAATGTAGTACATAAAGCGATTGCCAGCGGAGGAACCATGCCGCCTGCCATCACTGCTGCCATCATCTCAAAATTGCCTTCTGCCAGCTGCGCCGTGCCAAACACATATGCCGCCTTGTTCACCGGGCCGCCCATGTCCACGGACATCATGCCTCCCACCACCATTCCCAGCACCACCCGGCTGGTTCCTCCCATACTGTTCAAAAGACCAGTGAGACCGTCGTTGATGATTCCCATATAAGGGTTAATAAAGGTAGTTACAAGCGCTGTCAGGAGGATACCAAGTACCGGATACAAAAGCACCGGTTTGATTCCCTCCAGGGATTTTGGAAGCCATGAGAACAGCTTTTTAAGTCCCAGCACAATATATCCGCCTACAAAGCCCGCAAACAGCGCTCCCAGAAAACCTGCATTGACGTCGCCGCCTGCAGGGTTAAAGAAAGTCATGCCCATCTTGGCAATTAATCCGCCCACAAAGCCTGCGGCCAGACCAGGACGGTCCGCGATGCTCATGGCAATGTAACCAGCGAGTATCGGAAGCATCATGCCGAACGCCTGCTCACCCACAGTCTTCAGATACGCTGCAATCGGAGTATTCTTACCAAAATTTGCCGGGTCAATCTCATAATTATCAAGCAGAAATGCAAGAGCAATCAGGATACCACCGCCGATTACAAATGGGAGCATATGGGAAACGCCATTCATCAGGTGCTTGTAGATCGTTCTTCCAATTCCCTCGGAGCTGCCCTTTACGTCTGAGATTCCCTGTACTTCAGAGCTGCCTGTGCTTCCATGATGGTATATCGGAGCCATGCCGCTGACTGCATGCTCAATCAGCTCCTCGGCATGATGAATTCCCTCTGATACCGAAACCTGAATGACCGGCTTTCCATCAAACCGCGCCATCTCCACCTTCTTATCGGTAGCAATAATGATACACTCTGCATTACGGATTTCTTCCGCTGTCAGCGCATTCCCCACACCTGCAGAGCCATTAGTCTCCGCCTTTAACGGAATTCCCATCTTCCTTCCTTGATTCTCAAGATTCTCCGCTGCCATAAAAGTGTGAGCGATTCCTGTCGGACATGCAGTCACCGCAAGGACACGATACTTGGAAACCACTTCTGTCGCTCTTCCATCCTCAGCCCTTTTACTATCGGCTTTGGCGATCTCCGTTTGTCCGTCCTCGTCTGTTCTGTCCTCTGTTTTACTGTCCTCAGCTTTGTCTCTTTCTGCTTTTTCGTCCTCAACTCTGCTTTCGTCAGCTTTATTGTCCGCAGCAGGTGCCGTTGCCAGATGACGCCATTCCTTTCCGTCAAAACGGTTCTTCTCCGCAGCGTCAATCACCTGTATAAATGCCCCCTTTGTTTTTGCTCCGATCAGTTCCTCCTTAAAGTCAGGATTCATAAGAAGTGTGGACAGTTTTGCCAGTGTCTCCAGATGAGCGTCGGCTTCTCCGTCCGGTGCGGCAATCATAAAGATAAGATCTGCAGGCGAACCGTCAAAAGCTTCGTAATCTACGCCGCCAGATACAGTGATTGCTGCCAGCCCCGGCTCCTTTACAGCTGCCGACTTGGCATGGGGGATCGCAATTCCTGCGCCTACTGCGGTACTTCCCAGACTCTCACGCGCCAGGATTCCTTCCTTGTAACCCGCCTTATCCTTCAGTCTTCCGCCTTGTTCCATTAAATCTACAAGAAGATCAATGGCCTCTTCCTTGGATGACACCTTCACGCCAAGACCAATGCTCTCCAGCCTTAAAAGCTCTGTGATTTTCATGTTCATTTCCTCCTTTTTCTTCTTATTCCATCCTCTGATAGAGTTCCCTGATTGCTTCCCCGGTCGCTAAATCGTCAGAAAATGCACTGGCGCTTCCAGCAGCAGTTCCAAGCTTCAGCGCCTCCTTGTAGCTCCGGCTCTCCAAATACCCGGCAATGAACCCCGCCACCATGGAATCTCCGGCGCCCACAGAATTTTTTACTACACCCTTCGGCGGCTTTCGCTTGTAAACACTTCCGTCCTCCGCCACCAGGATTGCACCATTTCCCGCCATGGAGACCAGCACATTAGCTGCACCCATCTCCCTTAAACGGTTGGCATAACTTACAATATCCTCCTCTGTTTCAAGGCTTACTCCAAATATCTCACCCAATTCATAATTATTAGGCTTAATCAGGAACGGCCGGTACTTTAAAACATTTAAAAGTAAATCCTTCGTGGCATCCACCACGATCTGAATTCCTCTGTCCTTCAGCCGTGCCATAATCTCCTGGTAAATAGAATCACTTATGGAAGCCGGAATGCTGCCAGACAACACCAAAATATCTCCTGATTCCAGTCTGTCGAGCTTCTGAAACAGCGCCTCCACATCCTCCGGCTCAATTTCCGGCCCCATACCATTAATCTCCGTCTCTTCCTGAGATTTCAGCTTTACATTAATCCGCGATATTCCCTTTTTCACATGAATAAAATCACTGCTGCATCCCAGGGTTTTCACGCCCCTCTCAATTTCCTCACCGGTAAACCCTGCTACAAACCCCAACGCTGTGTTTTTAAACCCAAGATTCGCTAGAACAGCCGATACATTGATGCCCTTACCACCATAGAACATATGCTCCTCTACCGTCCGGTTCACTGCCCCCAGAGCAAATTGATTTACTCTTACCACATAATCCAGCGCCGGATTAAATGTAACTGTGTAAATCATCTTTTCTCTCCTTCTTTTTATAAAGTTTCATTCTACATCGTGTTATCATCATATTATGATTCGTTTATTCCGTCAATAGGATTTTCTATGATGCAAAAAACTTCTCCCAAATACCCTGAAGGAACAACAAAAACAGAAACTTGGACTGCTGTCAGGATTTACACCGAAAGCAAAGCACACCGGAAAATAATCAATCACACTGTTTGATCTGTATTTGCCCCCAGTCTGGTAACAGCCTCTGTAATCAGCTTCTTAAACAGTGGAGCTACCCTGTCCGCTGTCTCCTTTACTTCCTCATGACTCAAAGGCTGATCCATCATACCGCAGCCAAGATTTGTAATGCAGGAAATCCCACAGATTTTCATTCCCATATGGTTGGCGGCAATCGCCTCACATGCCGTACTCATTCCGACTGCATCCCCTCCCAGCAAACGACACATCCGCACCTCCGCAGGCGTTTCAAAATTTGGCCCCGTCAGCTGCACATAGGTACCCTCTTTTAGAGGAATCTGCAAATCCTTTGCTGTATCGCGGATAATACTGCACAGTCTCCGGTTATAAATCTCACTCATGTCAGGAAATCTAAGCCCCAACCGGTCTATATTAGAACCAATTAACGGTGATGGCACAAAATTAGAAATTTGGTCGGTAATCATCATAAAATCCCCTGCCCGGAAGTCAAAATTCACTCCTCCCGCAGCATTGGTGAGAAAAAGAATCTCAGCCCCCATCATCTTCATCAGGCGGACAGGCAGAACTACATCCTCCATGGAATATCCCTCATAATAATGCACACGCCCCTGCATAATAACCACCGGAACATTGTTGATATATCCAAAAACAAAACGCCCTTTATGACCACTGACCGTAGATACTGGAAATCCCTTAATTTCGTGATAATCCAAAGTCATTTGGATTTTAATTCCATCTGCATAGTCACCGAGACCAGAACCAAGAACCAACGCCACTTTCGGCGTAAAATCAATTTTTTCCTTAAAGCACTGATAGCAGCCCAACAGACGCTCATATGCTTTTGTCATAATAGTTTCCTCCTAAAGCTTCTCCCGCAGCTTTTCTTACACCTGATATATGATTTTATTATATCATAAGTATTCTTTCCACAAAAGCGGAAGTTTTACTGCTTCTTCGTTCCAAATACAAACATAGTGTCATCGGACAAAGACTCCATATAACTGTACCCCATCTCATGAAACCCTTTTATCTGTTCTGCATCTGTCACACGATTCTGTGCCATAAACCGAACCATCGCTCCCCGCGCCATCTTGGCTGCAGTCGCCTTAACACGCACACGAAAAGGCGATTCTTCTTCTACCTCCCCAAACACGCACGTCAAAAACCGTACACCAGAGGTCAGCCATGGCTCAATTGCCTTACTATACTCTTTCGATGCCAGGTTAACAATGGTAAGCGGCTCTTCCTGATCATCCAGCACCTGGTAAATGCTGCTTCCCCAATAATCATACAGATTGGTTACTATTTTCTTTTCACGCATCCACTCAATCCTAGCCTGCATCTCTAAACGATAAGGCGTCACTCCGTCAAAAGCTCGCAAAATCCCGTAAAAACCTGATAATATGTAGAGATGTCTACCGAGATAATCAAGCGCACTCCGCTCCATCACTCCCGGCGCCATGCTCTGATATTGAAGTCCCTCATAGGCAATTACCGCAGGAGTCAGCCTGCGGCGCAGCTCCATATTTTTAAGCCTCTCTACGTTCTGCTCCGCAATCTGATCATTGCACTTCCAGATTCCTTTCAATGTCCCATAATCCAGATTCTGCAAATACGCCTTTATCTCCTCCGTCTGCTCCAAAAAATGCGGCAGAGTCACCTCCACCGGAAAGTCATCAGTCACATTCATCTTTTTTGCCGGTGAAATAATTATTTTCAGCACAGGTTTCTCCCCCTTATCTTTTGCATGATATTTCAACTATACTATGAATCAGGAAAAAACGCAAGAAAGGCGTCTACCCTTTTGGAAGACGCCCGGCTCTTGCTCTATTAAGTTTTATCGAATAAACAACTGTGTCCAATAATCTACTCCGTTTCTTTGAACATGTCCCACACCAATCGAGGTAAACTGCGGATTTAAAATATTGGCCCTATGTCCTGCACTGTTCATCCACTGATTCATAACTTCCTGCGGAGAACGCTGTCCATATGCAATATTTTCACCAGAACTGGTATAGGATACTCCTGCCTCCTTAAGAGCTGTGCTGAAGCTACTGCCATTTGGACGCGTATGAGAGAAAGAAGTAATAATCTCATTGGCACGAACCTGTGCTGCATTTGCCGCACCATTGTGAATGGAAAGCGCCCCAAGCCCTGCCTTTGCACGCTCCGCATTTACAAGATCCACAACCTGCTTCGTCCAGGCGTCTTCGCTTCCTCCCTGATTATCGGAATTATCTCCTCCCTCGTTATCTCCCGGAAGGTCAGGCGTCTCACCTGTTCCCGGTGTGGGAGGAGTTGGAATCTGGGGCAGATCTGGAATCTGAACACCACAATCCTTAATCTGCTGAAGAATGCTCTCCAAATCCAAATTGTTACAGTCAAAATTGCCCAGCTTTGATAAATCCACAGTCTGAATCCCCTGCATTCCTCCAATCACAACCTTATATGTACCATTTCCACCTGCACAATTTGCGGCAAATGCTGTTATTGGTTGTACTGCTGTAAGAGCCATCACTGCTGTGGCTGTCATCACACGAATCATCTGTTTTTTCATGGTAGTTCCTCCTTGTGTTACATAAATATTACATTTCTGTTACAAAACTATATTACCATACAATTAGAGGAAATTCTACTGGGAACAGATGGAATTCTTACCTTTATTCATCATTTCTTCCAAAAAACCAGGAACAGCTAAAGCAAAAAAGCAGTCAGGACACCAATCCCAACTGCTTTATCAAAATAAGCAGAGCGCGAGACGGGACTCGAACCCGCGACCCCGACCTTGGCAAGGTCGTACTCC
>CANPMS010000021.1 GCA_947575275.1 uncultured Clostridium sp. | reverse complement strand
GAAAGCCCGGAGATATACTGATGGAAGGAAGCAATAACCTTGCGTATGGGCTTATTGAAGTATAGTCAAGTAAGTAGACACAATTTTAAACAATTTTTTATTGGAGACAGAAAATTACTTCTGTCCCCAATAAGCCGTTTCCTTTTCGTTAGGTGTTAGATAACCCAGTGAGCCGTGTGGACGCTTTGAGTTATAGTATCCCTCAATGTAGGAAAACACGGAAAGCTTTAAGTCACTAAGGGTAGCATTATCAAAAGGATACCCCTTTTTGGAAAAGGATTGTACCACGTTTATGGAATCCAGAAACTTTCGGAAAGCAAAAGCCGTATACTGGGAACCCCTGTCAGAGTGGAACATCAGTCCGTAGGGAGCATTTCTGGAAGCATATGCTTTTTTAAAAGTGACCATGACAAGCTCCACGTCCGGTTTGGCAGAGAGATGCCATGCGATCACCTTACGGGAGAACAGGTCAATAATCACACAAAGATAATACCATTTACCTCCGGCTTTGATATAGGTAAAATCGCTGACCCATACGAGATTTGAAATATAGTCAAGTAAGTAGACACAATTTTAAACAATTTTTTATTGGAGACAGAAAATTACTTCTGTCCCCAGTAAGCCGTTTCCTTTTCGTTAGGTGTTAGATAACCCAGTGAGCCGTGTGGACGCTTTGAGTTATAGTATCCCTCAATGTAGGAAAACACGGAAAGCTTTAAGTCACTAAGGGTAGCATTATCAAAAGGATACCCCTTTTTGGAAAAGGATTGTACCACGTTTATGGAATCCAGAAACTTTCGGAAAGCAAAAGCCGTATACTGGGAACCCCTGTCAGAGTGGAACATCAGTCCGTAGGGAGCATTTCTGGAAGCATATGCTTTTTTAAAAGTGACCATGACAAGCTCCACGTCCGGTTTGGCAGAGAGATGCCATGCGATCACCTTACGGGAGAACAGGTCAATAATCACGCAAAGATAATACCATTTACCGCCGGCTTTGATATAGGTAAAACCGCTGACCCATACGAGATTGGGAGCGCTTTGGGAGAACTGCTGTTCTAGGTGGTTGTAAAGTCTCCATTTTCATCTGGGCGACGGTGGTAACTGGGTTTGTCCGTTGACATTTTAGGGAGATCCATATGCTGCATCAGGCGGTACACTCTGCCGACACTGATGCGGATGCCATAGTCACGCTCCAGGATATATCTGGTCTTGTAGGCGCCGAGCCGTTTATCATAGTCTGCGTAGATATGCAGGATAAGGCGTTTTAAGTGCTGGTTATTGGTTGTTATGGATGGTGCATTATTGTGTCTGCCTTTTTAGTATAGATCCACGTTTGTCTTTACAAATTTTATTTATGTGGTATAATCATTAACAAAGCTAAACAGAAAATTAATGATTTTGTAAAAAATTGGATATAGAGAAAAGAAGCTCAGAGGTGTGTGATGAATCAGTATATTATGAAAGGTGGAAACCCACTGGTTGGTGATGTTGTGATTGGCGGCGCAAAAAATGCTGCCCTTGCCATACTCGCTGCATCGATTATGACGGATGAGGATGTTGTGATTGAAAATCTGCCGGACGTGCGCGACATTAACGTGCTATTGGAGGCGATTGAGGAAATCGGTGCCAGAGTGGAGTGGATTAACAGTCATACGATAAAAATTAATGCCTCTACAATTCGTGAGGTATCTGTGGATGACGAATATATCCGAAAAATCCGTGCCTCTTACTATTTTATTGGTGCGCTGTTGGGGAAATACAAGAGTGCAGAGGTTCCTCTGCCCGGTGGATGTAATATCGGAAGCCGGCCCATTGACCAGCATTTAAAAGGATTCCGTGCTCTCGGCGCAAAGATTGAGATTGAGCGTGGGGCTGTTATTGCCCATGCAATTGATCTGGTAGGAAGCCATATCTACCTGGACGTAGTGTCCGTAGGTGCAACGATTAATATTATGATGGCGGCAGCCCTTGCGGAGGGGCTGACAATTATTGAGAATGCGGCGAAGGAACCTCATGTGGTTGATGTGGCCAACTTTTTAAATAAAATGGGGGCGAATATTAAGGGGGCGGGAACGGATATTATCCGCATACACGGTGTTGCCAGCCTTCATGGGACTGAGTATTCGATTATTCCGGATCAGATTGAGGCGGGAACGTTTATGTGCGCTGCCGCTGTTACCCGCGGTGATATTACTGTGAAGAATGTGATTCCCAAGCATCTGGAAGCAATCTCAGCGAAGCTGATTGAGATTGGTTGTGAGGTGATTGAGGGGGATGACGAGGTACGTGTGGTTGGAAGACCCCGGCAGTATTCTACTAATATTAAGACTCTGCCGTATCCCGGTTTTCCAACGGATATGCAGCCTCAAATGGCGGTTACTCTGGCGCTTGCAGAGGGAACCAGCATGATTACCGAGAGTATCTTTGAGAATCGCTTTAAGTATGTGGACGAGCTTGCCCGTATGGGTGGAAATATTAAGGTTGAGGGTAATGTGGCTGTTATCGATGGTGTGAAGGGCTTTACCGGAGCTCATGTGGAATCCCCTGATTTGCGGGCGGGTGCTGCTCTGGTGTTGGCAGGACTTTCCGCAAGCGGTTATACAGTGGTAGATGAGATTGGTTATATTCAGCGTGGTTATGAGAAATTTGAGGAAAAGCTGAGAAGTCTGGGGGCTGTCATTGAGATTGTGGATTCCGAGAAAGCGGAGCAGAAATTCCGCTTAAAGACAGGCTGAGTCTGGACAGAGGAAGCGGGACTGGCTGTGGCGTGTGTGTATGTGCCACAGACGGTTCTTTTTTGCTTTATAGCAGATTGCGTCCTATAAAGCAAAACCCTCCGGGGGCGCGAGAGTCCGGCTTGCCGCTTTGTTACTTTACGGAAAATTGTATTTCATAATTTTTTTTAGTACATTTGATTTTTTTGTGTCATTTACACTGCTTTATGGTATACTAAAAAAGCGCTGTTTTGTACCCAGATAGTTTAGGAGGAATAAAATATATGGAGATTACCAACGACATCGTCTATGTGGGAGTAAACGATCATGAGATTGATTTGTTTGAGGCACAGTATCCTGTTCCCCATGGTATGTCATATAATTCTTACGTGATTATAGATGAAAAGATTGCGGTGATGGATACAGTGGACGCACACTTTAAGCACCAATGGCTGGATCAGATTCGTGCACTTTTGGGAGACCGTCACCCGGATTATCTGATTGTCCAGCATATGGAGCCTGATCATTCTGCAAATATTGTGAACTTTCTCCAGCTTTATAAAGATGCAGTGGTGGTATCCAGCAAAAAGTCATTTGCGATGATGCAGCAGTTTTTCGGTATGGATTTTGCGGAGCGCAGAATCGTGGTGGAAGATGGTGATACGCTCTGCCTCGGAAAGCACACATTGACTTTTATGGCTGCGCCTATGGTGCACTGGCCTGAGGTTATGGTTACCTACGATAGTTGCGATAAGGTTCTGTTCTCGGCCGACGCTTTCGGAAAGTTTGGCGCTCTTGATGTGGAGGAGGACTGGGCTGACGAGGCGCGCCGTTACTACTTCGGCATCGTTGGGAAATATGGAGTGCAGACTCGTAATATCTTAAAGAAGGCGGCGCGTTTGGATATCCAGATTATCTGCTCCCTTCATGGTCCTGTTTTGAAAGAGAATCTGGGATATTATATGAGGCTTTACAATATATGGGCTTCCTATAAGGCGGAGTCTGAAGGAATTGTGATTGCATATACCTCTATTTATGGTAATACGGAAAAAGCGATGAAGCAGCTGGCTGACAAGCTTCGGGCGAAAGGATGTCCGAATGTAATTGTACACGATTTGGCACGTGTTCATGTGTCAAAGGCTGTGGAGGATGCGTTCCGCTATAATAAGCTGATTTTGGCGGCTGTTACCTACAACTCGGGAATTTTCCCCGCTATGCGCAACTTTATTGAACACCTGACAGAGCGGGGTTATCAGAACCGTATGATTGCCTTTGTTGAAAATGGTTCCTGGTCTCCTGCCGCCACAAAAGTAATGAAAAAAATGCTCGAGGAAAGCAAGAACCTGACCTTTGCAGACACAGAGGTTCGTATTATGTCCGCGCTGAATGGGGAGAGCAGCTTACAGCTTGAGGCGTTGTCTGAGGAATTGTGCCGTGATTATAGGATACAGCGTAACAAAATGCGCAGTTATATACAAAGCGAAGACAGTGACCTGTTGGCAGAGTTATGTGAAGTGGAGGCTGGATATGTGAGGAAAGAAAAAGCCTGCCTGCAAGGTTCATACAGACATTGATAATGACAGTGGATTTATGAACCATGCTGCACGTCCTCTTGACATGCAGGGGACAATCTGGTAGTATAGTTGATGCAACAATTTAATAAGAAACTGAAAAGTGCGTAATCCCTTATTCAGAGTGATGGAGATACAAAGGATCTGTGAAGTCACGGCAACCCCTTACGAAATGTATGGAAGCTTCGGTGAATGGAACCGGAGCAGCCGCAGGAGCGTGGGAAGGTGCCAGCCTGAGCGAGAAATCGAGCAATAAGAGGATTTGATAGATTCAGAAGAAATCAAGTCCGCAGTATCATTGCTACGGGCTTTTCGTTTTCTTACGAGTTACGATTCAGAGGAGGATGATCAAGTGGAAAAATTATTGTTTACTTCAGAGTCCGTTACAGAGGGGCATCCGGATAAAATGTGCGATGCCATTTCTGATGCGATTCTTGATGCGCTTATGAAGCAGGATCCCATGAGCCGTGTGGCCTGTGAGACCTGCATTACCACTGGCCTTGTGATGGTGATGGGTGAGATTACCACCAACGCCTATGTGGATATTCAGAACATTGTCCGCAGTACGGTGCGTGAGATTGGCTATAATCGTGCCAAGTATGGGTTTGACTGTGACACCTGCGGCGTGATTGTGGCGCTTGACGAACAGTCAAAAGATATTGCGATGGGTGTTGATAAGGCGCTGGAGGTAAAGGAGAATGCAATGGATGATGATGCCCTCGAGGCGATTGGGGCAGGCGATCAGGGTATGATGTTCGGTTACGCCACCAACGAGACAGAGGAGTACATGCCTTACCCGGCTGCCCTTGCCCATAAACTGGCCAGGCAGTTGACAAAGGTCAGAAAGGACGGAACACTGACTTATCTGCGTCCCGACGGAAAAACCCAGGTGACAGTGGAATATGACGGGGCGGGACACCCAATGCGTCTTGATGCCGTGGTACTTTCTACTCAGCATGACGAGAATGTGACCCAGCAGCAGATTCATGAGGACATCAAAAAATATGTGTTTGACGTGGTTCTGCCAAAGAATATGGTGGACAGCGAGACAAAATTCTTCATTAACCCCACAGGACGCTTTGTGATTGGAGGACCTCATGGAGACAGCGGACTCACAGGGCGGAAGATTATCGTGGATACTTATGGAGGATATGCACGTCATGGCGGCGGCGCGTTCTCAGGAAAGGACTGCACAAAGGTTGACCGCTCGGCGGCGTACGCGGCTCGGTATGTGGCGAAAAACATTGTGGCGGCAGGGCTTGCGGACAAATGTGAGATTCAGTTATCCTACGCAATTGGTGTAGCGCACCCCACTTCTATTATGGTGGATACCTTCGGTACAGGCCGCTTAAGCAATGAGAAGCTGGTGGGGATTATCCGGGAGAATTTCGATCTGCGCCCGGCAGGAATTATTAAGATGCTGGATTTGAGACGCCCGATTTACAGGCAGACGGCGGCTTACGGACATTTCGGACGAACCGATCTGGATTTGCCGTGGGAGAAACTTGATAAGGCAGAGATGCTGAAACACTATCTGTAAGAGGGGGAGGGCCGGTGGACCTCAAGCCAATTCTTACATAAGCGCCGTTTCCGGCAAAACCGGAGCGGCGTTTTGCATCACACATCCTCGGGAGCCACTACCTTGGCGATCATGCGGTTGGGCAGGCACACAATCAACTCCCCGTTCATGGAGATATGCCCCTGGTGGATACATACCTTGTCGGGGCAGGATGCCTCACTGATCCATACCTGACCATTCTGGATAATCAGGTGGTTGGTGCCGCCGTTATAGGTTTCCAGCACAAGATCCATATCCTTATTTAAATCATAGGTCGCCACAGTCCTGGTGTCCACACTGATTTCCACATAGGCGGCGGGCTTTTTGTGGATTCTATTATTAATAAGAAATCCTGCTGCTGCAATAATCAGTACAGCCACAATCAGCAGCAGATCCTTTTTTCCTTTCTCCATGAGATAACCTCTTTCTAAAACCGGGATAAAATGATATACTTGTTATAATAGCTTAATGATAGATTGTGCTTGAAACTATAACATAATTGCGGGGTTGTGTCAACGAATGCAGTTTCCGTAAAAGAATGGCAGAAACAGGGCTTGGAATGGAAAGAAAAAGTAGAGACAGTCGGGATATGGCAAAGGGTGTGGCGCTTTATGGCCTCCTTATTGCTCTGGCATTTATATTCAGCTATGTGGAGGCGATGATCCCCTTGCCGGCTCCCCCGGGAATAAAGCTGGGATTGGCGAATCTTGTAAATGTAGTGGGGATTTACACTGTGGGGATTGCAGGGACAGCGGCAGTGTCTCTGGTGCGGATTGTGATGGTGGGTTTTACCTTCAGCAATCCGGGAACCATGCTTTATGCGCTGTCCGGCGGGGTATTCAGCCTGGCAGTGATGGTACCGGCGAAAAAGAGCGGATGGTTCGGAAAAGTGGGTGTCAGTATTCTGGGCGGCATTTTTCATAATCTGGGACAGCTCACCATGGCATCGTATATTACAGGTACTGCAGGTGTGTTTTCCTATCTGCCCATGCTTTTGGTGGCCGGAGTAGTGGCGGGAGCTGTAATCGGAATTCTGGGCGGATTGGTGACAGAGAGGATTGAACCTGTTATTCGCCGTTAGATGCAGCAGACGCTGTAATAAAGATGAATGGGGAGAGGTTATGATTTACGAAGCGATTAAAAAGCTTGTACAGTATGGAGCCAAGATGGGGCTGATTACAGATGCAGATAGGATTTATGCCACAAATCAGCTTTTGGAGGCGCTTGGGCTAAATGAGTATGAGGAGCCGGGGAAAGAGGCGGAGGCTTCCGATTTGAATTTGGAGGCAATCTTAAACCAACTTCTGGACTATGCGTGTGAACAGGGGATGATCGAGAACAGTATCGGATACCGGGATTTATTTGACGCGAAGTTAATGAATTGCCTGATGCCGCGTCCATCGGAGGTAGAGGCAAAATTTTGGAGGCTGTACGAGAGAGAGGGCTCTCAGTCCGCCACAGATTATTTCTATAAGCTGAGCCAGGATTCCGACTATATCCGCCGGTACCGGGTATGCCGTGATAAAAAATGGGTGACAAAGACTCCTTATGGGGATTTAGATATTACCATTAACCTGTCAAAGCCTGAGAAGGATCCGAAGGCGATTGCAGCGGCAAAGTTTGCAAAGCAAAGCGGTTATCCCAAGTGCCTGTTGTGCATGGAAAATGAGGGATATGCGGGGCACTTGAATCATCCGGCGCGGAATAACCACAGAATTATCCGCATTACAGTGGGCGGCAGCATATGGGGATTCCAGTACTCCCCGTATGTCTACTATAATGAGCACTGCATTGCGTTCAACGGACATCACACACCTATGAAAATTGAGCGTGCTACGTTTGTAAAGCTGTTTGATTTTGTGAAACAGTTTCCCCATTATTTCCTTGGCTCCAACGCTGATTTGCCAATCGTGGGCGGTTCTATTTTAAGTCATGACCATTTTCAGGGTGGGCATTACACCTTTGCCATGGCGAAAGCGCCTGTGGAGAAGTACTATAAGATGGCGCGTTTTGAGGATGTGGAGGCGGGAATTGTGCATTGGCCCATGTCAGCATTGCGTCTCAGGGGAGAAAATTCCGATCGGCTGGTTGAGCTGGGTGATAAGATTTTGAAGGTCTGGAGAGGATATACCGATGAGGCGGCGTTCGTCTATGCAGAGACAGATGGGGAGAATCACAATACAATCACACCCATTGCCAGAAAAAGCGGAGACAAGTACGAACTGGATTTGGTATTGCGTAACAATATTACAACGGAGGAATTTCCTCTGGGTGTTTACCACCCCCATCAGGAGCTGCACCATATCAAGAAAGAGAATATCGGTCTGATTGAGGTTATGGGCCTTGCGGTTCTTCCTGCCAGGCTGCAGGAGGAGTTGACGCTTCTGGGTGAATATATCGTGTCAGGCAAGGATATACGCGGCAGCCAGATACTTCAAAAACATGCAGACTGGGTAGAGCAGTTCCGTCCAGGCTGCGGTGATATTACCAGAGAGAATGTGGAGGCGGTTTTACAGAACGAGGTGGGGAAGGTGTTTGCCCGGGTACTTGAGGATGCGGGTGTATATAAGTGTACACCACAGGGACGGGAGGCATTTGAACGGTTTTTAAAGAGTGTGGGCTTTGAGGTGTGAGCCGGCACAAACATTAATTTTACAGAACGGGATATTGCTTATGAAGAAAATTATCATTTTTGTTCTTGCCTCTGCAGTGATGGGGATTTTAAGCGGATGCAGCGCAGGGAAAAAGCCGTTGACCGCTTATGATGTTCAGTATCTGGATTATTTTGATACAATCACCAGTATCACCATTTATGCGGAGAGTGAAGATGAGTTTAACGAATATAAAGAGATTGCAGAAGAACTTTTGCAGAAATACCATCAGCTGTTTGATATTTACAACAACTACGATGGAATCCGCAACATAAAATCAATTAACGACAGCGCGGGAATTGCCCCGGTTCAGGTGGACAGGGAGATTGTGAATCTGCTCAGTCTGTCACAGGAGGAATATAACCTGACTGGTGGCAAGGTCAATGTGGCAATGGGGAGTGTTTTATCTATCTGGCACGACTACCGGGAGATGGCTCTGGCAAATCCGTCTCGGGGAGAAGCGCCGGATATGGCACAGCTGCGAAAGGCAGCGGAACACACTGATATTTCAGCAATGGAAATAAATGCGGACGCATCGACGGTCTATCTGAAAGATAAGAAGCTGCGGCTGGATGTGGGTTCTATTGCCAAAGGGTACGCTGCCAGAAGGCTGGCGGAGGAGTTAAAACAAGCGGGTGTTGTCTCCGGGCTTTTAAATCTGGGCGGCAACGTTGCGGTTATTGGAGTGCGCGGCGATGGAAAACCCTGGCGGGTGGGGGTTCAGAACCCTGGAACCAAGTCCCTCGAGCCCTATCTTCATGTGGTGAATCTGGAGGATATGTGTCTGGTTACCAGCGGCACGTACCAGCGGTATTATGAAGCAGACGGCGTGCGTTATCATCATATTATCAATCCTGATACGCTGATGCCATGGAATGAATATTTGTCGGTGACCATTCTCTGCCCTGACAGCGCCCTGGCGGATGCGCTCTCAACCGCAGTATTTAATATGGAGCTTTCTGATGGACAGGCCTTTGTGGAATCCCTTGAAAATGTGGAGGCGCTGTGGATTCTGCCTGATGAAAGTGAAGTGCAAAGTTCCGGCTTCGGTGCACTGATGGAGGACTGACAGAATGGAGGGGACAAAAAAGAAATCAATGGGCAGCAGCGGGATGCTGATGCTGACTGCACTTATCTGGGGCACTGCCTTTGTGGCACAGAGTGAGGGTATGAACTATGTGGGAGGTTTTACCTTCAATGGCTGCCGTTTTCTGCTTGGAGGCGCGGTGCTGATTCCCTGCATATTCCTTTTGCGGAAGTTGAACGGTCAGCAGTGGGTCAAGCTTACTGAGGAGGAGAGAAAGAACCAGAAGAAATATGGGATTATCGGAGGAATATGCTGCGGTATCCTGCTTTGCCTTGCAAGCTCTTTACAGCAGTTTGGAATTGTCCATACTACGGTGGGAAAGGCTGGGTTCATCACAGCATGCTATATTGTGATTGTTCCGTTGCTGGGGATATTTCTGCACAGGAAGGCGGGGCTTAATATCTGGATCAGTGTGGGAATTGCTGCGGTGGGCATGTATCTTTTGTGTATCACGGAGGATTTTGTAATCGGACGCGGCGATTTCCTGATGTTTTTGTGTGCTGTTGGTTTTTCCCTGCATGTTCTGGTAATCGATTATTTTTCACCAAAGGCTGATGGAGTAGTGATTTCCTGCATTCAGTTTTTTACGGCAGGCGCAATTTCCTGTATTATGATGGTTCTTTTTGAGAATCTGGATTGGAGTGCAGTTTTGTCTGCATGGCTTCCGATTCTGTATGCGGGCGTGATGTCCTGCGGTGTGGCCTACACGCTTCAGGTAGTTGCACAGAAGGATGTTGAGCCTGCCAGAGCCTCTCTGATTATGAGCCTGGAGTCCGTGTTCTCCGTGCTTGCCGGGTGGGCGATTTTAGGGCAGAGCCTGTCCCTTAGGGAGCTGTTTGGCTGTATGCTGGTGTTTGGCGCGATTATGTTGGCTCAGATGCCGGTGGGCAAGATACACTCCAACCAAGGATAAAATATGAAGCGCCTGAATTTTCTGCAATCTGGTGAAAATTCAGGCGCCTATATTTTAATTTATTTCTGATTCTTTTCCGCCTCTGCCATCTTCATAGCCCGAACCTTTAACGGCAGACCAAAGAGCGTGATAAAGCCCTCTGCATCGTGATGATCATACAAGTCGCCTGTGGTAAAGGAAGCCAGTGACTCACTGTACAAGGAGTAGGGGGAGGTGGTACCTGCTTTGATGATATTTCCTTTGTAAAGCTTAAACTTCACTTCTCCAGTTACATACTTCTGGGTTGATTCGATGAATGCCTGAACAGCCTCGCGAAGAGGAGTGAACCATTTGCCCTCGTATACAATCTGAGCCATCTTGTTGCCCATATCTTTCTTCACTTCCATGGTGGCGCGGTCAAGCACCAGCTCCTCCAGCTGCTGGTGAGCCTCCATAAGGATCGTTCCGCCGGGAGTTTCATAAACGCCGTGGGATTTCATACCCACCACACGGTTTTCTACAATATCTACGATACCGACCCCGTGTTTTCCACCAAGTTCATTCAGCTTTCTGATGATGTCGGAGACTTTCATCTTTTCTCCATTGACGCTTACAGGTATGCCATGTTCAAAAGCCATAGTCACATACTCACCCTCATTCGGCGCTTTTTCCGGGGTCACGCCCAGCACAAGCAGGTGATCATAATTTGGCTCATTTGCCGGATCCTCCAGCTCAAGACCTTCATGGCTGATATGCCACAGGTTACGGTCCCGGCTGTAACTGTTGTCGGCAGAGAACGGCAGATCGATGCCATGCTGTCTGCAGTATTCAATCTCATCCTCACGGGACTGCATCGTCCATATATCAGTCATACGCCAGGGGGCGATAATTTTCAAATCGGGAGCCAGCGCCTTGATGCCAAGCTCGAAACGAATCTGGTCGTTGCCCTTCCCGGTAGCGCCGTGGCAGATGGCGGTAGCGCCCTCTTTGCGTGCAACCTCAACCAGACGTTTTGCGATGGCGGGGCGTGCCATGGAGGTGCCAAGAAGGTATTTGTTTTCGTATACGGCGTTTGCCTGCACACATGGCACAATATAATTATCACAGAAATCATCTACTAAATCTTCAATATAAAGTTTGGAAGCGCCGGAGAGCTTAGCCCGCTCCTCCAGTCCATCCAGTTCGCTGCCCTGACCGCAGTCGATACAGCAGCACACAACTTCATAATCGAAATTCTCCTTTAGCCATGGGATAATAGCAGTGGTATCCAGTCCGCCGGAGTAAGCCAGAATTACTTTCTCTTTCATTTTCATAATCCTCCTCAATGGTATTGTAATAATGTAATAAATATACAACAGTTTTCCTGATAATGCAACAATGAAATGGATTTATTAAAAACATATTGAATATTATTCATTTGTAATGTATAATTATGAAATATTTAGGATTGCGGTATATGGGCGCATCTGGAAAAAGTGCTTTTCTTATGTCCGCAAACTTACTATAATAAGGGACATGAACGTATGATTATGAGAGGATAAACAATATGATTAAGGTTGGAATCATTGGTGCAACCGGATATGCCGGGGCGGAGCTGGTTCGCCTGCTTTTGCAGCGGGACGATGTGGAAATCGTGTGGTATGGCTCCAGAAGCTATGTTGGAGAGAATTTTTCCTCCATTTACCGAAATATGACCCATCTGGTAGACACGCCGTGCGGGGATGATGATATGAGCAGGCTGGCTGAGGCGGCAGATGTAATTTTTACTGCGACGCCCCAGGGCTTTTGCGCATCTCAGATAACTGAGGAGATTTTGTCCAAAACCAGGGTGATTGACTTGAGCGCTGATTTTAGAATCCAGGATGTGGGCGTGTACGAGGCGTGGTATCAATTAAAACATGCGTCGCCCCGGTTTATCAAGGAGGCGGTGTACGGTTTGTGTGAGGTGAACCGGGAGAAGGTGAGACATGCGCGCCTGATTGCAAATCCCGGCTGCTATCCCACCTGCTCTTTCCTGACTCTGTATCCTATGGTTAAGGAAGGTCTGATTGATACAGATACCATTATTATTGATGCCAAGTCCGGGACTTCCGGTGCAGGCAGGAGCGCGAAGGTACCCAGCCTTTATTGCGAGGTAAATGAGAGCATGAAACCCTACGGCGTGGCGTCCCATCGCCACACGCCGGAAATTGAGGAGCAGCTTTCCAGGGCAGCCGGGAAACCGGTAACCATCAGCTTTACACCTCATCTGGTGCCTATGAACCGGGGAATCCTGGTGACGGCTTACGCGTCTATGGCGAAGCCGTTGACCGTGGAAGAGGTTGCAGCCATTTATGACAAGTACTATGCAAAGGAGTATTTTGTCCGGGTGATGCAGCCGGGAATGGTGCCTCAGACCCGCTGGGTGGAGGGCAGTAATTTTGCAGATATTGCATTTCAGATTGATGCGCGCACCAATCGCATTGTGATGATGGGGGCGATTGACAATATGGTGAAGGGAGCGGCCGGTCAGGCAATACAGAATATGAATCTGATGTTCGGTCTGCCGGAGAACACCGGATTGAAACAGATTCCGGTATTCCCATAAGGAAGGAATAAGAGATGGCTGGAACCACGGACGTTTTGGTTAGGGAGATGACCTTGGAAGATTATGATAAGGTGTATGATTTGTGGCTTAAAATCCAGGGATTTGGAATCCGCTCTCTTGATGATTCCAGGGAAGGTGTGGAGCGGTTTTTAAAGAGGAATCCCACTACCAGCGTGGTGGCGGAGCAGAATGACCGTATTGTCGGCGCCATTCTCTGCGGACATGATGGGCGGACCGGTTTCTTCTACCATGTGTGCGTGGCAAAGGACTGCCGCAATCGGGGGATAGGACACCGCATGGCGCATTTTGCCATGCGGGCGCTCCAGGCTGAGGGTATCAACAAAGTCGGCCTTGTGGCATTTAAGACAAATAAGATGGGAAATGAGTTCTGGCATAAGGTAGGCTGGACTGAGAGGGAAGATATGAATTATTACGACTTTGTTCTGAACGATGAGAACATTACAAACTTTATCAGGTAGGCATCAGGAGGGAGAATGATTATGAAAATGATCAATGGCGGTGTGACAGCGGCATTGGGCTTTCAGGCGGCCTCCACTGCAGCGGGAATCAAGTATAAGGACAGGAAAGATATGGCGCTGCTTTTTAGTGAGACGTCCTGTTATGTGGCGGGAACCTTCACCACCAACGTGGTTAAGGCGGCTCCAGTCAAGTGGGACAGGGAGATTGTCAGGGATTCCGGGACTGCCCAGGCAGTGGTGATTAATGCGGGCATTGCCAACGCCTGCACGGGGGCGGAAGGTTATGGTTACTGTAAGGAGACAGCGGCGGAGGCAGCAGCTGCACTGGGAATTAAGGAAAATGCAGTGCTGGTTGCTTCCACCGGGGTAATCGGCATGCAGCTTCCCATGGATAAGCTGACGGCGGGAATCCGCGCCATGGCGCCGGAGCTGGATGGGAGCGCTGGAAGCGGTACAGCGGCTTCTCAGGCAATTATGACCACTGACACAAAAAACAAGGAAGTGGCAGTTCAGGTGGAGATTGGCGGAAGGACTGTTACTGTGGGCGGCATGTGTAAGGGATCGGGTATGATTCATCCCAACATGTGTACCATGCTGGCGTTTGTGACCACAGATGCAGCAATCTCAAGGGAGCTTCTTCAGGAGGCGCTCTCCCAGGATGTCATTGACACCTACAATATGATTTCTGTGGATGGTGATACCTCCACCAACGACACAGTCCTGCTTTTGGCAAATGGAATGGCGGGGAATGCTGAGATTGCGGAAAAGAACAAAGATTATGAAATTTTCTGCAAAGCGCTGAACTATGTGAATGAGACACTGGCCAAAAAGATAGCAGGGGACGGAGAGGGCTGTACTGCGTTGTTTGAGGTGAAGGTCGTTGGTGCAGAGAGCAGGGCGCAGGCGGCAACGCTGGCGAAAGCGGTTATTACTTCCAATCTGACCAAGGCGGCGGTTTTTGGGCATGATGCCAACTGGGGACGGATTTTATGTGCCATGGGTTACTCCGGCGTGCAGTTTGACCCTGAGAAAGTGGACTTATTCTTTGAAAGTGCGGCAGGCCGCATCCAGATTATAAGGGACGGCGTGGCGCTTCCTTACAGTGAGGAGCAGGCGACAAAAATCCTCTCTGAGCCGGAGGTGACTGCAGTTGCTGATATGAAGCTGGGTGACGCAGCGGCCACAGCGTGGGGCTGTGATTTGACCTTTGACTATATAAAAATCAATGCAGATTATCGGTCATAAGAAAGTGAGGATAGGGTAATTATGGGTACGGAGTTCAATGAAATGCAGAAGGCAGAAGTGCTGATTGAAGCGCTTCCTTATATACAGCGGTTTAACCGCAAGATTATTGTTGTCAAATATGGCGGCAGCGCTATGGTGGATGAACATTTAAAGCATCAGGTGATTCAGGACGTAGTACTTTTAAAGCTGGTAGGTTTTAAACCGATTATTGTCCATGGCGGCGGAAAGGAAATCAGCAGATGGCTCCATAAGACCGGTATGGAACCTCATTTTGTGAATGGTCTGCGGGTAACGGATGAGCCCACTATGGAAATTGCCGAGATGGTTTTAAATAAAGTGAATAAGAGCCTGGTTCAGTTGGTTAATGAGCTGGGGGTAAAGGCAGTGGGGATCAGCGGCAAGGACGGCATGATGCTGAAATGTGTGAAGAAGTATTCCGACGGTCAGGATATTGGTTTTGTGGGCGAGATTACAGAGGTAAATCCGAAGGTTATTTATGATCTGCTGGAGAAGGATTTTCTGCCGATTATCTGTCCCATCGGGTTTGATGAACAGTTCTTAAGCTACAATATCAATGCGGATGATGCGGCCTGCGCCATTGCCCGTGCCGTGGATGCAGAAAAACTGGCTTTTCTGACAGATGTGGAGGGGGTGTACCGTGATTTTGAGGATAAGTCCTCTTTGATTTCGGAGATGACCGTGCAGGAGGCACAGGCGTTTGTATCTGAAGGAAGCCTGGGAGGAGGCATGCTGCCCAAGCTTCAAAATTGTATTGAGGCGATTGAAAACGGCGTATCCCGCGTACATATTCTGGACGGTCGAATTCCCCACTGTCTGCTTTTGGAAATTTTCACCAACCGTGGGATTGGGACTGCAATCTTCGGCTCCGGTGAAGAGCGGTATTATTGTCCGGAACATAGATTAAAGAGTCAGGGGGGACGGTAATCATGGAACAACAGCAGTATATTGACTGTGCTGAGAAGGTGCTTTATAAAACCTACAATCGGTTTCCGGTGGTTTTTGAGCGGGGAGAGGGTGTGACGCTCTACGATACAGACGGTCAGCCTTATCTTGATTTTGGCGCCGGAATTGCAGTTATGGCTCTGGGCTATGGCTGTAAAGAATTAAATGACGCGGTGAAGCAACAGGTGGATAAACTATTTCATATTTCCAATCTGTTCTATAATAAACCGGTAATTGAGGCAGGCGAAAAGCTTTTAGCTGCATCACATATGGATAAAGTATTCTTTACAAACAGTGGAACTGAGGCCATTGAGGGCGCCTTAAAAATCGCAAAACGTTATGCTTATAATAGGGGAATGTCCCCTGATTATGAAATAATTGCCATGAAGCATTCGTTTCATGGAAGAAGCCTGGGAGCCCTTTCCGTGACAGGAAACGACCACTACCAGGAACCATTTGCCCCGCTGATTCCCAATATCCGGTTTGCCGAATTTAACAATCTGGATAGTGTAAAAGCGCTGTTTCATGGGAATACATGCGCGGTGATTATGGAGACGATCCAGGGTGAGGGGGGAATTTATCCGGCTGATCAGGAATTTCTTGCAGGTGTCCGAAAGCTGTGCGACAGATATGATGCCCTTCTTATACTGGATGAGATTCAGTGCGGCATGGGACGCAGCGGACATATGTTTGCATGGCAGGGATATGGTGTGAAGCCGGACGTGATGACAGTGGCAAAGGCACTGGGGAATGGAGTTCCCATCGGTGCATTTTTAGCCAGTGGAAGGGCTGCTTGCGCCATGGTACCCGGTGATCATGGAACCACCTATGGAGGAAATCCGCTGGTGTGCGCCGCAGCGGCCAAGGTTTTGGATTTATTTCAGGAAAAAAATATGATAGAGCATGTGCAGGAAATTGGTGCGTACCTGTGGGAAAAGCTGGAAGAGCTCACTGCAAAATATAACTGTATTGCGGCTCATCGTGGGAAAGGTTTGATGCAGGGGCTTGAATTTACGATTCCCGTGGCGCCGATTGTGTCAAACGCGCTGCTTTCTCAGAAAATGGTACTGATTAGTGCAGGGAGCAGTATCATACGGTTTGTTCCTCCGCTTATCATTGAAAAGAAGGATGTGGATGACATGACAGTACGGTTGGAGAAAGCAATAAAAGAGGCGGTTTAAGCTTTCTTTTTGGCTGAGTGATTTTAAGACAGAAGGAGGGACTGCTATGGAATTTGCAAACTACTTTTCTATATGGAATAAACTGACACCAGCCCAACAAACCAAAATTTCCAACAGTTTAATCAGCCGCACTGTTAAAAAGGGAACGGTAATCCATAACGGCAGTGTGGACTGCACCGGTCTGCTTTTGGTAAAATCCGGTCAGCTGAGGGCTTATATTCTCTCTGATGAAGGTAGAGAGATTAGCATTTATCGGCTGCTTGACAGGGATTTATGCCTGTTCTCCGCTTCCTGTATTATGCACTCTATTCAGTTTGAGATTACGATTGAGGCGGAAAAGGATACAGACCTTTGGATTATACCTGCTGATGTCTACAAGCAGATCATGGAAGAATCCGCTCCTGTCGCCAATTACACCAACGAGGTTATGGCCGCCCGTTTCTCAGATGTGATGTGGCTGATTGAACAGATCCTATGGAAAAGTCTGGATAAGCGTGTTGCCGCCTTTCTTTTGGAGGAGGCAGCCCTGGATGGAACAATGCGGTTGAAGATTATACATGAAACCATTGCAAACCATTTAGGGACTCATCGGGAGGTTATTACCAGAATGCTTCGTTACTTTCAGAGTGAAGGCATGGTGAAGTTAAGCCGTGGTACCATAGAAATCACAGATGAAAACAAATTGAAGGCGCTGCAAAATACATAAATGGACACCCGCTGACGGCAATCTGCAAATCAGCGGGCGTCTCTATTTTATTGATCCATCCCGCACATGGAGGCGGATTCAATCAAGCATTTATCATTCATTACAACATCATAGAACCGGAAGCCGCCGGAGAAGTTGAAGGCATCATAGTGATTGCTGGTCAGAATCCGGGCAGCGATATAACTGCGCAGACCGCTCTGGCAGATCACATAGACCGGTTTGCCCACAGGTATCTCGCTGAGCCGCTCTCGCAGTTCATCCACAGGGATATTTATAAAACCATCAATGTGTCCGTCGTGGTACTCCTGTTTGGTTCGGGTGTCCAGCAGGGTGACACTGCCGTCACGGGGAAGTCCTGCCACATCTTCCAGATGGAACTGCTTTACCATACCATTGGAGATATTCTCAATCATAAATCCAGCCATGTTGACAGGATCTTTTGCGGAAGAATAAGGCGGCGCGTAAGCAAGATCCAAATCTTTCAGCTGTGTTGCTTTCAATCCTGCGTGGATAGCTGTGGCTAATACATCAATACGTTTGTCTACACCTTCGTATCCCACAATTTGGGCGCCCAGCAGACGATCCGTTTCCTTTTCATATACTACCTTTATGGTCATTACTTTACCGTCAGGGTAGTAACCGGCATGGCTCATAGGAGACAGAATGACCTTGTCGATATTCAGACCGGCTCTCTTTGCATGGGTCTCATTGATGCCGGTCATGGCTGCGGTCATATCAAAGACTTTAATTACAGAGCTTCCCTGGCTTCCAAGATACCTGCTGTCGCCGCCGCAGATGTTGTCGGCAGCGATTCGTCCCTGCTTGTTGGCGGGACCTGCCAGAGAGAGAAGAGTATCTTCAGCGGTGACATAGTGTTTTACCTGCACCGCATCACCCACAGCGTAGATGTCAGGGATGGAGGTTTCCATCCGGTCGTTGACCAGGATACTGTCTTTGATTCCCAGCTTTAACCCTGCCTCCTTTGCAAGGCGGGTATCTGGGGTGACGCCGATAGCCAGCACCACCATGTCAGCGTGAAGCGGTGTTTCGTTTTCCAGCAGCACATCCACTCCGCCGTCTTTTTCTTCAAATCCTTTCACCGTGTATCCCAGAGCCAGCTTCACGCCATGTTTACGCATTTCTGCATGGATAAAAGCTGCCATATCCCAGTCAAAGGGATTCATCAGCTGGTTTTCTCTCTGAACAATCGTAACCTCCATGCCCAGCTCCCGTAAATTTTCTGCCAGCTCCAAGCCGATAAAGCCTCCGCCTGCCAGCACGGCAGACTTGGGGTGATTCTCCTCAATATATTTTTTGATTTTAAAGGTATCCTCTACCGTACGCAGGGTAAACAGCTTGTCGAGCCCAACGCCTGGAAAAGCGGGCTGCATGGGGGTTGCACCGGGGGAGAGAATCAGCTTGTCATAGCTTTCCTCGAATATGTCGCCCGATTTCAAATTCTTTACAGAAACCGTTTTTTGATCAGGGTGAATGGCAATCACCTCATGACAGACTTTCATGTCCACCCGAAAGCGGGAAAAGAAGCTCTCCGGTGTCTGAAGGGTCAGAGCCCCGGGATCTTCAATGATGCCGCCAATGTAATAGGGCAGACCGCAGTTGGCATAGGATATATATCCTGACCGTTCAAAGACAACGATTTCCGCATTTTCATCCAGCCTGCGGATTCTGGCTGCGGCAGTGGCTCCGCCTGCCACTCCGCCTACGATTACTACTTTCATACTATTCCTCCACCTTTCTATTTTAAGCTCTTGCCATACCATCCACACTCAGTACAACGCCAGTGATATAGGATGCTTCGTCAGAAGCCAGAAAGACAAAGGCGTTGGCAATATCCTCCGGCTGCCCCAGGCGGCGCAGAGGAATCTGTTGAATCATAGGATCAATCACTTCCTTGGGCACGGCTTTCATCATATCGGTTTCAGTGATACCAGGAGCCACAGCATTGACCCGGATTCCTTTGGGACCCAGCTCACGGGCGAGAGATACAGTGAAACCATTAACTGCAAACTTGGATGTGGGATAGGCAACGCCGCTGGGCTGTCCGGAGATGCTGACCATGGACGAGGTGGAAAGGATAACTCCTTTTCCACGGCTGACCATATGCTCGATGGCAGCGCGGGTGGCGTTAAATACACCCTTCACATTTAAATCCATAACCTTGTCAAATATTTCTTCCGTGTACTGAGTAAAAGGGGTGCTTTCAGAAACACCGGCGTTATTAACCAGAATGTCCACGCAGCCGTATTGACTGATTATTTCCTGAAATGCACTTTGCACAGACTCCAGGCTTGCCAGATTGGGACTGATGCCTGCTACGGTGGATTGGGGATATTTTTGTTTCAGACGGGTGACTGCCTTATCAGCCGATGCCTGAGAGCTGGCAGTGAGGATAACGGCAGCCCCCTCCTCCAAAAATTTATCTGCGGTAGCAAAGCCGATTCCGCGGCTTCCACCGGTGATAATGGCAACTTTATCCTTCAGTTTCATAATAAAACCTCCTTATAAAATTATTCTTTGCTGTTTCGGGTCTTACAGATAAGCTGTGTCATAGTTCCCATGGGGCAGTAAACACACCAGCTGCGAGGTTTGAATAGAACCATGGTGATGAATCCAAGAACAGTGGAGGTCAGCATCACGCTGTAAAAACCAAAAGCAAACTGAGCAACGCCGGGATGCAGGATTGTTCCGTGGTAGGCCCAGTGCCAGGGCAGCTTAAAGGTCCACAGCAGAGTGGCGATCTGCTTCAGGTTTTCTGCTCCGGCAAATACAAGGTAAGTATTCCACAGCATCTGAAAAAACATGATAAGAAAGAATATTAAAAATCCATATCGGAAAGCCTTGGTTTTCATCCAGTTGGGAATATCCTTTTTCCGGGACAGACCGAACTGCCCGCCCAGCAGACCAAATAGCTGACCTCTGCCGCAAAACCGATTACAGTACCCTTTTGTTCCTTTGAATACAGAGATAATCAGAGGAATAAAGAAGCACAAAAGCCCCAGCCAGGCAAACAGGATGTTGAAGAAGCCAAGTACCAAATAGGTCAGAGACAAAATCCACATATAATCATACCAATGTTTTTTCATATTTGCACCTCCCGAATCTGGATAACAGTTGCAGGACATTCTTTACTGCACTTGCCGCAGCCCACACATTTATCTATGTTGACCTTTGCCATGATTCCACGCCAAATCTCAATGGCAGACATCGGGCATACTTTCACACAGGAGCCACAGGCGACACAGTCATCCATATCAACAAAGGCTTTTCGTTTTTTTCTAACTTTCGTTTCCATAGTTTCCATACTATAACCTCCCGGTTTTTGTGGATTCAGTATAGCAGAAATACAAAATGGTTTCTGTGATGATGTCACAAAGACTCTATTATGTTCTTTCCAATACAAGGGTTTTGTGCTATACTGTAAATAATTTCGCCTGAAAAAGGCAAAGGCTGTTGCGGGCGGGAAATAGGAGTGGAGAGGAAAGCGGAATGATTGAAACACAGAAGATAGGAGAATGGGCAGATGCTCTGGCGTCGAAGGCTCCGGTGCCGGGCGGCGGTGGAGCATCTGCGCTTAGCGGGGCGCTGGCGGCAGCGCTGGGACAGATGGTGGTGAATCTGACGGTTGGAAAGAAACGTTATACGGACGTGGAGGAGCAGATGCAGCAGAGCTTGCTTGTGCTGAGTAACCTTCAGACTGAGCTGTTGGCATTAGCGGATAGAGATGCAGAAGTATTTGCTCCTCTGGCTGCCGCTTACGGTATGCCCACAGACACGGAGGAACAAAGGCTGAAAAAGGAGCAGGTGATGGAGGAGAGTCTGCTTGCAGCCAGTCTTGTGCCGCTGGAGATGATGGAGAAAATCTCCTTGGTTTTGGATGTTTTGGATATTTTGGAGGAGAAGGGAAGCCGCATGGCAGTGTCTGATGTAGGCGTGGCTGCGCAGCTTGCCCGGGCAGCCCTAAACGGCGCTGTGATGAATATTTACATTAATACAAAGTCCATGAAGGACAGGGAAAAAGCCAGTGAACTGAATGAGAAGGCGGGATTCCTGATTGGTTCTGGAACAGAAGAGGCGGACAAGATTTACGAAAAGGTTTTGAAAAAACTAACAGCATGATAAATGGGAGGTAGAGCTATGAAAATCCTGAAGGGGGCGGAGGTATCTGCGAAGATAAAAGAACAGGTGCAGAAAAAGCTGGAGGAGCTGGGGTGCAGAGCTCCAAAATTGGCGATTATCCGGGTGGGTGAGCGTTCCGATGATATATCTTATGAGCGGGGAGCTGTAAAAAAGCTTTTAAGTTTTGGTCTTCGTGTGGAATCTTATGTGTATCCGGAGGGAATCAGCGACGAAGAGTTTAAGGCTGAATTTAAGAAAGTGAATGAGGATGAGAATGTGACCGGGATCCTTCTGTTACGTCCGCTTCCTTCGCAGATTTGTGAGAGGGATATTGAGAGGATGATTGACCCGAAAAAGGATTTGGATGGTATCTCTCCCATCAATATGGCAAAAGTGTTTGCCGGAGATAAGACGGGCTTTGCTCCCTGTACTGCGGAGGCTGTTGTGGAGATGCTGAAGGCAAACCAGATTCCCATAAGCGGAAAGCGGGTGACGATTGTGGGACGCAGCATGGTGGTTGGAAAGCCGTTATCTATGCTGCTGCTGGGAGAAAACGCCACAGTCACCGTCTGCCATACCCGTACTCAAAATTTGAAGGAAGAGTGCAGGAGGGCGGAAATCCTTGTGGCGGCTGCCGGTCAGGCGAATATGCTGGATAAGGAGTATGTGGGGCGGGATGCTGTGGTGATTGATGTGGGTATCAATGTGGATCAGACCGGGAAATTATGTGGTGATGTGGATTTTGAGTCGATTCAGGAGCTTGCCGCGGCGGCGACCCCTGTTCCGGGAGGTATCGGAGCAGTGACAACAGCGGTTCTGGCGAAGCATCTTGTCCGTGCGGCTCTGTGATATGGAGGGCAGACAAAAATTAATGTATTCTTTACCCGTTTTAAATTTAATTGTGCTTTTGTAATGACTTTAGTTGGATATATCCTGAAAAAATATGATATAAAAGATATGACTAACTCTTATTAGGAACACGAAAACGAAAGAATTTTGACGAAAATAAAAGAAAACAGATTGGAACTATTACATTACGCAGAAAGTCGTCCTTGAAAATGGGGCGGCTGACAGTTTCCGAGGTGCGTATGGCAAAACTAAAATCAATCGTCTTTGTGGCGGGGGTGATGATGCTGATTTTAGCGGTCGCGGTGTGGTGTGTTTTGATATTGATGAAAAGGGCAAAGAGAGGTTCGCAGGTATAGTGAAACAGAAAAGACGACTACAAAAGGGGGCCGCGCTTGCCCTGTCACTTTTGCTCCTGCTCGGTTCGCTGGCAGGCTGTGGGGATAAGCCGCAGGAGGATGTGTCCGGGGCGGAGGGGCCGACAAATACATATATGCCTCCGGTGAATGAGGACGGTCAGATTGTTATTACCATGCCCAAGACGCTATTGGGCGGAAAGACAGCCGAGGAGCTGGAAGCAGAAGATAAGGAGCAACGCCAGACGGCGGCCCAAGAGGGAATGCTGGATCAGGCAGTTTACAACGCGCTGCTGGCAAACGAAGATGGCACCTTCAACTACTATCTCACCGAAGAACAGTACCCAAAGCTGAAAGCGGGATATTACTGGCTGGGCTGCCTGCGCGACCCTTATACCGCTGAAATCTCACAGGAGTTTGTAGCGGCGGCGGATTATACTGATTTGGATGAAAACAGTGTTCCTTGGGGGCTTACGGTTTCGGTGGACGCTGAGACTTATTATTCCATGGAAATGTGGTACTCTGCTGTGGTCACGGTTGTACCGGCGGTCATGCTGGGGCGGTATCAAGTGTTATGCGGTGTTCCCGGCGAGGAATGGGCCGTCCATGTGACCGTAAAGGACGCGGAAAGTGGGGAGACTATTTTGGAAAATGACTTCCCCACCCGAGGCGAGTGAGCCAAAAGCGCAAACGAGGCGGCGCGGGCTATGGCGGACAGTTTTTGTATACTGAAGTGAACCATTGTGCACAAACAGACATATCCTGAAAGAAAAGGGATATACCTGCTTATATGATGATTGGAACAAGCGCATTAAGACATGTGCAAGCTGACAGTTCTGCAGCTGGTGACATGATAAATCAAGATGTGTTTTCCCTTGCGGACAGAGTCCGCTGTAAACTTTGTCCGCGGTGTCCGGGATGCCCGCGAAGACCGCGTCCGCCATGGATTCCCCCGAGACCTGGGCGGCCGGTTCCTCCGTCCTGGGGTCCGCCCCCACCCCCTCCATGGCCGGGCCGTCCACCGGGACCGCCCCCAGGACCGGGTCGCCCGCCGGGACCGGGACATCCACCGTGGTACTGGAGATAGCCTGGAGAATGACAGACTGAGTTACTTGTGCAGATGCCCCCAAACGAGGTTTGGAGGCATCTGTTTTTGCTTTATGGGAAATTGCATCCCATAAGGCAAAATGTCAAATTTAGCATAAATATTTGACGATTATTTCCAAATTATGGTATAATTAGAAAAATATACTAAGCGGCGTAAAGGTCAGCAGCCTTAAGGCTGCTGACAGGGTACAATCTAAGGGGAGAGTATGAGAAAAGCAATAAAAAAGCTCTGGGAAAGACAGAATTCCCAAGAAGGTTTTACTTTGGTTGAATTGATTGTGGTATTGGTTATTCTGGCAATTTTGGCGGCAATTATGGTGCCGTCTTTAGTTGGGTGGATTGACAAGGCGCGGGAAAAGCAGATCGTAGTTGAGGCAAGAAGCGTTTATCTTGCTGCCCAGACACTGGCATCGGAAGAGTATGGAAAACCATCACCAGACAGAGATAATATTACAGCCGCCCAAATTGAAGAATTGTCTGGTGTTGATCAAGGAACGGTCAGCGGCATTGAGTATAAAGGAACGACTGGAAAAGATGCCTTTATTGTAACGGGAATTACCTATACGAAAGACGGTATGGCTGCAGTGTATGAGAATGAACAATGGACAGTTGAATAACGGAAATCAGAGGCCGGAATACAGTACAAAGAAAGGAAGTTACAGTACATATGATACAATTTATGCGGGGTGTTGCTGTGGGGCTGATCTGGTTTTTTGGAGCCAGCGCGTTTTCTTTTTTAAATGTAGTAATTTATCGTGTGCCGCGTAATATCTCCTTTGTGAGGGAGATGTTCTATTGTCCTGATTGCAGACACCGTCTGTCAGCCATGGATGTGATACCTGTACTGAGCTGGCTGTGTCTCAGAGGCCGCTGTCATTATTGTGGAGAGCGTATTGCTCCGCGCTATATATGGATTGAACTTCTTGGGGGCTGTATAGCCCTTTTGTGCATTTTTAAAACAGGTAATAATCTGGCAGGGATGACTGCCTTTGCATTTCTCGGAATGTTGACAGCAGTTGCCTTTGTGGATCTGGATACCATGAAGATTCCAAACAGTTTTGTGCTTGGAACCCTGGTGATTGCTCTTGTGTCTATGGTAACTATGCCGGGTATTCCAATGGCAGAAAGACTGGTTGGGTTTTTATCTGTCAGTCTGCCTCTTACACTTATCACCCTGGCAGTGCCAGGAGCGTTTGGAGGAGGGGACATCAAGCTGATGGCAGTATGTGGTTTGCTGCTGGGCTGGAAATTGAATCTGCTTTCCCTGCTGCTGGCAGTGCTGACAGGAGGCATATATGGCATGTATCTTTTGGCAGTAAAAAAGAAGGGACGAAAGGAGCATTTTGCATTTGGCCCTTTTCTGTGCCTGGGAATGTCCGCTTCTCTATTATGGGGAAGTCAGATAATAAACTGGTATCTGGTATTGTGCGGATTGAGTTGAGATAAAAGGAGGCGATGTCCGTGCCAAAATATAAATATCGGGCTGTTGATGCCAGAGGCAGGCGTGTCAAAGGCACTACGATGGCAGCTGATGAGAAGGAACTTCACGAAAACCTGAAGCGGGAAGAGAAATATTTAATTTCTGCGGCGAGGAAAGCGTCAAAGATATGGACAGCTCCCCTGAAACCGCAGTCTCTGGCAGATTTCTGCCGGGAGCTGGGGGCTTTGCTCGGCGCAGGGGTGTCATTGGTGCGCGCGCTGGGTATCGTTTCCAAAAATGAGAGCATCAAACCAAAGGAGAGTGCAATGTATGCAAAGCTTTTGCGTTTGATGCGGCAGGGGGTTGCATTGTCGGATGCCATGGAGTCTATGGGAAGAGTATTCCCGCCAATGATGATTACCATGTTCCGCTCTGCGGAGGCGGCAGGAAACCTGGATTTAACAGTCAGTCGTCTGGCGCATTATTATACAAAACAGCACCGATTGAATGCAAAAGTGAAAAGTTCTATCCTCTACCCCAAATTTTTAGGCTGCCTGATTGTGGTTGTGGTAGCTGTTTTGATTGGTTATGTATTGCCGCAGTTTGAATCGCTGTTTAGTTTGATGGATGAGCTGCCTCTTCCCACCAGAATTCTCTATTCAATAACCAGATTCGCAGGAGAATATTGGTATTTGATTATTCTTGGAACGGTCATGGCAGCAATCGCCATTCGCGTATTATGCAGCATTGGAGCGGTGCGGATTAAGCTGGATAAGATGCGGGTGCATATGCCGTTGATTGGAAAATTGTGGAGGGTGATTTATACAGCACGTTTTGCCAGGACCCTCAGTGCGCTGTACAGCGCCGGAATTCCGATTGTGACTGCAATGCAGATTGCGAAAGATTCCATTGGGAACAGTTGGATTGAAAAACAGTTTGATGCGGCTGTTTCGATTGTGCACAGCGGAGGTAATTTGAGTGATGCTGTTGAAGCCATAGACGGTTTTAGCAAAAAATTGGTATTTTCTGTCTGTGTGGGAGCAGAGACAGGCAGTCTTGAGGTGATGTTGAATACAATAGCAGATGATTTGGAGTACGATTCTGAGATGGCGGTGGGCAGGATGGTGTCATACCTGGAGCCGGCAATGATTATTAGTATGGCATTTATTGTAGGGTTTATTATGATTGCAGTGATGATGCCGATTTATGGCTCTTATTCTGCAATTGAGGCATCTGCATACAAATAGGAGGAAAAATTGTGAGTACAGTACTCTTTCTGTCAAATCAGGACGTTAGAGTGGCAGTGGGCAGCGTGAACAGGAATAAGGTAACCGTGACCAGAGTGTATCAGGCGAAGGCGCCGGAGGGCAGTATTATCAACGGTCATGTGATAGATGAGGCGATGTTTCGGGCATTCCTGGAAGATTTTTGGGTACAAAACAGGCTTGCCAAAAAAGATGTGATTCTGGTGCTTGGCATTTCTCAGGCAGTTACCCAGGTGCTGCAGCTTCCGAAGATGTCCCACAAGATGCTGATTCAATATCTGCCGCGAGAGTATCCTGCAAACAGCAAGTGCAAAAATCCTTTGTACAGTTATTATATTATGGAACAGGAGTGTGGGAAAATTTCAGTGGTGGCAACTACGCTGGATCGCAGCCAGTTAGAGCCTCATATCCACCGCTTTAAGGATATGGGAATCCGATTGTCTTCTATTGTAACCGGCAATGTTGCCAATATGCTGGCGATGAACCGTCTGTCCTATGTGAAGGATAAGCCCTGTATCGTCCAGACAATAGATGGAATGAATCTGACGAATATCCTGTATGTGGACGGACGGTATTTTCAGTCAAACTCCAACCGGATGTTTGGAGAGCGGGGAACATCTGAATTCGCCGCGGAAGCAGCGCGTAGTATTAGAACATTTCAGCAATTTTTAAAGACTCAGCAGATTGAGGATACCATATCGGCAGTTTATTTAGGCGGTGAATATCAAAAGGAGGATGTAGAGCTTTGCCGTGAGAGCATTCTTCGGATGGATGGCAGCCTTACTGTGGAAAAGCTTTATGAGGAGCAGGGTGGAGACCTGCGGCTGGCAGCAGAGGAAAACGTTTCTTTTGGAAATTTCACTGCGTTGATGGGTGCATTTCTGGCTCCGAGGGGAAAAGCCGGTCTGCTGTTTCAGTACAGGCGGAATACAGAGCTGCTGAAAAAGGGCAGAGAGATGATTCGCTATATGATTCCTGTGGTGTCCGCTGCGGCGGTATTGGCAGGTATTGCCATTTGCCAGTCAGTAATCTGGTTTGCCCGTGTGAATATAGTAAACAGGCAGTTTGATTATCTGGAAGAGCAGGAGGTAATTGAACGTGGGGTGGAGTATGACCGGGTGAAAAGTGAGAACGAGGAGTTGAAAATCCGTATTAATGTTATTACAAGGACAACGGAGAGCATAGGAAGCTATCCTGTCTATACTAGCTTGGTAAAGCAGGTGGTTTTCCAGTGTGCTTCCGGGGTGGTGGAGGTGGAGATCAGGAATTTCGATATGATAACCGGCACCGTGTTAGTGGAGGCTTCCTCCAATGATGCGGAGGGGATATACCGATTTGTGGGTTACCTTGAGGACAGGATGGATTTATTTGAAGGAGTTTATTATGATGGGTTCCAGTATGATCAGGAAAGTGGTCTGTGGAAAGCTTCCATCAATTGCTACCTGGCAGGTAAGGTGACAGGGGAGGAGACACCATGACGACTTCAATAACAGAGCGGGACAAAAAGCTGTTGGCGGGACTTAGCTTATTCTGTGCTATGTTATTGTTTGTCATGCTTGTGATTCGTCCATTGGGGAGTGCGAATGCTGCAATGGGGGAGCAAATTGAGGAGAACAAAGAAAGAATCCGGCAGGTGGAACAGAAAGATATGCAGTTTCCAGAGCTTCAGGCAGAGAATTTGAAGCTGAAAAGTGAACTTAATCAGGTACAGATTAAGCTGTATCCCATATTGAAGAGTCAGGAGATTGACCGGCTTTTAACAGATAAAGTGATTTCTTATGGACTGTCTGCGCGCAGGCTTCAGATTGTGATGCCGGATGAGGCTGCAAATGTAACTCGATATAAACAGGGGGATGACGATGGGAGCAACCCGGATTTCCAGGATGGAGTGTGGATTGCACATGTGGGGATGGACGTTTCAGGTTCCATAGCCTCCATAGACCGTTTAATCGATGAGCTTTCTGCAGGTATGCAGGGAGTGTGTGTTACGGGGATAAGCTGGAGCAGGGACAGATATAGCGGTGAGGGTATGGATTCTTATGATCTGAGTTTACAGCTTCAGATTTTGATGAGCAGAAGGGAATAAAATGAATAATGTGAGTGGATTCAGGAAGGTTCGGATAGGGAATGTGTTAAAGGAATATGTCACAGAAAGCCAGATGCTGGAGGCGCTGGCAGCATACCTTGAGCTGGAGATTGGCAATGTGGAACAGATGCAGGTGGATCTTCATGCGGTGGAGAAAATTCCTATGGAGCTGGCAGAAAAATATTGTATGTTGGCAGTGGCGATGGAAGGGGATACTCTGACGGTTCTGACCAACGACCCATTGAATTTCTACGGGCTGGAGAATGTACACCAGGTAACTGGAATGGATCTGCAGCTTCTTTTGTGCAACGGTCAGGCCGTTGAAAATGCAATTCGCTATTACTACTCTGAAATTAGAGCCAGGCATGCGGCTGAGGTGGCTAACAATAGTCAATATGAGGGGGCAGAGGAGCTGGTCTTGGAGGAGGATGAGAGAGCGCCAGTTGTTAATTTGTTAGACAGTCTGGTGAGGAGGGCATTTCATAACAATGCCAGTGATATTCATATTGAGCCTTTTGAGGATAAGACAACAGTGCGCATGAGAATTGATGGTGTAATCCTGGAGTTCGTTACTCTGCAGCGAAGCCTGCACGCTTCCCTGATCGCACGGATTAAGATTTTAGGGGATATGGATATTGCCGAGCGGCGGGTACCGCAGGACGGGCATTTTCGTATGACGGTTGATGGACAGATGGTGAATATGCGTACTTCCATATTTCCTACGGTGTTCGGTGAGAAGGCGGTAATTCGGTTGTTATTTAATCATGCAGTGATTGATCACTCCAAGACCTTCGGCATGCAAGAGGATGACTATGAGAAGCTGCTCAAGATTCTGAAATGTCCCAATGGTCTGATTTACTTAACAGGGCCTACCGGATCTGGAAAGACTACAACCTTGTACATGATATTAAATGAGCTGGCAAAACGTCAGGTGAACATCTGCACCATCGAGGATCCGGTGGAGCAGAACCTGGAGCGTGTCAACCAGTCCCAGGTAAACAATATGGCGGGGCTATCCTTCGAGTCAGGGCTGCGGGCGCTGCTGCGTCAGGATCCGGATATTATCATGGTGGGTGAGACCCGTGACAGGGAAACTGCAGCAATTTCCGTTCGAGCTGCAATTACGGGACATCTTGTCCTTAGTACCCTCCATACGAATGATGCACTTTCTGCTATTGTACGCTTGCAGGACATGGGTGTGGAGCCGTATATGGCGGCCAATTCCCTGGTGGGTGTGGTGGCACAGCGTCTGATGAGAAAACTGTGTCCCGAGTGTGCAAGGGAAGTTGAGACGGATGCCAAGATGAGAGAGTATCTGGGGGTGGATATTATGAAGGTTAAGGCGCCTGTGGGTTGTGTGCGGTGCAACTATACCGGCTATTCCGGAAGAACCGCGATCCATGAGGTGGTGTATGTGGATAAAAGGATGCGGCAGATGATTGCCTCAGGGGACGATATGGAGGAGATAAAGAGCTATGCAGTCAGGAAGCAGGGTATGAAGACCTTAAAGGAAAGCGGCTTAAAACTGGTGGAACAGGGCATCACCAGTGTGGATGAGTTGTTTAAGGTTGTCTATTACGATTAAGGGCTGAGAGGAAGACAGGCATGGAGCAGATGGCGGAATGGCAGAATGACAGAATGTGGTGGGAATGCTATGGTGTGAGTGATTACGAAAACGGTGGTTTTACATTGGTGGAGTTGATTGTGGTTCTGGCTGTTATGGGAATTTTGTGCAGCTTTGCCGTTATGGGGGTAATCGGCTGGCAGGACTACTCGGATTTTAAGCGGCAAAATGAGTTTGCCAAAACGGTCTTTTTGGCAGCGCAGAGCCGGATGACCCAGTATGGAGAGCACGGACGGCTGACAGATTTAATTGATGCGGTAACAGACAGTGGAAGGGCTTCAAGCAGCAGTTATATTCTGAATGCCAAGGCAGTCGGCAGCGAGGATGGGACGATTGTCCTGGGTGATGTCCGGCAAAAGGATATTTATTATCTGATGGCAAAAAAGGGAGATTATGCAATCTATCAGAACGAGTTGAGCAGCCTGTCTGGTGCAGATATGAAGAAGCGGAGCGCTGAGGAACGCCGGATTCGGGCGCTGTTTGATCTGCTTGATCCCTGTATTGGGGACAAGGAGATGCTTGATGCGGCAATTTGTGTAGGGTTTAATCCAGATCCCAAGGTGGCGCTGGTATATTTTGTGTTCTACAATGAAAAAGAAGAAGAGTTTAATTGGAAAGATTAAAGCAGGAGAGGAGGCGAAAAGTTTGAAAGATCGTCAGGAAGGTTTTGCGATGATTCTGGTTATGTGTGTGATGATTATTGCCACGGCCCTTTGTCTGTCGCTGCTGCTTGCTGCTTCCGTGTCTTTTCAGAATGCCAGCCGTATCAATGATAAGGAGCAATGCCGCATCAATGCAGTGTCAGTATCAAACGTTCTGATTGATGAGATTACCAGCTTTGAATATGGTGACTCACTGTCTGATGAGGAGGTGGATAAGGATGGGAATCTTATTAATCCCGACAGGAGCCTCCGGGATAAGCTTCAGACTGTGTATACGGACAGATGGAACCGTTATGCCATGAATGGGGGTGGCGTGGAGCCTTGGCCGACTCAGGGAACGGTGATGTTTACATATGATTTAAGCTCTGATCAGCTTCCTGGAGATACAGTGGCAGAGTTTTATTGGATTGATGAGAATGAGGGGAGTCAGAAGGAGCTTGATGAAGCCACGCCAGAGGATTCAGCTGAACAATTCGAGAATATAATTCTCTATTTAAAGGTGACCAGCACAGTGGGCAAGGAGTCCAGCACAGTTTTAAGCTGTTTCCGGCCGAATGTAAATTGTAGTGGGGATGTGGTGGAGGGCTCAAACCAGTGCCAGTGGAGTGATTGGAGATGGGAATTTACCGGTCATGAGTGGGAGAGGGGAAGAACATGATGAAAAAAACACAAGACCAGGCAGGAACCACTATGGTTGAAGCGATTGTAGCATTTTTTATTATGGTTATTATTGTGGGGATTTTTTCTTATGCAATGAAACTTACAGGGAATATGACAGCACATTCTGGAGGGGAGCTGGCGGAGTACCGGAGGCTGGCAGGCTGGTATTATCTTGATGGGAATGAGGACGCCTCAGGCTCGGAGATTCTGGCCAGAGGTGACAGTTTTGATTTGGAGGAAGGTCAGACGCTTGTATTTGAAAATTCAAACAAGGGAATGACATTCTCTGTTTCTGATGTAACGGTGCGGACTGCCAGAAACGGTCACCGGATTTTGAAGGATGTAAGGAAAGACGAGGCCCCCGTACCGAACTGACAATCGGCTGGATGAAGGAATACCGTGGAGAGGAGGAGGCAGCATGAGCGGGAAGAGGCGAGCCTGGATGAAGTATATATGGGAGTGTAGTGTTAAGGATACGTGGGGATTAACACTGGCAGAGCTGATTGTCACGTTTGCACTGACAAGCATCTTAATGGTTTCCGCTGCCTTTGTATTTACCGGCAGTCTGCGCATGCACTATCGGATGAAATCAGCCTCCACAGCTATGATAGTTAGTGATTTGCTGCTGGACAGGATTTCCGGGGAGATTGCGTCAGCAGCTGTTTCGGAAAACGACGGTTATTGCTTTCAGCTTGAACAGGAGGCAGATGTATCCTCAGGGAGAGGGGAGGGATCTACATGGATTGCATTTTCCAGCAGGAATGGCAGTTCAGCTATGATTTACAGTGGTAAGCCGAATACTGAGAATGAGACGGAGGGGGAGTTGGTTATTAAGTATTTTAATTTGGCAGCAGATCATGGTAATGAATTTGGATCCGGGAGTCTCAATAGAACAATTCCTGAAATAACATGGAAGTTTGACAGCAATGTGTATATGGGATGTAAAATTAAGAAATTGACGTTTTCCCGCCCTGACCCTATCGGTCATCCGAATGTAATCAGGATTGACTTGACGCTGGAAAATATGCTTTCTGGTTTTGAGTACAGTACTTACTGCTATGCGGAAAATTATAATTATAAGGAACAGGATTTTATGGTGGAAATTTGTTGTCCGACATGGTAAGATGGATACATGGAAGATGAGATGTGCCCGGTGGGCGGTGGTTTCACATAGGAGAGGAGAAAAGTACTTATGAGCAAAGTGATTACGATTAGTCGTGAGTTTGGAAGCGGAGGAAAGGAAATCGGGTTTCGGCTGTCAGAAAAGCTCAAGATTCCTTTCTACGATAAAGAGATTATTTCCATGGCAGCGGAGGACAGTAATATTGCTGAGGAAGTGTTCAGAGAAAATGATGAGACAATCGGGCAGAAGGGGCAGATTGACAATAAACATGTGCTGGTAAATCCCTTTTCCTCCCTATATGAAGTACCGATGTCCGACCAGATATTTTTTGCACAGTCTCAGGTAATTCAGAAGCTGGAGAAGAAAGGTCCATGTGTGATTATTGGCCGCTGCTCGGATATTATTTTGGAAAACGCATTTCACGTGTTTATCTGTTCGGGAATGAAAAAGCGTGTGGAGCGGATACAAGATCTGGAGCCGGGCGAGAGCGCTAAGAAGCTGGAGGCGCGTATCCGTGGAATTGACCGCAAGCGCCGGGAATATTATCAGTATTACAGTGGTAACGAGTGGGGAAATCCACGCAATTATCACCTGAGTTTAAACAGTGGAAAGCTGGGGATAGAACGTTGTGTAGATATGATTGCGGCGTGTGTAAAAATGGGTTAATCTGTTGCCGGGGGTGTTTTACCCCCGGTAATTTTCTCTCATCAGTGCGATTTCTGCCGCATAGCCATCCAGATCGTTGGGCGTTTCCAGATAAAAAGGAAGATCCTTTAATGCCGGGTGGTTTACCACACGGATCAGCGCCTCTTTCCCAATGTATCCCTCTCCAATCTTTGCATGGCGGTCTTTGTGGGCGCCCAGGGGATTCAGGCTGTCATTTAGGTGCACAGCGCGCAGACGTTTAAGTCCGATCACCCGGTCAAACTCATTTAAAACTTCGTCTAAATGGTTCGCAATATCATATCCCCCGTCCCATACATGGCAGGTGTCCAGGCAGATTCCCATATGGTCTGACAGGGTTACCCGGTCTAAAATTTCCCGTAATTCTTCAAATCGCCCTCCGACTTCACTGCCTTTTCCGGCCATCGTTTCTAAAAGAACAGTGGTGCGGTGTTCTGGTTTTAAAATCTCATTCAGCATCTCGGCGATGTAGGAGATTCCTGTCTCCATGCCTTGCTTTACATGGCTTCCGGGATGAAAGTTGTAACAGTTGCCTGGAGTGTATTCCATGCGCTCCAAATCGTCCGCCATGGTGCGGCGGGCAAAGTCCCGCAGATTTTCATCAGCAGAGCAGGCGTTTAGGGTGTAGGGCGCATGAGCGAGGATTTTTGTGATTTTGTGTTCTGCTGCAAAGCTAAGATACGCCTCCACATCGGAGGGTACGATGTCCTTGGCGTTGCCGCCTCTGGGGTTTCGAGTAAAAAACTGGAAGGTGTTTGCGTGTATCTTTATTGCATCCTTTCCCATGGCAAGATAGCCTTTGGAGGAGGATAAATGGCATCCAATTGTAAGCATAAAAACTCTCCTGTATTTCTTGTAAAATATTGTCTGTTTTTTGAATTATACTCTGCATGGGTTAAAAAGTAAAGGGAGACTTTTCCTGAAAAATATGCTAGAATATATGACTGGGTTATGGAAGAAGCCCAGTGTCCGCGATGATATTCTCCTCTGTGTGGTTACATACAGATTTCGGAATTATGGATCTTGCGGGCTTTTTTTGCATTATTTCGACGATTTTTCTGCTTGCTCTTGACAAGAAGGAATAGTATAATGAAACTCAATCTGCAGTGAAAAAAGTAATTGGGGGAATGAAGGTGGGATTTTGTACCATGAGCAGAAATTACAGAATTACTTTGCAGTATGAGGGAACTCGTTACGACGGATGGCAGAAGCAGGGAAACACAGGGAATACAATACAGGGGAAGCTGGAGCAGGTGCTCTCCCGCATGTGCGGTTTTTCCGTGGAGGTACACGGATCAGGGAGGACAGATGCAGGAGTTCACGCCATGGGTCAGGTGGCTAATTTTCATCTGCCGGACGGAGCGTTTATGCCGGACGGGTGTGCTGTGACACCGGAGAGACTCTGCCGGTATTTAAACCATTATCTGCCGGATGATATTGCCGTTACCAGTGTAAAGCCTGTTTCTGAGAGGTTTCACAGCCGCCTGAATGCGAAAAAGAAAATCTATGTCTATCAGGTGGAGACAGCGCAAAAACGTGATGTTTTTGTAAGGCATATGCAATACGGACTTGGACGGAAGATTGATGTGGAGGAAATGAAGAAAGCGGCACGTTTTTTTGTGGGAACTCATGATTTCAGAAGTTTCTGTGGAAATAAAAAAATGAAGAAGTCTACAGTGCGCACGGTGTACTCTGTTACAATTCATCAGGAGCCGGGAAGCAGTGTGCTGATTCTTCGCTTTGTGGGGAATGGTTTTTTGCAGCATATGGTTCGTATTATGGCAGGCACGCTGATAGAGGTAGGGATTGGTGAGCGGCAGGCAAAAACTATGGTGGATATATTAGAGGCAAGAGATCGGCAGGCAGCGGGCTTTACTGCCCCGGCGGAGGGTTTGTGCCTCGTGGATGTGCTGTATGGGGATGAGGACTTAAAATGACAGAATGGCTGGTAAAGTTATTTGTAAAGGATTATGACAGGACAGAGGATGTGCAGGTGCGCACACGTTATGGCATGCTGGCCAGTGTGGTTGGCATTTGCTGTAATCTCTGTCTGTTTTTGGCAAAGCTATTAATGGGAATTTTGTCCCATAGTATTTCTATTATGGCCGATGCGTTCAATAACCTGTCAGATGCGGCGTCATCTGTCATCGGTTTTGTGGGCATGAAGATGGCTGAAAAGCCGGCGGATAAGGATCATCCTTTTGGTCATGGAAGAATTGAGTATATTGCAGCGTTCATCGTGGCATTTATTGTAATTGAGGTGGGTTTTTCACTGCTGAAAAGCTCTGTGGGAAAGATTCTGCATCCAGAAATACTGGTATTTAACCCGGTATCTGTGGGAATTCTGGTGTTGTCTGTGTGCGTAAAGCTTTGGATGGCGGTGTTCAACCGAAGGCTGGGCAGGCGGATTAACTCCAATGTGATGATTGCCACATCTGCAGACTCTCTGGGAGATGCAGGGGCGACTTTGGCGACGATTCTTTCCATGGTAGTATTTGGCATGTTTCAGGTGAACATTGACGGGATTGTGGGTCTGGCGGTATCGGTGCTTGTTATGATAGCGGGCGTTAATATTGCAAAGGACACGCTGGCCCCATTAATCGGTGAGGCGATCGACCCGAAAATCTACCGTCAGATTTCGGATTTTGTGGGCCGCTATGAGGGTATCATAGGAACACATGATCTGATTGTCCACAATTATGGACCGGGGCGCAGTATGGCTTCCATTCATGCTGAAGTGCCAAGTAATGTGGCGATTGAAGTTTCTCATGAGATTGTGGACAGGATAGAAAGGGACGCGAAACGGGAACTGGGGATTTTTCTGGTTATTCACATGGATCCGGTGGATATGGGCAACCAGCAGACTGCAGAGCTAAAGAAGATGACGATTGAAGTGATCAGCAGTCTGGATTCAAGGCTCTCCTTTCATGATTTTCGAGTTGTGGAGGGAGCAAAGCGGATCAATCTTATTTTTGACTTGGTGGTACCGCGTGAATATACCAGACAAATGCAGGATGAATTAAAACAGCAGATATGCCAGAGAATAAAGGAAAAAGATGAGCGCTGTGTGTGTGTGATTACCATGGAATGTACATTCCAGCTTGAGGAACAGAATGAAAAGCAGCGATGAAATGGAAAAAAGATTGAAGAAATGCAATAAAAACCAGAGTTGCTGCATTAAACTATCAGAAAGGGAATTCGAGTGAACGACGAGAAACTTTTAAAACAGGTGGGACTTGGAGATAAAGAGGCGTTCCATCAGCTTTATTTAAATACGGATAAAACGATTTACAGTTTCATATTGTCCATTCTGAAGAATCCCCAGGACGCAGAAGAAGTGATGCAGGAGACCTATTTAAAGGTGTGGATCAGCGCTGCGTCTTACCAGTCTCAGGGGAAGCCCCTGGCCTGGATGTTCACCATTGCCCGTAACTTGTGTTACATGAAATTCCGGGAGCAAAAACGGATGGCAGACGTGGGCCTTGATGATTTAAATGGTGAGGAGACAGGAGAACTTTGTATTCCGCTGGAAAATATGACGGATGCAATGGTGCTTCGCGCGGCTTTGGAAATCTTGAAGGAGGATGAGCGCCAGATTGTACTGCTTCATGCGTCGGCAGGGCTGAAGCACAGGGAAATTGCAGAAGGGCTTAATCTGCCCCTTGCTACCGTACTTTCCAAATACAATCGCGCTATGAAGAAACTAAAACAATATTTAAGAGAGGAGTGAGAAGGAATGAAACAGAATTCCGACAGGATACAATTAAATAACCATGAGTTAAAATGCCATTTAAAGTCGGCTGTAGATGTGCTCACTCCTGATGTGTTTAACCGGATTGATTTATCAGTTGCCCAGGAAGCGCCCGAATCTGTGACGTTGCTGCATGGTCAGGATGACGGCGTACGTGTGGCAGCGCTTCGAAGACGTCTGTGGGGTGGGGTCCTGGCGTCAGCGGCGTGCCTGTGTCTGCTGTTTGCAGGAGGCGGAATGTACCGCTATCACTATCAGAACCGGCAGATTGATTCGATAATCGGAATTGATGTAAATCCCAGCGTGGAGCTTTCCATTAACCGAAAAAACCGTATCTTAAGTGCTGAGGCATTAAATGATGATGCCGAGATGATTCTGAATGAGATGGATTTGACTGGCGTAGATTTGAATGTGGCGGTCAACGCAGTAATCGGCTCCATGGTGACACATGGTTATCTGGATGATTTGGAAAATACCATTCTTGTCACGGTTAATAACGATAGTATTCGGAAAGCAACGGCATTGCGCACCAGCGTGGTGGAGGATATTGAAAATACTCTGAGGGAAAATCAGATTCGTGCTGTGGTCTATGACCAACAGGCAGTGGAAAAGGATGAAACGAAGGTTCTTGCTGAGCAATACGGAATTTCCTATGGCAAGGCCTACTTCTTAAGTGAATTGATTGAGCAGAATGGAGAGCTTAGCATAGATGATATGGGGCGATTGTCTTCCATGACCATGGAGCAGATTGCCGGTGAGATTGCCGAGGGCTCTCTGGTGTTAGGCGGTTTTGCGGAGAAGGTGGAGGAGAGAGAACCGTCCACGGAGGCAGAGACTGTTATTGCGTCGGAGACAGCGGAATCATCTGTGGAGGAGACAGCAGAGGAATCATCTGCCAGTGATAATATCACTGAGACGGAGGCTAAAGTAGAGACCTCTTCTGCGGCCAGTGGAGTCATCGATGTGGAATCTTCGGCTGAGGAGAATGGCGACGAGGTGGAGCCTGGCAGAGTGGATATTGACTATGTGGACTACGAAGATGGTATCATCTATGTGTATTTTGCCACTTATGTGGACTGGAAGAACCCTACGGTCTCTGTGAAGGATGGGGATGGGACTGCATATCCGGCGATGGTGCAGGAGGCAGAGAAGGATTCCTGTATGATTTCTGTTGACGGATTGGAAAATGCAGGGATATATACCTTCGTTCTTGGAGGGCTGACGCCCAAAGAAGGCGGGAAGGCAACAACGGTTGAAGGCTATTTTGAAAAACATGAGATTGCCGGTGAGCTTGCTGGCGACAAAGACAAGGAAGATGAGGAAGGGAGCGAAACCTCAGAGTGGGAGGAGCAAGATCAGCCTCAGCTTCCATCAGAAGAAAGTCGACAGCCTCAGACTGAACTGGAAACAAAAGGAGAAACAGACACGCAATTAAAGGCGGAGTCAGGGGAAGAGCTGGAGTCGGGACCTGTTTAAAATGCCCCGCAGGGCCTGCCCGATCAGATGAAGCGCGGAAAGATAATATTAAAAAAGTGCTTGACATCTATATGTCTATCATGTATAATGATTTCTGTTGCAATAATGGGCTATCGCCAAATGGTAAGGCAACGGACTCTGACTCCGTCATTTCAAGGTTCGAATCCTTGTGGGCCAG
>CANPMS010000020.1 GCA_947575275.1 uncultured Clostridium sp. | reverse complement strand
CCCCAATCATTATCATAGAAGATCTGAATTTACAGACTTTTCTTCATACACTCTGCCAGCATCACAGATCGTCACATCACAAGTGACCTTGCAATCCGTACACTGCAAAAAGCACTGGATTCACAGCCGGCAGTCAAAGGGGAGCTGCTCCTGCACAGCGATCAGGGCTCACAGTATACTTCAAAAGCATTCGTAGAATTCTGCGAATCTGTCCATGTCACCCAGAGTATGAGCAAAGCCGGGTATCCATACGACAATGCGTCGATGGAAAGATACTTCAACACATTAAAAAATGAATGCACGAATCTGTACAAATTCCAAACGGAGGAAGCGCTGTATCAGACAGTAGAAGAATTTGTCTACGTCAGCTATAACTATGTCCGTCCCCATAGTTTTAACAGATACCGTACATCTTATCAGGCACGTATCGCATCATGAAAAGCAAAGCGATATTTTTTAGCCACAAGTGTTACAAAAATGCTTGATCACAACACTTTAATCGATTCCTTTCAATAAAGCAGTAAAAATAGCAATATCCTCCTGGCGGATAATTTTCATGTTGTTCACACTGCCTTCAATGAAGTTTATTTTATAACCCAAATGATACATAAGCATAGCACAGCAGGACTCTGTTAAAGAGAACTGCTGTTTTTTTGCAGCTCTAAATACAGACTTAATCACAGAGAATTTATATGCCTCTGGCGATTGTAGATCTACAATGGTGTTTCTGTCAATATAGGTGGCTTTGTTATCAATATATGTGAATTGCACATAATCCTTCATAAATCGGCAGATATTAGCACTGCCGTTTTCATAGCAGGTCTGGAGCAATTTTGAGATCATTTCAACACGAACCATTGGGCGGGTGGACTCCTGAAAAACAACTATATCATCATCCTGGTATTGCTCTTTAACGAAATTCAGTCCATTTTCAACGGAGAGAATACCACTGGACGCAGCCGGAATAAGCCCACGCAGTTTGGTAATGTGGTATTTTTCAGCGTATGCTCTTACAATTTGTTCCCAGCCTTTAAGACAGACAATATAAATATCATTGATAGCGGGGTGATTCTGATATGCCTCCAGAGTATATATAATGACAGGCTTCCCTAAAATGTTCAAAAATTGGTTGGGTATGTTCTGGCAGTTTCTTACTGATTTTCCTCCAGCTAGGATTATCACAACTGTTTTATTTTCTGATTCTGAAAAGGTGAGATGTTGTGATTGTACACACTGGAAAGACTGAAAAGAAGTACACGGTGGTACTTCATATCCACTAATCAGTGATTCGGCGCTTGTATCCAGTACTTCTGCTAACCGCTGCAATTTCTTTTGAGAAACATCGTTTTCTCCAGATTCTATTTTTGCAATCGTAGACCGGGTTTTATAGCCCATTGCATCAGCGAGATCCTGCTGCGACATTCTAAGTTCAAAGCGACGCTTTTTTATATTAGCACCAACTGACATGGTATTCTATCTCCCTGCTTCATAAAGTGATTATTTCGTGTGGCTGTAATACCTATACCAGCATACATGTCACATAAGTTATTATAAATCAACATAAAGTGATTTTCAAGGGATAAATATGTGAAATTTCACAAAATATCAGGAAAATTATTGGCTATATGTTGATAAAATAGAAACCATATGATAATATATAAAATATTATAGGGAAAGTCATTTTATGGCTATGATTTCAGTAAAGGATGGATAAGGCAATGAATATAGCAATTATTCTTGCGGGAGGGACAGGAAGCAGAGTTGGAGCAAATATTCCAAAGCAGTTTATAGAAATAATGGGGAAACCGATTCTGGCATACACTCTTGAGATGTTTGAGAGTAATCAAAACATAGATGCAATTGAGATTGTTTGCCATAAGGATTGGCTTGAAGAAACTCAGCGTATGGTTGAAAGGTACGGTATTGCCAAGGCGAAGTGGGTTATCGAGGGTGGTTTAACCTTCCAGGAGTCGACCATGCGAGGGATTTATAACTTGAAAGGAAAGATTAATCCGGAAGATATAGTCATTATCAGTTTCGGTGTTTCTCCAATGACTACGGAGGACATTGTAAATGACAGTATACGGGTTTGTGAGGAGCATGGCAATGCAATATCAGCAGAAGACTCCGTACTGTGTACCTGCATTAAAGATGATGAGTACAGTTCCACTACGAATTTAATCCGTGAAACGATCAAGGGATTCAGTAATCCTTGGACATTCAAGTTCGGAGAGTTGTGCGAAAACTATGAAGAGGCGAGAAGAAAAGGAATACTTGAGGCTGTGGAACCTCACACCACATCCCTATACTTTGCACTAGGAAAACGGATTTGGTTTTCTAAAAGCAACGGTCACAATTTCAAGATTACAACTAAAGAAGACCTGGAGAGATTTGAAGGTCTCCTACTGTTGAAAGAAAAACGGGAAAAGGAAGCCAGTAAAGGAGATATTTGCAATGATTATTTATAAGGAATTTGAAGTCATCCGTACCATGTTGAAACTGGATAAAATCACTGAAAATGAAGAACTTGCTTCAGCTGTGTATGATAATGTTCATTATTATGCTTTTAAATCAGTAGATGAGGTTTCTTATCTCATAAAGTCTCTGGAAAGGAAGGGGTATATTGCCGACGGGGAAGTCACGCTGGCTGCGATGGAAGAGATTGAAGCTTTGAAAGTTGATAATGCTGTCATCCTCGCTGCAGGGGGCGGAGATATTTCAGCGAAGTCTGTTTACTCCATGCCCAAGGGTCTGTTCATCAAGAACGGAGAGACACTTATCGAACGTCAAATTCGTCAGTTAAAGGAAGCTGGCATTGACGATATTACTATTGTTATTGGCTATAAGCAGGAGATGTACTTCTTTCTTGCAGAAAAATGGGGAGTAACATTGGAAATCAATCCGGATCTGAAGAAGAATAATGTATACTCTCTTTATATTGCAAAGTCTCATCTTGGCAGCACCTATATTTGTAATTGTGACAACTACTTTGAGGAAAATCCGTTTTGTCAATATGAATACAATGCGTATCACGCGACTGTCTACAAGGAGGATGCCCATAACGAACTGATTGTTCGTAAGAATGTTTCTGGGCGCATTCTTGAGGTGTATAGTGGTATGAAAAGTGGTGAGTGTATCTATGGGCACGCTTACATTGACAGAGAGCTTTCGCGCAGATTAATCAGCTATTTGGAGCAGGAGATTGGCGACTTCCGCGTATCAGCTCTTTTCTGGGAGGAATTCATCAGCCGCCATGCCGAGGATCTGGATATGTATGTACGTGAGTATTCTTCAGATTTCCTGTTTGAGTTTGACTCCATTCAGGAAATTCAGAATATTGATGGTTTGTTTCTGGAAAATGTTAGCGGAAAAATCAACAAGAAGATTTGTGAGGTACTGGACTGTAGGGAGCATGAAATTAATAATATCATCATTCTCCAGAAGGGGTTGACAAATATACTGTTTACCTTTATGGTCAGAGGAAAAAAGTATATTTTCCGGTATCCTGGTGAAAGCAGTAGCTTCTTTATTTTCCGGAAGAATGAGGTTCGTGCCCAGAAAATTGGTGCTCAGGCGGGTGTAGACAATACATACGTTTACATTGATGAAAGTGGCATCAAGATTTCCAGGTTTGTTGAAGGAGCAAAGAATCTGAATAATATCTATTATAAAGATATAGAAGTTATGAAACTTCTTGCAAGCCAGATTCGCAAATTTCATGTGCTGGGTTATGGGGTAGAAGACTGGAAGGACTACCAGTACAATCCGATTTATCAGACAGAGCGTTTAATGAGGGAAGCATCTAAGATAAAGGCCAATCTTTTTGATATTTTTAGAAAAGAATGGGAAGCAATGCGCAAGCTTTACGAATACACTGAGAAAGATGGTATTGAGAAGACCATGTGTCATAATGACATTAATCAGGATAACTGCCTTCTGACGGACAGTAGCCTGGATGTAATCGATTGGGAATTTGCGGGTTGGAATGATCCAGCTTATGATTTTGGCCGTGTTCTTGCGGGGTATGATTTTGATGCTCCGGAGATTGATGAAATACTTGAGGCATACTTTGGAAGGTCTGCCACTGAGATTGAAAGATTGCATTGGATTGCTTATGTGGGTATCCACTGCTGGTATTATGTTGGCTGGGCAAATTATAAGGAAAGTATCAATGAGAGCAGCCGTGACTGGATGCTGTTCTTTTTCACACAAACAAAACGTGTGATTAACTATGCGTTGCCAAAGTACGAGGCAATCTACGGTAAATAAAGTAATAATTGTAGCCAAATTGCGGGGTGCGAAGCATATAGCTAAGAAATGAGGAATGTATATGAAGAATACCTACACATTATTACAGTTGCTGTTCCGTATTGCTGATGATATGAGAAAGCCCATTTCTTATATACCTCATGGGGTGCTGATCGGTCTTTTAGCATCAGCCCTTGGCTTCCTGGTAATGAGATTATGGGGAAGAGGAAAAGATAAAACGGGTATTGTGTGTGGGCTGTTTTTGTGCGGGCTTTATTTTACCGTACTTTTTGAGATGACAGTATTATCCAGAGAACCGGGGTCGAGGACAGGTATAGATATGGGGTTTCTGGAAACATGGGGACAGTATGCGGTGCCGGACGCATATTTTGTTGAGAATATTTTAATGTTTATTCCTTTTGGAGTGCTTATGCCGATAATGATAAAAACATTTCGGGATCTGCGCTGTTGTCTGGCTGTGGGTATGCTGTTCAGTATAATAATTGAGACAGTCCAGTTATTGACGCAGCGCGGTCATTGTCAGCTTGATGATGTGGTGACGAATGCGGCGGGAACAGTGATTGGGTGGTGTATGTACAGGGTTTACAAGGCAGGAAGGAGAACGTATGATTGACTTACACGGTGATATTTCCATTCCGTTTCTGAAAAAAAGCCGGTTTACGGGAAGTTACAAGGGGATGCGCTATCAGCTTATGAAGCATGAGAAAGAGAATGTGATTCTGGCTGTAATTTGGCCGGAGCCTTTTAATTTTGAGGTGACACCGGAGGAGAAGAAGCACAGCAAAGAGTTTCCCTTTACTGCGGATGGCATATGGGAAGCAGTGGACTGGCTGAATGAGGAACATGAGGCGGGACATTATTGATATTGGATAGGAACCATGGGAATTTTGCTTAATAGCTGGCATTTTGTAAAATAAATCATAGATTAATATTGGGACGAAAGAAGGTGAATTCTCATAAGCGAGGAGCTGTTCAATATGATTTGGGGTATTTTGATTCCGTTCGTGGGCACAACGATGGGAGCGGCCAGTGTTTTTTTTGTCAAAAATGCGATTAAGCCTGCAGTTCAGAAGATGCTTCTGGGTTTTGCTTCAGGGGTGATGGTAGCGGCTTCCGTCTGGTCACTTTTGATTCCGGCGATGGAGATGTCAGAATCCATGGGGAAGCTTGCGTTTATTCCTGCGGCTGTGGGGCTTGCAGCGGGCATGGCATTTCTCCTGCTTTTAGATAAGCTGATTCCGCATCTTCATATGGGGAGTGAGGAGCCGGAGGGACCAAAGAGTGATTTAAAAAAGAGTACCATGCTGGTGCTGGCAGTGACGCTTCACAATCTGCCGGAAGGTATGGCGGTGGGGGTAGCGTTCGCCGGCATCCTGACAGGTAACGCACCGATTTCTGTGGCAGGTGCGTTTGCGCTGACTCTGGGAATTGCAATCCAGAATTTCCCGGAGGGTGCAATTATTTCTCTGCCCTTAAGAAGCGAGGGAGAGACCAGAATGAAGGCATTTACTATGGGAACCCTATCAGGGGTTGTGGAACCAATCGGTGCGTTTGTAACAATTTTACTTGCGCAGATTCTGACGCCCCTTGTTCCTTACCTTCTGGCATTTGCGGCCGGAGCTATGCTGTATGTGGTGGTGGAGGAGCTGATTCCGGAATCTGCCCAGGGGGAGCATTCTGATATGGGAACCATGGGGTTTGCCCTGGGGTTTATCATTATGATGATGCTTGATGTGGCTTTGGGATAAATGATAAAAAGAACAGAGAAAAATATTTGATAGACCGTGGGACATAATGTGCCGGTGCGTGCCTGCATTAGAGCAGGCATCGCCGCATTCCCCGGTGGCAGAGCATAACTATAAAGAATAGTACACATTCCTTTTATATAGTTGACAAATAGTAACAGGGTTGCTATGATTAAAAATACTTAATGGAAAGGGAGAAAACCATGGATAGAATCGTGTTGTCACTGTTGGTAGATAATACCTCCGGTGTGCTGAGCCGTGTTGCAGGGCTGTTTAGCCGCCGAGGCTACAATATTGAGAGTCTGACAGTGGGTGTAACTGCGGATGAGCGTTATTCCAGAATGACGGTGGTGGCCTTCGGCGACCAGAATATTCTGGAACAGATTGAAAAACAGCTTAGGAAGCTGGAAGACGTCCGTGATATTAAAGAGTTAAAACCCGGCCGCTCCGTGTACAGGGAACTGATTATGGTGAAGGTGCGTGCCAGCGCCAGTGAGCGTCAGGCAGTAAGCGCCATCTCTGATATTTTTCGCGCTACGATTGTGGACGTTGGAAAGGATTCTCTGACCGTTATGCTGACAGGGGATCAGTCAAAACTGGATGCTCTGATTAATCTTCTGGAAGATTATGAGATTCTGGAGCTGGCGCGGACAGGCCTTACAGGGCTTTCGCGCGGGTCTGATGATATTCGGTACCTGCCGTAACTGAAGGTATGAATAATTGTAAAAAACCTACATAGGAAGGATGCTTGAGGAGGAAAGAACATGGCAAAGATTTATTATCAGGAAGATTGTAATTTGTCCCTGTTGGAGGGCAAGACTATCGCTGTTATCGGCTACGGCAGCCAGGGGCATGCCCACGCGCTGAATGCGAAGGAGTCAGGCTGTCACGTTATTATCGGTCTCTATGAGGGTAGCAAGTCCTGGAAGCGGGCAGAGGCTCAGGGCTTTGAGGTTTACACTGCAGCCGAGGCTGCAAAGAAAGCAGATATTATTATGATCTTGATTAATGATGAGCTGCAGGCAGATATGTATAAGAGGGATATTGAGCCGAACCTGGAGGCAGGCAATATGCTGATGTTTGCTCACGGCTTTAATATTCATTTTGGATGTATCAAGCCGCCGGCTGATGTGGATGTTACCATGATTGCGCCGAAGGGACCGGGCCATACGGTTCGTTCTGAGTATCAGGAGGGCAAGGGCGTTCCGTGCCTGGTGGCAGTTGAGCAGAATGCAACCGGCAAGGCCCTGGAGCTGGCGCTGGCTTATGCGCTGGCGATTGGCGGGGCGAGAGCAGGTGTTCTGGAGACCACTTTCCGCACTGAGACTGAGACGGATCTTTTTGGTGAGCAGGCTGTACTGTGCGGCGGTGTATGCGCTCTTATGCAGGCGGGCTTTGAGACGCTGGTGGAGGCTGGTTATGATCCAAGAAATGCCTATTTCGAGTGTATCCATGAAATGAAGCTGATTGTGGATTTAATTTATCAGTCCGGCTTTGCGGGGATGAGATACTCCATCTCTAATACTGCGGAGTATGGCGATTATGTGACTGGACCAAAGATTATTACCGAAGAGACAAAGAAGAGCATGAAAAAAATTCTGTCTGATATTCAGGATGGAACCTTTGCAAAGGAATTCCTGCTGGATATGTCCCCGGCAGGCCGTCAGGTACACTTTAAAGCTATGAGAAAGCTGGCTGCGGAGCACTCCTCCGAGAAGGTTGGCGAGGAGATTCGCAAGCTGTATAGCTGGAACAATGAGGATGATAAGCTGATTAATAACTAAACAGCAAAGAAAATAAGCCCCTGAAGGAAACGGTTGTTTCTTTCAGGGGCTGTTTTTCTTCTATAAGGAAGTCAGTCATATCAGACTCTTTATTCCGATTTGGAATCAGCGGTGGCGGCAGAATGATAGAAAGGTATTTAACGCCCGACAGGTTCGGTTGGCATGATAGGCAAAGCCCACAGTGCGTTTGTGAATGGGGGTATCCAGCTTTAGCTGGACGAGCCTCCCGCTCTTTAAATCTTCTTCTACAAATTCTTTGATGACACAGCCGATGCCCATTCCAATCCGCGCAAATTCAATCAGCAGATCCATTGTGGTGACCTCAAGAAGATTGTTGGCCAAAATGTGATTGATACTCATGTAATTGTCGATATAGTTCCTGGTGATATTGTTCTTATCCAGCAGCATGATATTGCCGGAGTGAAATATATCGGCTTCATCACCCTCACGCAGTTTTAAGTTTTCCAGATATTGGGGAGTGGCTGCAAAGATGTCCTCAATATTCATAATGGGAAGGAAAACCAGGTTTTTCTGGGGTTTTGGTTCTGCCACCAGTCCAACGTCGATGCGCTGCTGTTCCAGCATGGATATGGTATGGGCGCTGGACTGGCTTTCAATGGTAATTTTAATGTGAGGAAACTGCTGGATAAAGCCCTTTAAATAATCGACCATAATAAACCGGCAGAGGGTATTGCTGACCCCAATGCGGATATGTCCCAGGTTAAATTCCTGAATGCGCTTAAGCTCCTGCTCACCAAGGGACAGTTCCTCAAATGCGGCACGAGTGTGCTCAAAGAGTATCTGTCCCTCCTCGGTGAGCTGCACTCCACGGGAGTTCCGGGTAAAGAGCGTGGTATTCAGGCCGTCCTCCAGCTTGCTTATGGATTTGCTGATTGCCGGCTGACTGATATACAGCTCCTTTGCAGCCCGGGAAATATTACCTGCCTTTGCTACGGCGTAGAAGATTCGGTACTGTGATAGATTTTGCTCCATAAACATCATGCTCCTGTCTGTGTACATAACTGTCTGTTATAATAATCATGATTATTATCTATTGTTATTATAACGGGAGAGATGATATAATACAATCAATGAATGAAAATTGTCTCTGCATTTGCGGGGTGACAGGAGGATAATATGTCTGTGGGTAAGATTTTTAAATTCCATGATGATCTGGATACGGATCAGATTATTGCGTCCCAGTATCTTCTTCTTCCGACCATTGACGAGATGAAAGAGCATACCTTTGAGTCTCTGGATCCGGATTTTCCAAAGAAGCTGAAGCCGGGGGACTATGTGGTCGGAGGTGAGAATTTCGGATGTGGTTCTTCCAGAGAGCAGGCGCCCAGTGTTTTGAAAGCGCTGGGAGTACAGGCGGTGGTGGCAAAATCCTTTGCGCGTATTTTCTATCGCAACGCTATCAATATCGGGCTTCCGGTGGTTGTCTGTAAGGAGCTGCCGGAGGCAGTGAGGACGGGGGATGAGATGGACTTGTCTCTGAGTGAGGGGGCGGCAAAGGCGAATGGTGTTTCTTACTCCTGTACAAAGCTGCCGGAATATATGCAGAATATCTTGAGCGAAGGCGGGCTGATTGCATCACTGAATAAAAAGGAGGCGTAGAGTATGGGAATGACAATAGCAGAGAAGATTATTGCCCTTGCGGCCGGTGTGCCGGAGGTCAGGGCGGGAGATATTCATACAGTGAATCTGGATCGTATGATGAGTAATGACGGAACTACCCATCTGACTGTGGATATGTATTATAACAAACTGAAGAACCCACGGGTGGCAGACCCGAAGAAAATGGTATTCATCATAGATCACAATGTTCCTGCTGACAGTCCCAAGACTGCCGCTTCCCAGAAGAAAATGAGGGATTTTGCCAGAGAGCACGGAATTGATTTCTGGGAAGGTCAGGGCATCTGCCATCAGCTTATGATGGAGCATTATGTCCGGCCCGGAGAGTTGATTTTCGGAGCGGACAGCCACACCTGCACTTACGGGGCGCTGGGGGCGTTTGGAACCGGTGTGGGCTGTACCGATCTGCTTTATGGCATGGTGACCGGAAGTTCCTGGGTGCTTGTTCCCGAGACAGTGAAGTTTAACCTGGTAGGGAAACTGAGAGAGGGTGTGTACCCGCGGGACTTGATGTTGACGATTATTGGAGAGATTGGCGCCAGTGGCGTCAGTTACCAGGTAATGGAGTTTACAGGAGAGGGAACAAAGAGCCTGAGTGTCAATGACCGTATGGTGCTCTGTAATCTGGCAGTGGAAGCAGGTGCGAAAACTGCAATTTTTGAGGCAGACGAGATTGCGCTGGCTTATTTGAAAGAGAGAGGCAGGGAGCCAAAGGCGGTGTTCCACAGTGATTCCGATGCAGTATATGTCAGGGAGTATACCTTTGATCTTGGAATGATTGAGCCGGTGGCGGCAAGGCCCGATTTTGTGGATGATGTGGTGTCTGTGAAGGAGGTCTGCGGCGTACATATTGATGAGGCGTTTTTGGGTTCCTGTAACAACGGGCGGATTGATGAAATGAGGGCAGGGGCTGCTGTTTTAAAGGGAAGGAAGGTCTCTGACCATGTAAGATTTCTGGTGGTGCCCGCAAGCCGGGAGGTTTATCTCCAGGCTATGGAAGAGGGGCTGATTGATACTTTTATGGAGAGCGGCGCGGTTGTTATGAATCCCAACTGCAGTGTCTGCTGGGGGAGCTGCCAGGGGGTAATCGGCGAAAATGAGGTTTTGATTAGCACTGGAACCCGTAATTTTAAGGGGCGTGCCGGTCATCCCAGCTCCAAGGTGTACCTTGCTTCTGCGGCAACGGTGGCAGCATCTGCCGTCAAGGGAGAAATCTGCACTGTGGATATGCTGGATTAGAGGGGGTAAAGAATGGAACAGTTTAACGGAAAGGTATGGGTTTTGGGGGATGATATTGATACGGATATTATTATCCCTACTGAGTACCTGGCTTTTAAGACCATAGATCGTATGAAACAGTATGCCTTCTCCCCTCTGCGGTCGGAGCTGGCAGCAAAGATTTGTCCTGGTGATATGATTGTGGCAGGTAAGAATTTTGGCTGTGGCTCATCCAGGGAACAGGCTCCGGAGGTAATTAAGGCATTGGGGATCCGGTGTATTGTGGCAAAATCCTTTGCGCGGATTTTTTACCGCAATGCGCTGAATAACGGGCTTCTTTTGCTGGAGCAGCCGGCGCTGCACGAAGCAGTGCAGGAAGGTGATACAATTACTGTAACAGTCAACCAGTCTGTGGTTCACAGGGGGACGAGCTATCCGATTGCCGCCCTGCCGGAAAACCTGGTGGAGATTATTCATGCAGGCGGTCTGGTGCAGGCAATGAGAAAGCGCAACGGGCTTTGAAAAGAGGAGATAGAAAAATGGGACAGACAATTATAGAAAAAATCATCTCCCATAATATAGGAGCATCATCTGTGAAGCCGGGTGACATTGTGACAGTGAATGTGGATCGGGTGATGCTGGACGATATTATGATTCCTTTTATTGTAGATAAATTTGAGGAGATGGGGTTTCAAAAGGTATGGGATCCAGATAAGGTGGTGCTGATTTATGACCATCTGGTTCCTGCCAGCCAGCAGGATGATGTCAGACATTTCCAGATAGGAGATATGTTTGCTAAGAAGTATGGAATTAAGAATGTTCACCGCAGTGATGGCATCTGCCATCAGCTTATGACAGAGGCGGGGTATGTGAAGCCGGGGCATGTGGTATTTGGAACCGACAGCCATACCACCACCTACGGTTGTGTAGGTGCGTTTTCTACCGGGATTGGATACACGGAGATGGCGGCAATCCTCGGAACGGGAACACTCTGGGTCAAGGTGCCCGAGACCATTCAGGTGGTAATTGACGGCGAGCTTCCGGAGGGTGTAATGTCAAAGGATATTATTCTCCGGCTGATTGGGGATTTGGGCGCGGATGGGGCTACCTACCGGGCTTTGGAGTTCTGCGGTTCCGCCGTGGAAAGCATGAGTGTGTCAAGCCGCATGACCATGGCAAATATGGCGATTGAGGCAGGAGCTAAATGTGCACTGTTCACTCCTGACAAGAAGACTGCGGAATACTGTGAAATTACCCTGGATGAGTTTCAGAAAGGACTTACAGGTGACAACGATGCCGGGTATCTCCACACACTCCGATATCAAGCGGAGGATTTTGTACCGGTGATGGCATGCCCGTCCCAGGTAGATAAAATTCGGAATGTCAGTGAACTGGAGGGAACGGTGATTGATCAGGTGTTTATCGGTTCCTGCACCAACGGGCGTCTCGAGGATTTGAAGGCGGCAGCGAAAGTGCTTGAGGGAAAGAAAGTGTCCCCCTTTGTGAAGCTGATTGTGACGCCAGCCAGCCGCAAGGTGTATGAGGAGGCGGTCAAATGCGGCGCCATCAGAACGCTTGTGGAGGCGGGGGCAATTCTGACTCATCCCGGCTGCGGATTGTGCTGCGGTCGGACCGGAGGGATTCTAAGCGATGGTGAGAGGGTGGTAGCCACCAATAACAGGAATTTTCTGGGGCGTATGGGAACTGCCAAGGTGGAAATTTATCTTGCTTCTCCCGCCACGGCTGCAGCATGTGCGGCGGCGGGGCGAATTACGTCCTGTCAGGCAGGATAGAAGGAGCATACAGAACGGACATATCCGAAACTGGAAAATAATAGTTAACATAAAACAGGGTCGACGTGGTTCGACTCTTGTTTTATGTTGTTATTTTTAACAAAAATTTAATATTTATGTAACAAAACCATGAGCCAATATTATAAAATTTACCAATAAACAGGTCTAAAAATTAGATAAAAGATACAAAACAAAATAACAGCATGAAAAACAGGAAGTCATATATCACAAAAATGCCAGTCTCTTATTGACATTTTTCAAATCTCCCCACTATAATAGCGGTTGTTAACAAAAAATGGGTAATTTTAGGATTTATACCCCACTTTCGACAGAATTTGAGGGTTTTTTTGGGAATATCCTATTTTGAGAAGAAGAGAGGAGTATTGTATGTTTCCATTATGCTCATTTCTTCAGTCGGTCTGCCGCTTTGTGAAAGCGTTTATTGCTCCGGCAGTAAGCGTGACCAAACGTATGTACCGCTCATTTGCAGTAATTTTGGCAGGAACAGTGGTGGTAGCTGTGATGACTTTTGCCTCTGTGGGCTTTGCAGGAGGAGGGCGTAGCGCGCTCACTGCGTACGCGGAGACCTTCCCAGGGGAGACAGACGGCGATGAGGAAGTGACTGAAGATTTAGAATCCGGGCAGCAGCTGGCGGGAAATACGCTGGCTAAAAATGTACAGGACGAGCTTGCAGCCCGTCAGGCAAGGCGGGATGCAATAAAAGAGGCAAAAGAGGAAATCCGCCAGGTGGAAGAAGAGCGTCAGCGGATTGCTTCAAAGGAGGAACGAAAAGAGAAGGAAGAGGCACTTCATGCGTCATCAGTGATTTCTTACTCAGACAGTGATTATGAACTTTTTAAACGAATTGTAGAGGCAGAGGCAGGAGTCTGTGATACAAAAGGAAGAATCCTTGTGGCGAATGTGATTATCAATCGGGTAAAGAGCAATGAATTCCCGAATAATATCACGGATGTGGTGTACCAGAAATCTCAGTTTTCACCGGTTTATGACGGCAGACTTTACTCCTGTAAAGTGACGGAGAAGACGGTGGAAGCAGTGAATCGGGCGCTGGCAGGTGAGGACTACTCCCAGGGGGCGCTGTATTTTATGAACAGGGAACGCTCCCAGGCTCATAATGTGAGCTGGTTTGACAGGAGATTGACATACTTATTTCAGCATGACAGGCATGAATTTTTTAAATAATGCGTGGCAAGTACATTTCTTTATAAAAAATTTTTGTTTTATAGAAAAGGGCAGAATAAACGTCTTTCAGGCGGAACTGCATAATTTTGATAGGAATAGCAAATACTGTATATATAATTGAAACCTGATGGAATACATTGTTTTTTCTTATATTTTATATTTCCAAATATTGACTTTTAATTTACAAAATGAGATAATGAGAGCAAATTTCGTAAAATGAAGTTTTAGATTAAGGAGGATGCGTAAATGGCAACAAAAGCATACTATCCAATCAATGAGATTGGGAAAGGAAAGGTTGGTTTCTCCAAGACAAGATCAATTATCGAAGCTGCTTTCTACGGCAACAACGTTATAAAAGTTAATACATTAAAGGAAGCATATGAGCTGGCGAAGAATTCACCGGGAACAATCGTGACTGATATGCCGGTATATAGAGGCGAGGAATTCGGCTTGGAAAAGGACGCAAAGGTTCTTTTGTTTAATGATGGAGCCATCACTGGACGTTACGCAACTGCGCGCCGCATTGCCGGAGAACCCGGCGTTGACTGTGATGCACTGGATCTGGTCGCCATGGACGCCGTCTATGAGTCCCGCTGGAAAACGATGTACCATGCGGAGGTGTTCGTAGGTCTTGATCCGGAGTTTATGGTAAAGGCTCATCTTCTGATTCCGGAGGGCGAAGAGAATATTATGTATAACTGGATGCTGAACTTCCAGTATATGTCTGATGAGTATGTGAAGATGTATAAGAATTCCAAGCTGGTAGGTGACGGCAGGGAAGCTGATATTTATATCTTCTCTGACCCGCAGTGGGCAGGTTCCGACAGACCAAACGTATCGTTAGACTGCTTGTCTGATCCTCAGAAGAAAACACTGTGTTACTTTAACACCGAGACGAACTGTGCATGTATTCTGGGTATGAGATATTTCGGCGAGCATAAGAAGGGTACGCTGACCATGGCCTGGGCGATTGCAAACCGTAACGGTTATGCTTCCTGTCATGGCGGTCAGAAGGAGTATACTCTGGCAGATGGTCAGAAGTATGTGGCGTCCGTATATGGTTTGTCCGGTTCTGGCAAGTCTACCCTGACTCACGCAAAGCATGACGGCAAGTATGAGATCAAGGTGCTTCATGATGATGCGTTTATTATTAATACGGATACCTGCGCTTCCATTGCTCTGGAGCCAACGTATTTTGATAAGACCTCAGACTATCCTACCGGCTGCGCAGATAATAAATACCTGTTGACTGCCCAGAACTGCTCCGCAACTTTGGATGAGGATGGCAGGATTCAGCTGGTAACCGAGGATATTCGTAATGGCAACGGACGTGCAATCAAATCCAAGCTGTGGTCACCGAACCGTGTGGATAAGATTGATTCCCCGGTTAATGCAATCTTCTGGATTATGAAGGATCCGACGATTCCGCCGGTTGTGAAATTAAAAGGAGCTTCTTTGGCTTCTGTTATGGGTGCAACCCTGGCCACCAAGCGTTCCTCTGCAGAACGCCTTGCTCCGGGCGTGGATCCTGACAAGCTGGTTGTAGTTCCCTATGCAAATCCGTTCCGCACCTATCCTCTGGTCAACGACTACGAGAAGTTTAAAAAGCTGGTTGAGGAGAAGGATGTGGACTGCTATATTGTGAACACCGGCGATTTTATGGGGAAGAAAGTAAAGCCGTCTGATACTTTGGGTATTTTGGAGGCGATCGTTGAGGGTAAGGCAGATTTCCACAAGTGGGGATCGTTTTCCGATATAGAGATTATGGATTGGGAAGGCTTCGTTCCTGATATGAACGACAAGAGCTACACTAACCAGCTGAAGGCTCGTATGAATGACCGTGTAAATGAAATTAAGTCATTCGAGACTGAGAAGGGCGGTTATGATAAACTGCCTGCTGATGCACTTGCTGCAATTCAGAAAGTAGTAGATGAGCTGAAATAGGAAAAACATAATTCTGAAGAAAAGAACCGGACTGTGGGAGAAAGCCCGCTGTTCGGCCTTTTCTTTATGATTCGGGCGGAGGACACGGTTGATATGTTTCTGGTAAACTAAGATTGTAACTGCAGTTGGCAGAGAAAAGGATGTGTTTTGATGTTTGGGAAGGGCGACTATGTAATTTATGGAATGTCCGGTGTGTGCAGGGTGGAAGATATTACGACCATGGAAATGGCGGGGATTCCAGGAGACCGGTTGTATTATGTACTGATTCCGTCTGGACAGAAGGGAGGAAAAATATTTACTCCGGTGGAGGGTCAGAAAACGTTGATGCGAAAGATTATGAGCCGGGAGGAGGCGGTTAGACTGATTGATCAGATTCCTAAGATTGGGGAGCTGTGGATTACGGATGAGAAAAAGAGGGAAGAGCAGTACAAGGAGTGCATGCGTTCCTGTGACTGCAGTCAGTGGATTCAGATTATTAAAACCCTTTATCTGAGAAAACAGGAGCGCAGCGCCCAGGGTAAAAAGATTACCTCCACCGATGAGCGTTATCTTCGTATGGCGGAGGATTATCTGTATTCGGAGCTGGAGATTCCTCTGGGAATTCCCAAGGCAGATATGGAGGCGTACATTACAGAGCGAATCGTGCAAATGGAGCAGGATAAAAAGCTGGTCAGAGATTGATATAAAATTGACTTATTTTCTGTACCTTTCCTCACAGTACAGACACCGATATGTCTCATGTCTCTCATCAGACAGATAGAAGATGTGAGGAAGCTCCTGCTCAATAGAGGTGATGCACCGGGGATTTCTGCACTGTATCACATTTGTAATTCTTTTGGGCAGCTTTAGCCTTCCTTTTTCCACAATTTCATTATTGCGGATAATGTTTATAGTGATATTGTGGTCGATATAGCCCAGAACGTTAAGGTCCAGATTGTCGATGGGGCCATCCACTTTTATGATGTCCTTGCGCCCCATCTTGTTAGAACGGGCATTCTTAATAATTGCGACCTGACAGTCCAGCTTATCAAGGCCAAGATGATAGTAGATGTCCAGGCTCTTTCCTGCCTGAATGTGGTCCAGAACCACGCCTTCTTGTAATCCGCTGATATTTAACATGTCTTACTTACCTCCAGTAAAGTTATAATGAGCGCCATACGCACATATACACCGTATTGTGCCTGCTTAAAGTATGCGGCTCTCGGATCGTTGTCTACTTCTGTGGAAATTTCGCTGACACGGGGAAGGGGGTGCAGCACAAACATATCATCCTTTGCCAGTTTCATTTTTGCTTTGTCCAGAATGTAGCAGTTCTTCAGTCGGACATAGTCTTCCTCGTTGAAGAAACGTTCCCGCTGCACACGGGTCATGTAGAGAATATCAAGTTCTGGCATAACTTCGTCTAAGCTGTTTACTTCCTTAAAGGTTATGTTTCCGGTTCGCAGCACATCCTCCCGGATATACTCGGGAATCTTTAACTCGTCCGGGGAAATCAGGACGAAGCGCACAGCTGGGTAGCGGACCATGGCATGAATCAGGGAGTGAACCGTGCGTCCAAATTTTAAATCGCCGCAGAACCCGATGGTCAGGTTGTCCAGACGTCCCTTGAGAGAGTAGATGGTTAAAAGGTCAGTTAAAGTCTGAGTCGGGTGCTGGTGACCGCCATCGCCTGCATTGATAACCGGAATTGCAGATTTCTGCGCTGCCACCAGCGCCGCCCCCTCTTTCGGATGGCGTATGGCGGCTATATCTGCGTAGCAGGAGATAACGCGGATGGTATCGGAAACGCTCTCACCCTTGGATGCGGAGCTGGAATCAGACGAAGAAAAACCAAGTACGCTGCCGCCGAGACTTAACATTGCAGATTCAAAACTAAGCCGGGTTCTGGTACTTGGTTCGTAAAATAAAGTGGCTAATTTTTTGCCGTCACAAATGTGGGCATATTCCTGTGGATTCAATTCAATGTCGGTCGCGAGAGCGAGCAGCCGGTCAATTTCTTCTACAGAGAAGTCCAGTGGGTTTAACATATGTCTCATAGGGTGTCTCCTTTGTCTTTTTCTGGAACATATTATACTGGATTCCATACTGGATTACCAGTCTTTTTCCCGAAAATTTTATAAAAATTCATCTGTAAAAAATGTTTAAGGAAATTTAAGAAAAATAGTATGCAATATAAGAAATGATAGTGTATACTATAGTCTAGACTGCAGAGGTTATTGTATTTTTTGCCCGGAGGAAAGATGGAGAAGATACCGATTATTCAGGTGAAGAACCTGTATAAGATATATAGAATTGGGAACAACAAGGTTTATGCGCTGAACGGCGTGGATTTTACTATGTACAAAGGGGAGTTCTGTGCGATTGTGGGCCCATCTGGTTCTGGAAAATCTACGCTGCTTAATATGCTGGCAGGTTTGGAGCCGCCTACGAAGGGTGAGGTTGTTATAGCAGGCAGGCATATTGAGAAAATGGACGAGAATCAGCTGGTGGGTTTTCGGAGGGAGAATGTAGGCTTTATTTTTCAGTCTTATAATCTTCTTCAGACTTTGAATGCAGTGGAAAACGTAGCATTGCCGCTTTCTTTCCGCGGAGTGCCGAGGCGGCTCCGCAACGAGAAAGCAAAGAAATATTTAAAGCTGGTAGGTCTTGAAAAGCAGATGAAGCATATGGCGTCGGCCATGTCCGGCGGACAGCAGCAGCGGGTGGGAGTCGCGCGGGCGTTGGTGATGGATCCGAAGATTATCTTTGCGGATGAGCCAACGGGAAATCTGGATTCCAAAACAACTATGGAAGTTTTAGGGCTGATGCGCAGAATTGTGCAAGAACAGAACCAGACGCTTGTGATGGTTACTCATGACAATCATATCGCTTCTTATGCGGACAGACAGTTCCATATTGTGGACGGAAAAATATTTAAGATTGAAGAACAGCATCGTTCGGACGAGGAAGGCATTACCATAAGCGAAGGATAGAAGGAGAACAGGAATATGAAACAGTTGAGGCGCTGGCTGACAGCATGTTTGGCGTTGGTTATGATGGCAGGGGCACTGCCAGTGACAGTGTTTGGGGCGGATATATCTATCTATTCCGATAAGATTCCCCGCGGAAAGACGGGAAAAAACCTTACATTTTCCTTTACCATCAGGAATAATTCAGGCAGAGAGCTTAAAAATTTAAGGGTTGCGTTTGATACCAGCGGCGGAGAAATCTGGGATGAGGATGAGGAAGATCAGAGAACCGGTTCCAGATTTCCCTTTGAGATAACCGGAAAGCTTCATGATACGGAAAATTGGAAAAACGTGGGTAACCTGGCGGATGGAAAGGAAAAGACCGTGTCTCTTACCGGTCAGGTACGCCGGGATCTTTCAGAAGGATATTATAAGGTACCCGTTCTGGTGGAAGATGAGAACGGCGCATATGGCAATGCAGAGCTGCGTGTTTGGATTTCTAAGTCGACCGGTTCTGACGACAGTGAAGACGACACTGCCAAGTCCTATGATTTTATTCTGGGTGAGGGGCAGAATACACCGGACGGCGTTTATCCCAATGTAATGAATTTTTCAATCAATCTGCGCAACAATAGTTCAGCTACAGTCTACAATGTGAAGGCCAGCATGGTTTTAGACCCCAGCAGTGAAAAGTTCCCCTTCGAGATTAATGATGCCAACTACGACCGTATGTTTGACAAGATTGCGGTGGATGAGACGGTGGAGCTGGGCTATAGTTTCGCAATCCGCTCTGATACATACAGCGGCTACTATCCGATTGGAATGAAGATTTACTACTCCGATAGCTCCACAGGTGATGAAGTCAAGACCTTTGAGACAACCTTCTATGTGCGTATTCATAATAAGGAAAAGGAGGATGAGCGGGGAGAATTCAATGAGCATGATCGCACCAAGGCGCGTTTGATTGTGGACGGCTATACGACCAATCCGTCCAATATCATCGCAGGTGAAACGTTTGATTTGGTGCTGCGTATGAAAAATGCTTCCAATAGTGTGTCTGCCTCCAATATTCTTCTTAGCATCGAGTCAGAGAAGGTGTCTGACAGTGCAGTGTTTACCAGCGAATCAGGTTCCTCCTCGATTGCTATGGATTCTTTGAAGCCGGGAGCCGTGGAGGAAATACGGCTGCGGCTGTCCTCAAAGCCTGGGGTAGATCAGCGTTCTTACGGGCTGACGATCAAGGCGAAATTTGACAGCCCGGAGTTTAAAAACGCAGAGGAAAGCATGACTGTGGACATCCCGGTAAAGCAGATTGCAAGGCTGAATACAGGAACCTTTGAGGTACTGCCGGAGTCCATTAAAGTGGGCGGGGAATCCAACGTTATGTTTGGAATCAACAATACCGGCAGGGTACAGCTCTATAATGTGATGGTGAAGTTTGAGGCAGATTCGATTCAGACTACCGACACTTATGTGGGAAATATCAAGCCGGGTGAGACCGGAAATGTGGACTGTATGCTGATTGGCGCTGCACCTACTGAGGATGATGGAAAAATTCGTGTAATAATCAGCTACGAGGATGAGAATGGTGAGGTTTCCGAAGAAGAGAAGGAGCTGCGCCTGTTTGTGTCGGAAGATATGATGCCCTCCGAGGGCGATATGGATACAGATGATTTTGGAGATACTCTGGTGGAGGAGACCGGTTTTTGGAAGCAGTATCAGGGTATGCTGGTGGTTTTGGTTCTTGCAGGACTGATTGTTCTGGCTGTGGCAATCAGACATTGGACACGGAAAAAGAAGCAGGAAGCGTTGGACGACCTGGAACTGTAAATATGAGGATTTGTGGTCATGAAATTTGTAGATTTGCTGGGAATGAGCGTGAACAATTTAAGACGAAGAAAGCTGAGAACCCTTCTGACGGTTCTTGGCGTTATCATTGGTACGGCTTCTATTGTGATTATGGTTTCTCTTGGAATCGGTCTGAAGGAGCTGAATCGGGAATTGATTTCATCCTATGGCAGCCTGACAGCAATTCGCGTTTACAGCAACAGCTACTGGAATGATAACGAGACAGATCCTCTGTATCTGACAGAAGAGACAGTACAGCAGATGAGGGGAATTGAACATACTACCAGTGTGTATCCGCTTCTTGAGGTTAGTGTGATTATGAAGCAGGGTTCCTACACCGCAGGAGTGGACATAATAGGGGCTCCATTAGAATACCTCCAGCAGATTCCTCTTGGACAGGGAAAGCTGCCGTCTGCTGACGATACCTCCATGAGTCTGATTTTTGGGAATTCTGTAATTCAGTGGTTTTCAAATGAGAAAGGCTATGGAGGGAATGAAGAACTGCCGAATGTGGATTTGATGGGAAAGCCCATGTTTGTTGTTTTTGACAGAGATGCCTATTATCAGTCCAATGGAGATGGTGAGAATAAGCCCAAGGCTCCCAAAAAGTATATTATACATACGGCAGGTGTAGTGAAGGGGGATGTGGACAGCTACAATGAGTACTCCTATTCCGTGTACACGCGGCTTGATCTTCTGGAACAACAGCTCAGAAAGATTTTTAAGAAAAATCCGATTCCCGGGCAGCCTACCAACAAAAAGGGGAAGCCTTATAAATACTTTATATACAGTTCCTGTGTGGTTAATGTGGATGAGGTGGAGAACGTCAGCGCCGTACAGCAGCAGCTTAATGATATGGGATTTGAGGCGCACTCTAATGTAGAGTGGATGGAGCAGTCAGAAGCCCAGTCCAGAATGATTCAGGCAGTCCTTGGAGGAATTGGTGCAGTCTCTTTGTTTGTAGCTGCGATTGGAATTGCCAATACCATGATGATGTCTATCTATGAGAGAACGAAGGAGATTGGCGTGATGAAGGTGCTGGGCTGTGATATGGGTATCATTCGCAATATGTTTCTGCTGGAATCCGGCTTTATTGGATTCTTAGGTGGAATGATAGGGGTTGCTTTCAGTTTGGGCGTCTCTTTTGCCATGAACCGGCTTTTGTCAATCGGTCAGTTAATGACCGGGCAGGAGGGGGACATCTCCAGGATTCCACTCTGGCTGGCTCTGATGGCAGTTGGGTTTGCCGTTTTAGTGGGTATGGCAGCAGGGTTTTTCCCGGCGCTTCGGGCTATGCGTTTAAGCCCGCTGGCAGCAATCAGAAATGAATAACCGAAAAAATGCTTGCAATCCCTGCGGGATTCCATTATGATGGAGTCAGCGATGCGCGACTGGCGGAATAAGTGGAAGAACCACGGGGGAGCGTATTCTAATAAAAATGCCGACCGCCTGGGCGCCATGTTTTGTGGTACTCGGGCGGTTTTTATTTCCGTTAAGACTCAAGAACATATAGAAAAAGAGGAGGAACAGATGATGAAAAGGATGTCTCTTAAAGAGGAGCTGAGAAATAATGCTTATCCAGGCAGGGGGATTGTGATTGGAAGGACTCCCGACGGAGCGCACGCGGCTGTGGCGTATTTTATTATGGGCAGAAGCGAAAACAGCAGAAACCGAGTGTTTGTGGAGGATGGAGAGGGAATCCGCACCCAGGCCTTTGACCCGGGGAAGCTGACGGATCCAAGTCTGATTATCTATGCTCCAGTGCGGGTGCTGGGCAATAAGACTATTGTCACGAACGGGGATCAGACGGATACGATTTATGAGGGTATGAGCAGGCAAATGACATTTGAGCAATCTCTGCGCAGCCGGGAGTTTGAGCCTGACGGACCAAACTATACCCCGCGGATTTCGGGGATTCTTCATATGGATAATGGAACCTATGATTATGCCATGTCCATTTTAAAGAGCAACAACGGAGATCCTGCCTCCTGCAGCCGTTATACGTTTGCTTATGAGAATCCGGCAGCAGGAGAGGGACGTTTTATCCACACCTATATGTGTGACGGTAATCCGCTGCCCAGCTTTGAGGGTGAGCCAAAATTGGTGGAGATTTCGGACAGTATTGACAGCTTTACGGATATGTTGTGGGAGAGTTTAAATGAGGATAACAAGGTGTCTCTGTTTGTGCGATTCATCAATATTGCCACAGGGGAATATAAGACACGTATTGTAAATAAGAATCACCAGTGATGAAAGGGGAACGTGAAATTATGATTGAGATGGAATTGAAATACGGCTGTAATCCGAACCAGAAACCGGCAAGAATTTTTATGAACAAGGAGAAGGAGCTGCCGATTCAGGTGCTGAGCGGCAGACCGGGCTATATTAATCTGCTGGATGCCTTTAATGGCTGGCAGCTTGTAAAGGAACTGAAAAAAGCAACCGGACTTCCGGCAGCAACCTCATTTAAGCATGTATCCCCGGCCGGCGCCGGAGTGGGACTTCCGCTGACGGATACGCTGGCAAGAATTTACTGGGTGGATGATATGGGGAGCTTGAGTCCCTTAGCAAGCGCTTATGCGCGGGCGCGAGGTGCAGACCGTATGTCCTCCTTCGGTGATTTTATTTCTCTTTCGGATGTCTGTGATGTGGATACAGCGACACTGATAAAACGTGAGGTATCTGACGGCGTAATTGCTCCTGGCTACCAGCCGGAGGCGCTGGAAATCTTAAGAGCCAAAAAGAACGGAAATTACTGTGTAATCCAGATTGATGAGAATTATGAGCCTGATCCAATCGAGCGCAAGGAGGTATTCGGTGTGGTGTTTGAGCAGGGAAGAAACAACCTTGACATCAGCCGCGAGCTTCTGAGCAATGTGGTAACAGATGTGAAGGAAATACCGGAGCAGGCAAAGATTGATTTGATTATCTCTTTGATTACATTGAAATATACCCAGTCCAACTCTGTCTGCTATGCGAAGGATGGCCAGGCGATTGGCATTGGGGCGGGACAGCAGTCCCGGGTTCATTGTACCAGGCTGGCAGGTCAGAAGGCAGATAACTGGTTTCTGCGTCAGGCGCCCCAAGTGCTCTCCTTGCAGTTTGTGGACGGGATTAAACGCGCTGATCGTGACAACGCAATCGATGTTTATATCGGTGACGAGTATATGGATGTATTGGCGGATGGCGCCTGGGAGAAAATATTTAAGGTAAAGCCGCCGGTGTTTACAAAGGAAGAGAAGAGGGCATGGCTGGATCAGATGAGCGGCGTAGCGCTGGGTTCTGATGCTTTCTTCCCCTTTGGAGATAATATCGAGCGTGCCCATAAGAGCGGTGTGAAGTATATTGCGCAGCCGGGGGGCTCTGTGCGTGACGACAATGTAATTGAAACTTGCAACAAGTATGGAATTGCCATGGCATTTACGGGGATACGCCTGTTCCATCATTAAAATTGTGAAGAGAGGGTGAGAGAATGGATCAGAATCCCTTTGGTTATTTATTTCAGAAAATGACACAGAAAAGGACGGTACGCCAAGGTCGGCAGCAGGATAACGAGACAGAGAGGTTTGACTCTAATGGTAACCCGGTGAAAAAAACCAGAGTCCCCGGAGTCCTGACGAAGGGAGGCGGACTGGTAATTTTGCTTGTTCTGGCGCTGTTTCTTATAGCAAATAGCTATTATGTGCTTGATGAGGAAAATTACGCAGTGGTAACAACATTGGGTAATCCTCAGGCGGAGACTCAGGCAGGACTTCATTTTAAAATCCCTTTTATCCAGCGGGTGTACCACGTTTCTAAGGGAATTAAGGGAATGCCTATTGGCTATATGCCGGATACACAGCAGTCCATAGCTGAGGAGGCTATTATGATTACAAAGGATTTTAATTTTGTGGACACGGACTTCTATCTGGAATATATGGTCAATGACCCGGTAAAGTATCTGTTTGCATCTTCTGAGCCGGAAGCGACTTTAAAAATGCTGGCCCAGTCCTATATCCGCGATACGGTGGGAATTTATAATGTGGATGATGTGATTACTACAGGGAAGGCTGCAATTCAGTCTGAAATTAAGGAGAAGCTGACCAATCGCATGATCGCAGAGGATATTGGGCTTTCTGTGGTCAATATTACGATTCAGGATGCGTTTCCTCCTACGGATGAGGTTTTGAGCGCCTTTAAAAATGTGGAGAATGCCAAGCAGGGAAAGGAGACCGCTATCAACAATGCCAATAAAGACAGGAACGAGAAGATTCCATTGGCAGAGGCGGAGTGTGATCAGATTATCAAAAATGCGGAGGCGGAGAAGGAGGCCCGTATCAACGAGGCACAGGGACAGGTGTCCCGTTTTGAGCAGATGTACGAGGAGTACTCCAAGTATCCGCTTATTACAAAGCAGCGTATGTTTTATGAGACCATGGAGGGGGTGCTGCCTAATATGAAAGTGTATCTGATGGATGAAAACGGCGCTCAGAAGCTCTTGCCGCTGGAGAGCTTCAACGTGGCAGAATAGGAGATGACACAATGAAGATGATAGGAAAAGTGGCTCGTGTAATTGTGGTTGTGGCAGCGCTGGTAATCCTTAGAAGTTCTCTGGTTATCACTTATCCAAATGAATATAAGATTGTGCGCCAGTTCGGCGAGATTGTGCGGGTGGAGGAAAATCCCGGGGTTTCTTTTCGGATTCCCTTTATTCAGACCAGTGCGTCCCTGCCAAAATCGCTGCAGATTTACGATATACCTAAATCGGATGTTATCACCAAAGATAAGAAAAGCATGATTGCCGACGCATTTGTGCTCTGGAAAATCTCTGACCCGGTGCTGTTTACGAGACATTTAAACGGTCAGCTGGCGCAGGCACAGTCCCGCATCTCGGCGTCAGTGTTCTCCTCCATGAAGTCTGTGATTTCCAACATGGATCAGTTAGAGATTATTGAGAACCGGGACGGCAAGCTGGCGCTGGACATCAGCAGCAATATCGGCAGTTCTCTGGACGGATATGGGATTCAGGTTCTGGCTGTGGAGACAAAGTCGCTTGATATGCCGGATGATAACAAGCAGGCAGTATATGACCGTATGATTTCTGAGCGCAATAATATTGCCGCATCTTATACGGCACAGGGAAACTCCTCGGCGCAGAAAATTAAAAATGATACCACCAAGGAGGTCTCCGTGATGTTGTCTGAGGCCAGAGCACAGGCGGAGAAAATAAAGGCGGAGGGCGAGGCACAGTATATGCAGATTCTGTCCAATGCCTACAATGATGAAGCAAAAGCGGATTTCTACAATTTTGTCCGAGCCTTGGACGCAGCAAGGGAATCTTTAAAGGGCGGCAATAATACCCTGATTCTTGACAAGGATTCTCCCATTACCCGGATTTTTTATGGGTATTAACCGAAACTTGTAAAAGCAGTGAGAGCACCGGAAAAGCCACCGAAGCATAAACTTTAATTAAGTATGCTTTAAGGTGGCTTTCTTTGAAGACATTTCCGAAGCCTTTGACACCAGGAGAGGAGAGCATTTATTTAGAGCGCTGCAAAGAGGGTGACCAGGAAGCTCGCAACATGCTGATTGAGCGGAACATGAGGCTGGTGGCCCATGTGGCGAAAAAGTATCAGAACACAGATTACGATATGGAGGATTTGCTCTCCGTTGGCGCAATCGGTCTGATTAAAGCGGTTGGGACCTTCCATGCAGACCGGGGCTCCCGCCTTGCCACCTATGCGGCGAAATGTATTGAAAATGCTATCCTATCACAAACAGGAATTTGTTGTGGATGCAATGACTGCGTCAAGCAGCTTGGCTTTTTGGTCCGAAGGACAATTTAGTTTTTGAATATATCGGCTGACCATATCAGCATGGATGCTGGCGACTTTCTGCGCCAGTTGATATTTCCCTTCTTTTGTTTCTGGATAATGGACAATGATATGAACCGGAGCGCCTGTTCTGATACTATACACCTCCCTGATGCTTCAATCTATGAGCGGGAAATAGCCTCAATGCTTAAAATTTTTCGGTTTTTCTCTAGGAAATTGGAAGAAAGTGTGATATAATTTAAACTGTTTCTATTTTTTGATCAGGGAGGAATTAAAATGAAAAAGAAATGGTTATGCCTTATGATGGCAGCAGGCCTGGTGATGAATCTGACAGCCTGCGGGGGTGCTAAGAACACAGGGGCGGTCACAGGAGAGACGACGGCAACCGGTGAGACGAATGCAGAGGAAACCACGGTTGAGTCAACGGGTGCTGCAGAGTTCTCCAGAGGTACCTGGGATGGAAATACCTTCACCAGTAACTGGCTGAACATGAAGGTTACATTTCCCGATGACGTTAGCATTATGACGGAGGAGCAAATCAAACAGGCAACGGGAGTTGGACAAGACGTTCTGCAGGACAACGGCAATTATTCAGATGCTGAGCTCAAGGAACAGGAAGCATTATCAGTTTATGACTTTATGGTATGGCTGCCTGACGGCTCCAGCAACGCTTCATTAGTTTATGAGGACGTTCTTGGACGGAAGATGGATGGAGAAGCTTACCTTGCCCAAGTTCAGGAGCAGTTGGCGGCAGTGGCAGATTTGCAGTACGAGTTCAATGAAATAGAAAATGTTACTCTGGGCGGCAATACCTTTGCCAAGCTTCATGCTTCTGCTATGGGAGGCTCTATGTATCAGGATTATTACAGCATGAACAAGGACGGACGTATGGTTTCCATGATAATCAGCTATGTTCCGGACAGCCAGGAGATGGCAGAGGAAATTGTATCCAGCATCACCACAGCAGAGTAAGGATTAGCGTTGCCTGTAGTATTTTTGAGAGGACATCTTGTATGGTGTCCTCTTAATTTTTAATCAGGGAGGAATGAAAATGAAAAAGAAATGGTTATGTTTTATGATGGCGGTGGGTTTGGCGATGAATCTTACGTCCTGCAAAGATGTTAAGAACACGGAGATGACCACAGAGGAGACAGCGGAAGCAGCCACAACAGGTGAGGAGAAAGGGGAGGAAACCACCGGGGAGGAAACGACGGCTGAACCAACAGACGCTGCAGTGTTCTCCAGAGGTATCTGGGATGGAACTACTTTTACCAATAACTGGCTGAATATGAAGATCACGTTTCCGGATGACGTTACGATTATGACGGAGGAGGAAATCAAACAGGTAAGAGAAGATACTGTGGATCGTCTGAAGAACAGCGGTAATGTTGGAGATTATTCAGATGCCAAGTTCCAGATAGAGGAAACCTTATTCGATTATGATTTTTTTGTATTGCTGCCTGATGGCGTTAGCAATGTTTCCTTATATTACGAGCTCCTCCTTATAGGTGATCCTGCTAACAAAGATGGAGAAGCTTACCTTACCCAAGCTCAGGAGCAGTTGGGCGAAGTGGCAGATTTGCAGTATGAGTTTGGTGAAATAGAAAACGTCACTCTGGGCGTCAATACGTTTGCCAAGCTTCACTCTTCCGCTATGGGAGGCGCTATGTATCAGGACGTTTACAGCATGAGGAAGGGCGTACACATGGTCTCCATGGTAATCAATTATCTTCCGGATAGCCAGGAGATGGTAGACGAAATTGTATCCAGCATCACTACAGCAGAGTAAGGATTTTGTTTTTTATGGGGAAACATTTATAAACATATAGTGTAACCGCATAAGATGTACCATATATTAATGTATGGAGAAGGAAAGATGCGAAAAAATGATGACTGTATAGCCATCTACTCCCGCAAATCCAAGTTTACCGGGAAAGGCGAAAGTATCGGCAATCAGGCGGAGCTGTGCAGAGAATATATCCGTGCCAATTATGGGGATGAGACCGTTGAAAATGTTGTCATATATGAAGACGAGGGTTTCTCTGGGGGCAACTTAAACCGCCCTGGTTTTAAGAGGATGATGAAGGATGCAAGAGAGGGAAAGTTCAAGATTATTATTGTGTATCGGTTGGATCGTATCAGCAGAAATATCAGTGACTTTTCCGGTTTGATTGAAGAGTTGTCCCGCCTTAATATTGCATTTGTTTCGATTAAAGAGCAGTTTGACACCGGCACACCGATGGGACGAGCCATGATGTATATTGCCTCGGTTTTTTCTCAGCTTGAGCGGGAAACTATTGCGGAGCGTATCCGGGACAACATGCACGAGCTGGCTAAAACCGGACGATGGCTGGGTGGGACGACTCCCACCGGCTATGCCTCGGAAAGTGTTAAGAGCGTTTCTGTTGACGGAAAGACAAAGAAGACCTGCAGGCTGAAACTGATCCCGGAGGAAGCTGATACAGTCAGAACCATCTATGATTTGTTTATTGAGACCAACTCTCTGACTATGACGGAGGCTGAGCTTATGAAGCTCAGGCTGGTTTCCAAGAACGGCAAATATTTCACTCGATTTTCTATTAAGGGGATTCTGCAAAATCCGGTATATCTGATTGCTGATCAGGATGCCTATGAATATTTTATAAATCGGAAAGCTGACCTGTTTTCTGGCTTTAAGGAGTTTGACGGGCAGCATGGGATTCTGGCGTATAATCGAACGAATCAGGAAAAGGGCAGAGCGGCAGTATTCCTGCCGGTAGATCAATGGATTATTTCTGTTGGGCAGCATCCCGGTTTGATTCCCGGTAAGGTGTGGATCAGTGTACAGGAATCTCTGGAGCGCAATAAGTCCAAGGCTTTCCGCAGACCGCGCAGCAATGAAGCATTGCTTACCGGACTTTTATATTGTCGATGCGGCAGCCGGATGTATCCAAAGCTCGGCAGGCAGAAGACAGCAGATGGCAAGATGGTTTTTACCTATGTATGCAAAATGAAAGAGCGCAGCCGGAGAAATGTGTGTAATGGAAAAAACGTAAATGGTAACCTTATGGATATGGAAGTGATTGAGCGGATTAAAGTGCTTGAGGATGATAAAATAGCGTTTATCAGGCAGTTGGAGCAGAGCCGAAAATCCTGCACCGACAATTACACCCGGTATGAAGAACAGCTCGCTCTGCTGAAACAGGAAAGAGCGGATATTGAGAAGAAAATGAATTCCCTGGTGGACTCTCTGATTGAACTGGGTGACAGAGGTGTGAGGAGTCATGTGGAAAAACGTATTGGGCAGCTTCATCAGGAATGGGAGGCTGACATCGCCCGTATTCAGGAATTGGAGCTGCTGGCTTCCCGAAGTGTCATCAATGATATGGAATTTGGTGTGCTTTGCCGGATGCTTTCTGTATTTGGGGAAAATATAGAGAAGATGACAGTTGAGCAAAAAAGGGCTGCTGTCTGCACAGTGGTCCGCAAGGTAGTCTGGGACGGGCAGAACGCTCATGTAATTTTACTGGGCGCTCCCGATGATGACAAATTCTGAGACGGGGAGGGAAGTAAAAGTTTGGGGAAACCGCATTGGGGAGAGGATTGCAAATGAAATCCTTATGCTGCTGCGCGCCAGTAAAAAATACACCCGTGAGGTATCGCTTTTTGAACCGATTGGCGTCGATAAGGATGGAGAGGCAGTCAGCCTTGTGGACGTGATTGAGATGGAGAACCGTGAGGTGCTGGAAGATATTATTTTAAGCCAGGATATTCGGGAACTGTACGAGGCCTATGAAGACTGTTTAAAGGAACAGGAGAAGCTGGTAGTGGGAATGCGATACGGGCTGTTTGGAAAAACACCGAAAACTCAAAGGGAGATTGCGCTGCAGCTGGGAATCTCCCGGTCTTATGTATCGCGGATTGAGAAGAAAGCGCTTGCCAAGCTTCGGGAAAGGATGGCGGAATAGGGCGGACAAAAAAGCGGCGAACCAGGTGGGGAAAAGGCAGAGGCAAAAGCTGATTTTGCCTCTGCCTTTTTGGGATAAGTTTGATCAATTTTTTATTGACGTAAATAAAATGATTAGATATTATAATTGCAAAATTACCAGATATTGGAGGGTGGATATGCAAAAGAGATACCAGATATTGATGGCAAAGACGGACAGAAATTCAGAGGAGATGTGGCTGCCATTGTGGATGCACTTAAGAGATACTGCAGGTGTCATGAAGAGACTGGTGTCAGGATGGGTTTCGGAGTCTGTTTTTTCAGCAACCAAGCTGGAGTATGAACAATTTTCCTCAGCAGCCGTTTTCCTTGCGGCAACACATGATATAGGAAAGGCAACCTCCTATTTTCAAAACATGATAACAGAATCCTGTATTGGAAAGCGTGAGGAAATCACAGGCAAGGGTTTCCTGGTGAATACGACACGCAGGGAAGAGGGAAAAACGCCTCATGCCCATGCGGGACAATGGATTCTGCAAAGTGATGTGACAGGGTTTGGAGTTCATGAAAGTCTTGCAATGGTGGTGGGGGCGCATCATGGAAAACCCATAGGTGCGGATTCTGTTATGGGAGAGCCTGACCTGCTCCAGTTGCATCCCATAAACTTCTTTGGAAGAAAGAGCGGTGATGAAGCAAAGGCTTTGTGGAAAGAGGCATGGGAAGATATTTTAAGCCAGGCATTAGAATTGGCAGGGGTTCAAACAGTCAGTGATCTGCCCATTCTGACCTTGGAGGCACAGGTGCTGCTTTCAGGACTGCTCATCATAGCTGATTGGATTGCCAGCAATACAGACTTCTTCCCACCGATATCTTTGGAAGACTATGGAGATGAACGTGTATATCCGGAGAGAATTCGTAAGGGATGGGCGCGGGCAGCCTTTCCAGATAGATGGCACTCCAAAGTGGAAAGAATGGATCAAGAGAAATTTGAAAAACGCTTTGGATTCCTGCCAAACGAGGTGCAGAAATGTATGCTGGAAGTAGTTAATAACACCAAAACTCCCGGCATATTTGTTCTGGAGGCGCAAATGGGTGTTGGGAAGACGGAAGCTGCATTGGGGGCGGCGGAAATATTGGCATCCAAAAAGCAGGAGGGAGGGATATTCTATGGACTTCCCACCCAGGCGACAAGTAATGGTTTATTTAGAAGGCTATATCAATGGGGAGTAAAAGTTTCTGAGAAAAGAGTGCATGCTATCCGGCTTGTCCATGGTTCCGCGGAGTTCAATGAAGACTACCATCAATTGATTATGAAAGGAAGGGCGTACGTAGATGATGATGGGCAGGACAATGAGCGAATAGAGGTGAATCCCTGGTTTCAAGGCAGTAAGAGAGCGCTTCTGGCAGATTTTGTTATAGGGACGGTGGATCAGTTTCTGATGGCTTCCCTGAGACGGAAACACTTTATGTTAAGGCATATGGGACTAGCTGGAAAAGTAGTCGTTATTGATGAATGTCACGCGTATGACGCCTATATGAACCAGTATCTGGAACGCTCGTTACAGTGGATGGCGGCATATGGAGTGCCGGTTATTTTGCTGTCGGCAACGCTGCCGTTTGAGAGACGGAAAGCGTTGGTGGAGTGCTACGCAAAGGCATATTCCAGGTACTATTTAAAGAAGAAAAAACAGGAGATTACATGTGTAAAGTCTGATTGGAAGAAACATACCGGTTATCCTCTTTTAACCTGGACGGACGGAGAGACGATTGGACAAGCAGCCATAGAACAGAACATACCGGATAAAACAGTGAAAATTCGGCATGCAGATGGTATTTCAGACATGATTGAGCTGTTAGATGACAGGCTTCAGGAGGGGGGATGTGCCTGTATTATTGTAAATACGGTGAAAGCCGCGCAGAAGATTTATGAGGAATGCAGCAGCAGAATGGAAAATGTAAATCTGGTTTTATGCCATGCCCAATTTATCATGCCGGATCGATATAAAAAGGAACAGATTTTATTGGAAAAGATGGGGAAATCCTCTAAGGATGCTGACAGAACAAGGTTTATACTGATTGGAACCCAGGTGTTGGAGCAGTCTTTGGACTATGACGCTGATATTATGGTGACACAGCTTTGCCCAATGGATTTGCTGCTGCAGAGAATTGGGCGGCTGCACAGACATGAACGGGATGGGAGAAATGGAACCTGTTCCAGACCGGGACGGCTGCAAAATCCAGAGTGTATTATTTTGCGGGAGGATGGAGAATCATACGATGAGGGAACCAGGGCGGTATACCGCGACTACTTTTTGATGAGGACGGAACACATTTTGCCTGAAGAGATAAAGATACCCGGTGACATTTCTAATTTAGTGCAGAGAGTCTATGATGATGAGGACGATCTGGGAATACATGGGGAGATGTATATGGCGGCCCAGGAACAGCGCGAAGGAAGGATAAGGGGGAAAAGAGAGGGAGCAAAAAACTATTTGCTGAAGAGTCCGGTGGGGAAGACGATGCAGGCGATTCTTGACAATCTGGAGGGCTCAAGTGAGAAAATGGCGGAAGCAAGAGTCAGAGATGGGGTGTCTTCCATAGAAGTTCTGTTGATGAAAAGAGGGAAGGACGGAGAAATTCTGTTTCTGGGAGAAGAGATGGGGGAAGATTCTGCTCTTTCACCCATGCGGGTTCCAGACAGTGAGCAAGGACGCAAAATTGCCATGCAGCGGTTAAAGCTGCCTCATGTTTTTTGCGCCGAGTGTAGTGACAGGGATGATATTGTGAGTGAATTGAAAGAGAAAAACAAAAGAGAATTGCCGGAATGGCAGTTGTCCCCATGGCTGCAGGAAGAAGTGATTTTAGTGTTGGATCAGGAGAATCGTGGTGAATTGAACGGGTACACCTTACGGTACAGTCTGGAAAAAGGATTGGAATACGAGAGATTAACTATTAAAAGCCAGGTCTAAATTCTTTTATTTTTTGACGTTTTTTGACCAATTATTACATTAAAGCTGCTATTTATGACATATGAGCCGAAAAATGTAAAATTTGTGGTAGAATAAAATAAACGATAAGCAGAGTGCAGATGGACGCACGGAAGGAGAGGGTGTCATGGATGTGGGAAGAAACAGAAAAAGAAATCTATACAGACATGTCGGTTATCCTAGAACTAGACGGGAAAGGACTTTAGCCGGATGTTGTATCCAGGGGACGTATAAGATTCCGGGGACAATATGTGGCAGTGGAGGGGGGTGTTAAAGAACACCTGTACATTTTTATAATACTAGGAGGAAAAAGATGCAGGAGAAGGAGTTTAACCTATTGGATGAACCCTGGATCAGGGTGATAACGCCATCATTGGAACAAAAGGAAGTTTCGCTGACAGATGTCATCATACATGCTCACGAGTATAAAAATCTGTCCGGGGAAATGCCGACTCAGGACGCAGCAATCCTTCGGCTGCTGCTTGCGGCAGCAGTGACCATTTTTTATCGGTACGATGGGGATGGGGCGAGGGCAGCTCTGATGAAGAGGGACGATATGGAAGACGAAGTGGATGATGAGGAGGACGATGAGGGGGCAGAAGGAAATACGGTACTGAGGCGTTGGCAGAGATATTGGAAAAAGGGAAGATTTCCAGAACAGGCTGTAAGGGATTATCTGGAAACCTGGCGTGAAAGGTTTTGGCTGTTTCACCCGGAGACACCTTTTTGGCAGGTGAAGGATTTGCAGTATGGGACGGATTATGGTGTGGAATGTCTGCTGGGCAATGTGAAAGAAAGCAACAATGGAAAAACCAGGCATCACTTCAGCATGACGGAGGGTGAAGCATTATACCGTTTAAGCTACAAAGAGGCGGCGCGCTGGCTGGTACATTTGAACGCATATGCAGTAAATCTGAAAACGGACAAGGGAGCTCCAGGTATGGGGCTGCCTGTGGGAGTGGGCAGACTGGGACAGCTTGGCTTTGTCATGGTGAACGGGGAGAATCTGTTTGAGATTCTGATGTTGAATTTATGCGCCAGGAGTACGGATGGGGATTTATGGGGAGAGCCAAAACCTGTCTGGGAGCAGGCAGTGCGGATGGGGCAGGGATGTCAAAGAGAGAGGTTTGATAACCTTCCTGAATTGTATACCATACAATCCAGACGTATTATGTTGAAGAGGAATGAGGAGGGTAATCTGACGGGATTTCGTGCGATGGGAGGAGATTTCTGTCCCCTTGAAGATGATTTTAATGAGCCCATGACCATCTGGAAATTGAAAAAACAGGATAAGAAAACAGATGCGCAGCGTTTCTTACCCAGGACACATGATCCGGCGGTTCATACATGGAGGGAATTTCCAGCGCTGTTAGATTGCAGCAGTAAGAAAGGTGAGGACGGTAAAGTGCACATTCCCGGGGTTGTGGAGTGGGTTAGCACGCTGTATTGTAATCGTCTGCTTCCGTCAAATTCTATGATTACGTTTAAAATGATTGGAATGGTGTACGGAGATCAGATGAATTACACTTATGGAGACTATGTCAATGATGCCCTTACTATGTCGGCAGATTTGCTGGCAGCTCGGAAAAGGGTATGGAGAAGTCACATTTTTGAGCAGGTTGAGAAATGTCAGACTGTGGCAACAGAGGCGCTGAACCATGCTGCTTATAACCTGAATAAGCTTTTACATGGAAACGGCTCTGCAAAAAGCGGCATCAAAGATGCCCTTATCAGACAATATTACTTCTCCATAGATGGTCCGTTCAGAGAATGGCTTAAGAGAATAGAACCAATGTCGGACAACCCGGAACAAAAAGAGGAGGAATGGGAGAGGCAATCTTATTATTATGCCAGAAGGACAGTTGAGGATTACATAAACAATTTGGGACCAGACGTTTATATGTTCAGAGAGGATGAATTAAAGGGGGGAAGAAAAAGGTTATTGACGATTCCGGGGATTATGAATGGATATTTGAAGGAGTTAAGCAAAATTTACATAAAAACCGAAGATGAGGGGTAGAAGGGCGAGGGAATGAGTAAAAAAACAAAAATAGAAAATTTTGTGGGCACAAAAATAGATATGCTGCAGAAAAAAGCAGATTCAGGCGAAGGGAAGGCAATGCTGGCAAATCTGCGGCGCGGCATAGGGCATGAACTGGGAGAGATTCCTCAGCTTTTGGAAATCTTTTTGTCAAATATGCCGGAGGAGTTTTTGAGCGACAACGGAAATGCCACAAACGAAGAGTGGGCATGCTACGTTGCACTGACTTTGTATGCACTGCACCAGCAGGGATATGAGGTTAAGAGCCGTCCTATGCACACTGACGAGGAGATTAGCCTGGGAAAAGTAATGTATGTGCTGGTAAACGCATATGAAGGAGACCCGAATGCAGAGCAGAGGATGGTGCAAAAACTGCGGATGCTGACCACATCGGCGAACAGGAAGGAGTTAGCCCACCATTTACGCGGGATTGTGCAGCTTCTGAAAAGTTTTGGCATCTCCATAAACTATAAAAAGCTGGCGGTGGATTTGTATGATATGCGGTTTCCCGAGGGAAAGAGGCAAGTGTGCCTGAAGTGGGGGCAGGATTTTTATGGCGGAAGAAATAAAAAAGAAAGTAACGAAGATAAACACGAAGAGGAGAAAAGCATATGAGCAGAAATTTGTACATCGATTTTCACGTAATCCAGACGGTTCCACCTAGTTGTGTGAACAGGGACGACACAGGAAGCCCTAAGACTGCAATGTATGGGGGAACGATGAGGGCCAGGGTATCTTCACAGGCGTGGAAAAGCGCCATGAGAGAGATGTTTAAGGAATTATTTACAGCCGATTACATTGGGTATCGGACGAAAAAGCTCCCACAGCTGGTTGCAGAGCAAATGTGTGCAGACGATAAAGAAATCAGTATTGAGGAGGTTGGGAAAACAGTCAATGAGGTTTTGGAGCTGGTAGGAATTAAAGCGGGATCAGATAAAAAAGATGCGCTCTTTTTTGTCAGCTCCCGTCAAATTCAAAATATTGCCAAATTAGCTGCAGCATATCATAAAGATTCCTCTTCTAAAGAAGCAAAGAAGAAAGCGTACAAAGCTGATTTGGAAAAGGCTGTGAATAGCGAGCCAAGTGTGGATATTCTGTTGTTTGGACGCATGGCGGCAAGTAATCCAAGCCTGAATTACGATGCGGCTGCGCAGGTAGCCCACAGCATATCTACTCATACGGTGAATAATGAGTATGACTATTTTACTGCAGTAGACGATTGCGGGCCAGAAGACACTGCCGGTGCAGGACATTTGGGCACGGTGGAGTTTAACTCGTCTACCTTGTATCGTTATGCAACGGTTAATATAAGAGAATTGGCGGAAAACCTGAATGCAGATGAACTGAAAATGGCGGTAAGAGGATTTGCAGAGGCGTTTATCCGTTCAATGCCTACGGGAAAGCAGAACACGTTTGCAAATAGAACGCTTCCCAGTATGGTTTATGTTGCATTGCGTGGAGATCAGCCGGTGAATTTAGCAGGGGCGTTTGAAAAACCGGTTTTTGCAGGGAATAAGGGTTATGAAGAAGTGTCAGAGACAGAATTGATGAAGGAAGCAGGCAGAGTATATGCGGATTATGTGGCCGCCCCTTCCATGGCATGGGTAATTGGCAGAGAACATGGAGATTTTGCTAAAAAGGTAAATTTGGCGGAGCTTTTAGAGGAAATTGAGCAGGAGACGGGAAAGTACTTTGATGAAGGGAAGTGATGGCTTGTACACACTATTGCTTAGATTGAGCGCTCCATTGCAGTCGTGGGGCTCAGAATCCGTATATGATAATCGGGAAACGGATTATGAGCCAACAAAAAGCGGAGTAATCGGGATACTGGCATCGGCTCTTGGAAGAAAAAGAGATGATTCCCTGGAGGATTTGGCAAAATTGGAATTTGGCGTCAGAGTTGATAAGCAGGGAAGGAGGCTGAATGATTTTCAGATTACTCAGATGGGTGGGAAACTGAATTCCAATCTTTCCAACAGGGTCTATTTAAGCGACGCCGTATTTCTGGCGGGATTAAGCTGTGAGGATATTGGGTTTTTGAAGGATTTGGAGAAGGCTCTCATGTATCCAAAATTTGCGGTTTTTTTAGGAAGGCGCTCCTGCCCGCCAACTCTGCCGCTGGTATTAGGGATACGGAGCGGTGATTTGTACCAGTCCCTTCTTGAAGAAGAATGGCTTGTGCCAGTTTGGGGCAGGAACGCCCTGTTTCGTTTTTCTGATACTCTGGAGCTTAGAATTGTGATGGATGATGTGCGGGGAGAAGGCATGAAAAAAGATATACCCGTATCTTTTTCACCGTTCAGGCGGGAGTACAGATACCGATATATGAAGGAGATGCCTGGAAAAATCGTAGCAAAAGGGCAGTATTCTGTTTCCACAGAACATGATCCCATGCTGGAATTGAGGTGAGGTTTATGTATTTTTCAAGGGTGCTGTTAGATGTGTCAAAAAGAAAAACACAGATGGCACTGATTTCGCCCAATAAAATCCATGGCGCTGTGGAAGAGGCGTTTTTGGAAAAACAAAACAGAAATTTGTGGCGAATCGATGTGTTGAGAGGTAAAACATATTTATTGATTGTAAGCGCTGAGAAACCGAATTTGTCAGGAATAGCCGCTCAATTTGGATTTAAGGATGATTGCGGGGAATCAAAGGAGTATGACGGGTTATTGGAGCGTATTGAAAAAGGCTCGGAATGGCATTTCCGTCTGGTAGCAAATCCGGTGCACAGCGTCAAGAGCGAGAAAAAAAGGGGAAAGATTGAAGCGCACGTTTCAAAAAAACGTCAATTGGAGTGGCTGCATGCTCAGGCAGCGAAAAGAGGTTTTCGCATTCCGCCTGATGGGGCAGATGTTATGGACTCCAACTGGCGGGTATTTTCTAAAAGGAATTCCAGTCAAAGGGTGCGGATTCTTGAGGTGGCGTTTGAAGGCAGGTTATGTGTGGAAGATGTGGAGCTTTTCAGGGATACGCTTGTCAATGGGATAGGCCGGGAAAAGGCGTATGGCATGGGGATGCTAACGATTGTACGGATGGGGGTATAAATGGACGGTAAGGAGAGGACAGAAAAGCCAGCAATTCAGGCGTTGCCTCGGGTGCAGGATCGTATGACATTTATTTATTTGGAAAGGTGCAGAATCAGCAGGGACAACAGCGCAATTACAGTAAAGGATGAGAGCGGTATCACACACATTCCGGCAGCAGCAATTTCTGTTTTGTTGTTGGGGCCAGGAACGGATGTGACCCACAGGGCGATGGAGCTGATAGGTGATGTGGGAGTTACCGTTATCTGGGTGGGAGAACATGGGGTTCGGTATTATGCGTATGGATGAGCATTGACCAGCCATGCAACTCTTTTACTGAAACAGGCACAGCTGGTCAGCAACGAAAAGAAGCATATTCAAGTTGCAAGGATGATGTATCAGATGAGATTTCCAAATGAAGATGTGTCAAAAATGACAATGCAGCAGTTAAGAGGGCGGGAGGGCAGCAGAATTCGTGCTGTGTATCGGGAACAATCGAAAAAATGGAATGTACCATGGACAAAACGGGATTATCGCCCGGAGGATTATGAAAGCGGGGATCCGGTTAATCAATCATTATCCTCAGGAAATGCCTGTTTATATGGTCTTGCCCATGCGGTAATATGCGCTCTTGGCTGTTCTCCAGGCTTGGGTTTTGTACATGTGGGGCATGAGTTATCATTTGTATATGATATTGCTGATTTATATAAGGCGTCCACTACGATACCGATCGCCTTTGAGATGGCAGCGGAAAATGTGGAAGACATAGGGAGCGCTACAAGACGCAGATTGCGGGATGAGCTAAGAAAAGGGCGCATTTTAGAGCGCATGGTTCATGATATAAAGTTTTTGCTGGCTGACGGACAATGGCAGGAAGAGGACTATAAAAGCACGCTTTATCTTTGGGATAATATACAAGGTGAAGTGGAGCATGGCATTTCTTATGCAGAAGCGGGTGATAGAAAGTGATCGTTATATCTGTTACTAATTGTCCGCCGGGGCTTAGGGGGGATTTGTCAAAATGGCTGAGTGAGGTGAATACGGGAGTCTACATAGGAAAATTGAGCGCTAAAGTGCGGGATGAACTGTGGAGCAGAGTCTGTGACAGCATCAGAAGCGGGCAGGCAACCATGGTCTATTCTACAAATAATGAGCAGGGATACGCATTCATGACCCATAATACAACGTGGGTGGCAACAGATTATGAAGGCATTACCTTAATGAAAAAGCCATTTGTATTAAACAGTGATGCAGTAAATAGTAGTTTATTAAAACCAGGGTTCAGTAAAGCCTCAAAATACAGGAGGCAGGCAGTTGCTTTAAAAAATAAGATGTCCCCCAGTTATGTGGTGATGGATGTAGAGACAACGGGGATGGATTACGATAATGATAGGATTATTGAGGTGGGTCTGTTGAAAGTCACTGAAGATGTAATAGATGACCGGTTCCAATGCTTTGTACAGTGCGAAAGCAACATACCAGAGGCAGTGACAAAGCTGACAGGGATTACAAATGAGATGATAGAAAGTCAGGGGATGAAAGAAGAGGAAGCGTTTGAAAAGATTCAGGAATTTGTCGGAAAAGATTTAGTTATTGGATATAACGTAAAATTTGATATGAATTTTTTTCAAAGGCTGGGTGAACGAGTGGGAAAAGTTATAACGATAAAGAAAACAAGAGATGTTTTACAGCTTGCTCGCCGGAAAATAGACGATCTGGAAAATTATCAATTAAAAACAGTGGCAGCATATTTTTCTTTAGATACCACCAATGTGCATAGGGCACTGACAGACTGTGAGTTAACTTATAGGATCTATTTAGAACTAAATAAATTGTGAGGAGTTGGAATCAAAGATTCCTTTATTTTCGTGGTTTTTTTAGTGTATTCCCTGCGCATGCAGGGGTGATCCCGCAAAAGGCGGCTCCGGCAATCCGAACCCCAAGTATTCCCTGCGCATGCAGGGGTGATCCCGCAAAAGGCGGCTCCGGCAATCCGAACCCCAAGTATTCCCTGCGCATGCAGGGGTGATCC
>CANPMS010000019.1 GCA_947575275.1 uncultured Clostridium sp. | reverse complement strand
CACCCTCTCAGGTCGGCTACTGATCGTCGCCTTGGTGGGCCGTTACCCCGCCAACCAGCTAATCAGACGCGGGTCCATCTCATACCACCGGAGTTTTTCGCACCAGGACATGCGTCCCTGTGCGCTTATGCGGTATTAGCAGCCATTTCTAGCTGTTATCCCCCTGTATGAGGCAGGTTACCCACGCGTTACTCACCCGTCCGCCGCTCAGTCATACACAGTTCCATCCGAAAACTTCCCTCTGTATGCTTCGCTCGACTTGCATGTGTTAGGCACGCCGCCAGCGTTCATCCTGAGCCAGGATCAAACTCTCAAATATAATTTATCCCGATTCCAAGATTAACTGCTCGCTAATCATTTAACCGTTCTACTGTTGTTGGTTCGTTTTACTTCTGAATGTTCTCATTCAAAGAGTCCTTTACAGACCCTTCTTTTTTAGAATCTTCAGGGTTTTAAACACTGTTCAATCTTTTATTTTCAAGGTTCAGTCTGTTGCTCCATTCTTGGCAGCAACTTGCTTATCATATCACAACAAGTATCCTCTGTCAAGAATTTTTTAATTTTCTTTTCATTAATTTAAATGAAAATTAATTATCTGGAATTTAGCGGAGAAAGAGGGATTTGAACCCTCGCGCCGGTTGCCCGACCTACACCCTTAGCAGGGGCGCCTCTTCGGCCTCTTGAGTATTTCTCCGAACTTCGTAATTCCATATGACTGCAATCAAAAAACATCTTTGTTTTTAGACGCATTGACAATTATATAGTATAACATTTTTTTTGTCAACCCATAAATTCATCAATTTTGTGTTCTATTTCCACTGATTTTTCACACTTTGAATACTATCCACAATATATGTACTATCTATATTTTTTGTTTCTATATCTTGATTTTAAATTTCCTTTTTCCGCAGAAAATATATTTATATTTTTACTTTTCATAAGCTTTTATAGCAGTTTCATATAGATTATTTCCCTCAGCATCAATTACCACAATAACCGGAAAATCTTTAACTTCCAATTTTCGGATTGCCTCTGCTCCCAGATCATCATAAGCAATCACTTCCGAGGATAAAATTCTTTTTGATAAAAGTGCTCCTGCTCCGCCCACAGCAGCAAAATATACACTGTTATTTCTGACAATCGCTTCCAATACTTCTTTGCTGCGCTTTCCTTTTCCGATCATCGCACCCAATCCCAAATCTAATAGTCTGGGTGTATATTTATCCATTCTGCTTGCAGTAGTGGGACCCGCAGAACCAATTGAATAACCCATCCTGGCCGGAGATGGTCCCATATAATAAATTACATTTCCTTCTATATTGAACGGCAGTTGATTTCCCTCATCCAATGTCTCCTGCATACGCTTATGAGCGGCATCTCGTGCTGTATAAATGGTTCCAGTCAGATAAACATAATCACCCGACCTAAGACTTTTCACATCTTCCTTACTAATTGGCACATTTATTTTTCTGTCCATACACTTTCTCCTTCATTTGTTTCACAATATACCATTCTATAATCATAAAATACGGTGGGTATGACGATTTACATGACAGCATATATTTACAGCGACCGGAAGACCTGCAATATGAGTTGGATATGTCTCAATATTAACTGCTATTGCTGTTACTGTTCCACCAAGTCCACCTGGTCCGATTCCAAGACAATTAATCTTATCAAGCATTTCTTTTTCCAATTCACGGATATGTGGTATTGGAGATTTTTCCTTTAAATTTCGGGTTAGCGAATGCTTTGCCATCAATGCGCATTTTTCAAATGTACCTCCAATTCCCACACCAACGATCATCGGTGGACAGGCATTTGGCCCTGCTTCCTTTACCGTAGACAAAATTGCGTTTTTCACACCTTCTATTCCATCAGCCGGCTTCAACATAAATATACGGCTCATGTTTTCGCTTCCAAATCCTTTTGGAGACAAAGTAAGTTCCAACTGTTTTCCCTCTACAATCTCATAATAAATTACCGCAGGAGTATTATCTTTTGTATTTTCCCGCTGAATCGGATCTCCCACCACAGATTTTCTTAAAAAACCTTCTGTATATCCATCATGAACACCCTGATTAATTGCATCTGTCAAATTCCCTCCTTCAATATGTACCTCTTGTCCTATCCTGACAAATACCACTGCCATTCCCGTATCCTGACAGATAGGAATCATATCTTTTCCCGCAATTTCAAGATTTTCCTGTAACTGACATAAAATTTGTTTTCCAAGAGGAGATTCCTCTTTTTCTACGGCCTCCTGCATACATTCTGCCACATCCTCTGATAAAAAATGATTGGCTTCTATGCACATTTCTTTTATCTGTTTTGTAATTTCTGATACATGAATCGTTCTCAATTTATTTCCCCTCTCTTCTTTAAAATAATCTGAAATCAGTACATTATAAAATAAAATGAAAACCTGTATTCAACATATACCACTACTGAATACAGGCTCTAAAAACTTTTTTCTGATTTAAAAATTATTCTTCGGTTTCAAATTTTGTTTCGGATTCTGGAATCTTTTCTTCCTCACGAACCTTTGCAATACTTGCCACTTTAATATCAGAATTTTGATCAATATTCATCAGCTTCACTCCAGAGGTATTTCTTCCTATTACAGAAATATCATTCACAGAAATACGAATTAAAACACCCTCTGTTGTAATCATCATAATATCATGATCATCCTTAACTAATTTTGCTCCTATAACACAGCCGGTTTTTTCAGTAATCTTATAACAAAGTACACCTTTACCACCACGATTCTGTGGAGAAAATTCTTCAATTGGAGTACGTTTACCCATACCGTTTTCTGATACAATCAGCAGGTTTTGTCCCTGAGTATCCATCTGCATTCCAACAACATGATCACCCTCATTGAGTTTCATTCCAATAACACCCATAGATACACGTCCAGTTATACGCACATCAGTTTCATGGAAGCGGATACATTGTCCTTTCTTTGTTACCAGGAAAATATCTTTACTGTCATCCGTAGCCTTAACCTCGATCAGCTCATCATTTTCTCTGAGAACAATCGCCTGAAGACCATTCTTACGGACATTTTCATATTCCTTTACCGGGGTTTTCTTCACCATACCATTTCTGGTCGCCATAAAGAGGTAATCTGTGTCATTATATTCTTTTACAGGAATAATCGCAGTAATCTTTTCTTCCGGGAGAAGCTGAAGAAGATTTATAATAGCTGTTCCTCTTGCAGTACGGCTTCCCTCTGGAATTGTATATGCTTTCATTCTGTATACACGCCCTTTATTGGTAAAGAACATAATATAGTTATGGGTTTTTGTCAAAAGTAAATCTTCGATATAATCCTCATCGATGGTCTGCATACCTTTTATTCCCTTGCCGCCTCGATTCTGACTCTTGAAATTATCCATATTCATACGCTTGATATATCCAAGCTTTGTCATGGCTACAATCGTACTTTCATTTGGAATCAAATCTTCCATGGATACATCAAACTCATCAAAGCCAATTGATGTTTTCCTGTCATCTCCATACTTATCAGAAATAACAAGAATTTCTTTCCTAATAACACCAAGAAGCTTTTTTTCATCTGCAAGAATCTCTTTCAATTCCTTGATTTTTGCCATTAATTCCTTATATTCATTTTCCAGTTTTTCCCGCTCTAAACCGGTGAGCGCACGCAGACGCATATCTACAATTGCCTGAGATTGTACATCACTTAAACCAAATCTCTCCATTAATTGCTGTTTTGCAATCTGTACCGTATCAGAACCCCGGATAATCTTGATAACTTCATCAATATGATCAAGAGCTATTAACAATCCTTGTAAAATGTGTGCACGCTCTTCCGCCTTATTTAAATCATACTTTATACGCCGGGTTATCACTTCCTCCTGATGCTTCAGATAACATTTCAGCATATCAAGAAGATTGAGGACTTTCGGCTCATTATTCACCAGCGCCAGCATAATAACACCAAATGTATCCTGAAGCTGAGTGTATTTTAGAAGCTGGTTTAATAATACATTTGCATTTACATCACGGCGCAATTCAATTACAATGCGCATACCCTGGCGGTTAGACTCATCACGCAAATCAGTAATTCCATCTACACGTTTTTCTTTTACCAGTTCTGCAATCTTTTCAATAAGCCTTGCTTTATTTACAAGATAAGGAAGTTCCGTCACAACAATACGACTTTTTCCATTGGGAAGTGTCTCAATATCGGACACTGCCCTCACACGAATTTTTCCACGTCCGGTACGATAAGCTTCCTCAATTCCCACTTTTCCCAAAATTGTAGCGCCTGTGGGAAAATCGGGTCCCTTAACGATTTCCAAAACTTCTTCTATTGTCGTATCCTTATTTTGTTCCACACGGTTATCAATAATTTTTACTACTGCCCCAATTACCTCTTTTAAATTGTGAGGAGGAATATTGGTAGCCATGCCTACAGCAATACCCGTTGTTCCGTTTACAAGAAGATTCGGAAATCTTGATGGAAGTACCACAGGCTCTTTTTCTGTCTCATCAAAGTTAGGAGCAAAATCCACCGTATTTTTGCCTATATCCGCTAACATTTCCATGGAAATTTTACTTAAGCGCGCTTCAGTATAACGCATTGCTGCAGCACCATCACCATCAACAGAACCAAAATTTCCATGACCATCAACTAACGGATAACGGGTAGACCACTCCTGTGCCATATTTACCAAGGCTCCATAAATAGAGCTGTCTCCGTGAGGATGATATTTACCCATGGTATCACCCACGATACGGGCACATTTCCTATGAGGTTTATCCGGACCATTATTCAATTCAATCATTGAATACAAAACGCGACGCTGAACTGGCTTTAAACCATCTCTTACATCAGGAAGAGCTCGAGCTGCAATAACACTCATAGCATAATCAATATAGGATTTTTCCATGGTAGTTTTTAAATCTATATCATGGACTTTATCAAAAATATTTGGTTCCATACTAGTCTCCTTCTATATTTCTGCTCTTCAATGTACTCTTAGTTTATATATCCAAATTCTGTACATATTTCGCGTTGGCTTCTATAAATTCCCTTCTCGGCTCTACCTGATCTCCCATTAATGTGGTAAAAGTTAAATCAAGCTCAGAAGCCACATCATCATTCATATTCACACGGAGCAAAACTCTTCGCTCCGGATCCATTGTGGTTTCCCAAAGCTGTTCTGCATCCATCTCACCAAGTCCTTTATAGCGCTGAATTTTATTATTGGAATCACGTCCTACTTCCTTCAAAATCTGATTTAATTCTTCATCACTGTACGCGTACCATACTTTTTTATTTTTTTCCAGCTTATAAAGAGGCGGCTGAGCCAGATATACATATCCTTGTCTAATAAGCTCCGGCATAAATCGGTATAGGAATGTGAGCATCAGTGTACTGATATGGGCGCCATCCACATCTGCATCAGTCATAATAATAATCTTATGATAACGCAATTTAGCAATATCAAAATCATCATGGATTCCCGTTCCAAACGCTGTAATCATCGCCTTTATTTCTGCATTCCCATAGATTTTATCAAGTCTCGCTTTTTCTACATTCAAAATTTTACCGCGAAGAGGAAGAATTGCCTGTGTATCCCTGGATCGTGCTGTCTTTGCAGAACCTCCTGCAGAATCTCCCTCTACAATAAAAATCTCACACTTTTCTGGATCCTTATTAGAACAGTCCGCCAATTTCCCAGGAAGAGCCATGCCCTCCAGTGCCGTTTTCCTTCTTGTTAAATCGCGGGCTTTTCTGGCCGCTGCACGGACACGCTGAGCTAATACAGATTTCTCACAAATAGCCTTAGCCGCTGCCGGATTCTGCTCCAGAAAATACGTCAGCTGTTCACTTACAATCCCGTCCACAGCGCCTCTCGCTTCACTATTTCCCAACTTTTGCTTTGTCTGTCCTTCAAACTGGGGTTCCTCAATTTTAACACTAATAATTGCCGTAAGCCCTTCCCGTATATCCTCACCGCTTAGATTTGGCTCATTATCTTTTAATAGCTTATTTTTTCTGGCATAATCATTTATAGTTTTTGTTAAAGCATTTTTGAAACCTGCAAGATGAGTACCTCCTTCAGGAGTGTTCACATTATTCACAAAGCTGTAAAGATTTTCTGTATAGGAGTCGTTGTGCTGCATTGCAACTTCTACATATACTCCATCTCTCAGACCCTCACAGTAAATTACATTACCATAAAGCGCTGTCTTTCCTTTATTTAAATAAGTTATAAATTCCCGAATTCCACCTTCATAATGAAATACCTTTTCTTTTTTATCTTCCCGGTCATCTTTTAAAATAATTTTTAAATTTTTCGTGAGAAATGCAGTCTCCTGGAGGCGAATTCTCAAAATCTCAAAATCGTAAACTGTCTCTTCAAATATATCAGAATCCGGCAAAAAATGAACTTCTGTTCCATGCTGGTCAAGGGAGCATTCTCCTACTACTTTTAGAGGATATACAACCTTTCCCCGTTCATATCTCTGCTGATAAATTTTTCCATCCTGGTATACACGAACCTCCAGAAAAGAAGAAAGTGCATTTACAACTGAAGCGCCGACACCATGAAGACCCCCAGATACCTTATATCCTCCGCCTCCAAATTTTCCACCTGCATGAAGGATAGTAAATACCACCTCAACTGCAGGAATACCTGCTTTTTTCTGAATACCCACCGGAATACCGCGGCCATTATCAACTACTGTAATAGAATTATCTGCATTGATTGTCACATTAATTTTATTACAGTAGCCGGCAAGGGCTTCATCTACTGCGTTATCAACGATCTCATAAACCAGATGATGGAGTCCTCTGGATGAAGTACTGCCTATATACATACCTGGTCTTTTCCGGACTGCTTCAAGACCTTCCAGAATCTGAATCTGGTCTGCTCCGTATTCTGCACTCATGTTGTTTCCTCCTAAACTAATTTTCATTTATGACTGCCCCACTAACCACCTTAAACAGCTTATCAATTTGAAAGCGGTTGTTAACAAAATCTTCAAGTCCTGTACAGGTTATTATTGTTTGTATATGTTTAATAACGGAAAGAAGATGATTTTGTCTCTCCCCATCTAACTCAGACAGCACATCATCCAGCAAAAGAATCGGATAATCCCTCACCAGATTTTTTACCAACTCAATTTCTGCCAGTTTCAAAGAAAGCGCTGCTGTTCTCTGCTGTCCCTGGGATCCAAATTTACGAATATCAATTTCATCTATAAAAAATCCAATATCATCACGATGTGGTCCTACCAACGTTGTTTTTTGTTTTACATCCTGCTGTCTGCTCCGGCTTATTTCATTTTCCAATTCATCCATTAAAGCACTCGGATCATATACAATCTTAAGTTTTTCCTTTCCTCCAGAGAGTTTCCCATGAATCTCATAAATAATCTCTCCAAGCTGCTCAATAAATTTTGTCCTGTATTTTATAATTTCTTTTCCATACTGGACAAGCTGCATATCCCAGACATCCAAGGTCTGCTCATATTCCGGATGAAAAAATAATTCTTTTAAAAGTTTATTTCTCTGCATAAGAACCCGGTTATAGGAGATAAGAGAATGGACATATAATTTATTTAACTGGCAAAGCTCCAAATCAATAAACTTTCTTCTGTCTGAAGGCCCATTTTTAATTAAATTTAAATCTTCCGGGGAAAAAAACACCACATTTACAATACCAAAAAGTTCACTCACTTTCCGAATAGGAACACCATTAATTGCTACACCTTTTGCCTTATTCTTTTTCAGGTGCATATCAATGCGATAGAAAATTTCATTTTTTCTGATATTCAGTTTAATATGAGATTCCTCTTTATGAAAATGAATCATTTCCCTGTCTTTACTGCCCCGATGGGATTTTGTAGTACAACACACATAGACTGCTTCCAAAATATTTGTTTTTCCCTGTGCATTGTTTCCATAAAGAATATTCGTTCCTGGACTAAAGTCCATATGTAATTCATCATAATTTCTATAGTTTTTCAATTCAATAGATTCAATTATCATAACTCTATCCGAATCGTCTTTCCATCATAGATAACTTCATCACCCTTGTATAATTTCTTTCCACGTTTTAATTCTACAACTCCATTTACTTTTACAGAACCTTCTTCAATAGCATATTTTGCATCTACTCCTGACTCACATAATCCAGCAGCTTTCAGAGCCTGACCAAGTTTGATATATTCGTCTCTTAACTTGATTATTTCCATATTTTTCCTCTCTATTCACTAATAAAATTAACCGGAAGAATCAAGTATATATAATTTTCTTCCTCATCTTTAATAAAACAAGGAGACTTTGGATTCATCATATAGAGGGTTACATCCTCATCATCAATGACTCTCAAAGCATCCAAAAGGAATTTAGGATTAAATGCAATCATAATATCTGTTCCTGTTTTATAGGCCATAGCATTTGCATTCATAGAACCGAAGGAAGATTTTACTTTCATGTTTACATTGTTATCTTCCACATTCAGGATAATTGGTTTCCTGTCACTGTCGCGAATCAAAATCATGGCACGGTCAATATTGTCCATAAAGTCTTTTTTATTTATTGTTACTTTTGTTTCATAATCACTGGAAAGCATATGATCAATCTTAAAATACTCTCCCTCTATTAAACGTGACACTACCATTGTATCCTCAAACTCAAAGAGAACATGATTTTTACTAAAAAAGATAAGAACTTCTTTTTCATTATCTCCTGTTAAAATCTTACTAATCTCAGATAAAGTTTTTCCTGGAACAATTACTTTCTGATCCTCATAGTGATCCTTCAATTTAATATTACGAATAGAAATGCGATGTCCGTCCAAAGAGACAAATTTTAAAGTATTATCTTTTACTTCTAAAAGCTCTCCTCCCATCATTTTATTGCTGTCATTAAGAGAAATAGAGAAAATAGTCTGCCTGATTGCTTCCTTCAAACTGAACTGAGAAAGGCAAATATATTTTTCTCTTTCAATATAGGGAAGATAGGAAAATTCTTCTCCATCATGTCCTTGAATATTAAAAACTGCATTCTCACATTCAATTACAGTATTGAATTGGTTATCAGATGTGATGGTAACCGGAGATTCACCATCAGGAAGCTTACGTATAATTTCATAAAAAAGCTTTGCTTCCAAAGCAATCTTTCCATGCTCTAAAATGGAGCCTTGTACCTTTGTTTCAATACCCAATTCCATATCATTTCCTGTAAGCTTTATTTCATTGTTATTGGTATCAATCAATATACATTCTAAAATAGACATTGTGGTTCTGGAGGGAATTGCTTTTGATACAATATTAATACCGTTAAGAAGTTCATCTTTTTTAAATTGAAGTTTCATGTTGATAATTTCCTTTCGATTTATAAATGGCTTGTTTCATAATATAGAATTAATTTTAGCCGTAATAGTAGTAGGGGCTGTGGGTTTGTGTAAAAGTACAATCTTCCTTGAGATATTAAGGGTTTATAATCGTTTATAATTCTGTTGATAACAGATATTTAATTAGTGGAATGTTGTACTGTTTTCCACAACGGATAAGAATGTTTTTTACAGGTATCGTTTTCTACAAGTTATTCACAGAAAATTTACCTGTTATCCACATAAAAATGTGGATAACTTTATACTATTGAGGATTAATTTTTTTCTTCAGAATATCAATCGTATTCTGTAAAGTAGGATTTTCTTCTAAATCTGAAGTTATTTTTTCTATGCCATGAAGAATTGTAGTATGATCTCGTCCGCCTAAAGCTTTTCCAATATTTTGAAGTCCAGTTCCAGTCATATTGCGGCAAAGATACATAACCACTTGTCTTGGATAGACAATTTCTTTATTTCTTCTTTGAGAGGTAATGTCAAGAGGCGTCAGATTGTAATGGTCTGCTACCACTTGAATAATAAATTCTGGAGTAATTTCCTTCGTATCCCCCGGGGCAATAATATCTTTTAATGCTTTTTCAGCCAGTGATATATCAATTTCTTTGTTTTTTTCCAGTTTAGAAAGTGCTACGATTTTTGTTAAAGCTCCTTCCAGTTCACGAATATTGGATTTGATGTTGGTTGCAATATATTTGATAACTTCATTATCAATATTGTATCCTTCCATTTCTTCTTTCTTGCGGAGGATTGCCATACGTGTCTCGTAGTCTGGAGACTGAATATCTACGGTTAAACCCCATTCAAAACGGGAACGCAGCCGCTCCTCTAATGTCTCAATTTCCTTTGGAGGTTTATCGGAGGAAATAATAATCTGTTTTTTTGCTTCGTGAAGTGCATTAAAAGTATGGAAAAATTCTTCTTGAGTACTTTCTTTTCCAATAATAAACTGGATGTCATCAATAAGGAGAACATCGTTATTTCGATATTTTTCGCGGAATTCCGTGGTAGAAAAATTATTTTTGTTCCGAATTGCGTCAATCAGTTCATTGGTAAATTTTTCTGAAGTAACATAGAGAATTTTAGCTTTCGGATTATTTTTTAGTATGAAGTTAGCGATTGACTGCATCAGGTGAGTTTTTCCGAGTCCTACGCCTCCATAAATAAACAGGGGGTTGTAAATTTCTCCCGGAGATTCTGCAACAGCTAAAGATGCGGCATGAGCCAGGTTATTATTGGCGCCAACCACAAAAGTATCAAAGGTATACTTAGGATTCAGATTTGCATTCTGTAATGTGGCAGAGCTGACTGCAGCCTGGTTATTTTTAATCAGATGGTTGATATTTTCTTTATTTTTTTTGATTTCTTCTTCCACAAGAAACTCAACGTTATTGCACTTAATTCCAGTGACCTCTTCTATTGACACTTTAAGCATTACGCTATATTTTTTCTTAATATATCCAAGAAAATTTGCGTCGGGAACAATAATTTTTATAATATTTCCTGGTTGTTCCATGGAATATAATTCAAGAGGAAGAAGCCATGTGTCAAAAGAAACATTGGATATTTCGTATTCCTCTTTCAGAAATTTTAGTATATCATTCCATTTTTCTTTCAGTGTTTCTAACATAATTAAGGTCTCCTGATTATTATAGGTCTGTATCCACAAAGATTGTGGACAATAAAATAATGATTGTGGATACGTAAACTAACCCAATCTATAATTCATTGTATAACAAAATATCTTGTTTTTCAATGAAAAACGAAAAAATAAAGGTATTTTATTAAATTTATCAACAGACTTATCCACATATTGTGGATAAATAAGTTGTTGACAATTAATATGGGATTTCATACAATGTATCCGTAATATGCGTTGTATCTTATCAATTAAGAACAGTAGCAGGAGGAAAAAAATGAATAAGACAAAAAAAGACACTCGTTGGCTGACCAGTGTTGCACTTATGGCAGCAATCGTGATTCTTCTGGCAAATACGCCTTTAGGCATGATTCAGCTTCCACTTATTAAGGCAACAACTGTACATATTCCCGTTATTCTGGGTGCAATTTTTCTTGGACCTGTAGCGGGAGCTATTCTTGGAGCGACTTTTGGTATTTGCTCTTTAATCAGCAATACTATGGTTCCTACTTTGCTTTCTTTTGCATTCTCACCGTTTCTCAGTAAGACGGGGATTTCAGGTGCGGTTAAAGCAATTTGGATTTCTGTGGGATGCAGAATTATAATTGGTGTAGTGGCAGGCTGGTTATGGATTGCTTTAAAAAAGTTAAAGGTTCCTTCCATAATTATGCTTCCGATTACAGGATTTATCGGTTCTATGACCAACACGGTATTTGTTATGGGAAGCATCTACCTTCTTCTGGCAAGAGAGTACGCTCAGGCAAGGGATGCAGCCATAGATGCAGTATGGGGACTGATTATGGGAACCGTGGCTGTATCGGGAATTCCAGAGGCAGTTGCAGCAGCTGTTCTTGTTACAGTGATTGGGAAAGTATTATTATCTACAGTTTTTAAGAAATAAAAACACAAAATATAGTTTAAGAAAAATTGATAGATACATGTTATAGGAGCGGCATTTTTTTGCCGCTTTTATTTTCCAGAAAATACTTGACGAAGCTGCTTGTTTTCTATATAATTGAGAAGATACTTAATTAGAATAGTCGTAATGTGTTTGTCATATAAGCGATAGTAAGAGGAGGTGCTGCAATATGAAAATGACTTTCCAGCCAAAAAACAGACAAAGATCAAAAGTTCATGGCTTTAGAGCTAGAATGAGTACTCCAGGCGGAAGAAAAGTATTAGCTGCAAGAAGAGCAAAGGGCAGAGCGAAATTATCAGCTTAATAAATCAAGGTCACAAGAAATTGTGACCTTTTTTTTCACGAAGCAATGATAAAGTGTGTGGAACTGAAAATATGTTGTGTATGGTGGTTATAAGATGAAACGATTTCCTAGTATTAAAAAAAATTCAGATTTTCAGATAGTTTACCGTACCGGGAAATCTTATGCCAACAGACAGTTAGTTGTTTATGTAAAGCGGAGAAAAGATAAAAAGAAGCTTATAGGAATCTCCGTCAGCAAAAAAGTAGGAAACAGTGTGATAAGACATCGGATTACTCGGCTGATTCGGGAAATTTTTAAATTAAACCAGGATATATTGGAAGAAGGATTAGACATCATTGTAGTAGCCAGATCTGCTGCAAAAGGATCAAAATATAAAGTGATTGAGAGTGCATTTTTACATCTGTGCAGACAACATAACATTTTAAGAAAATCGGAGTGAAGGGTTATGGTCTGATTACGTAATATATGAGGAGGTAGTAAATTGAGTTATTTAATGTTGACAAAGGTTCAGGGAGTTATTTTAGGACCAATTTCCCGAGTTCTGGGATGGATTCTTAATGTGTTATTTAAGTTTACTAATTCGTTTGGTGTTTTGAATATTGGTTTATCGATTATTTTATTTACACTGGTTGTCAAGATTATTATGTTTCCCCTGGTTATCAAACAACAGAAGGCTTCCAAACTAATGGTGATTATGGAGCCTGAACTGAAGGCAATCAGGAATAAATACAAGGGCAAAAGAGATACGGACTCCTTAAGAAAAATGGACGTGGAAACGAAGGCCGTTTATGATAAGTATGGAGCTTCTTTAACAGGAGGTTTCGGACAACTTATAATTCAGCTTCCGATTTTACTTGCACTTTACCGTGTGATTTACACAATTCCTGCTTATGTTTCACCTGTAAAAACGTATTTTATGAATGTGGTGTACGCAATTACCGGAATATCAGATGTATCTTCTTTGACAGAAGGAGCAGCGGCAGATCTGATGCAGTTTGCAACAAATCACGGTGTATCTATGAAGGGTGTAAATGCAATAGGTGATTTAACAGGTTTGACAGGTGAAGTACTTGGAAATAAAATGGTTGATATTCTCTATAAGTTGAATCCGGCGCAATGGAGTGAACTTGGACAGGCATTTCCGAATGTATCTGCTGTAATTGCTGAGAATGCAGCAGCAATTGAGAAGATGAATTCTTTTTTCGGAATTAACCTTTCTACAAATCCTTTTAACGGAAGTTATGTTCCAAATGTAGCGTGGCTGATTCCAATTCTTGCAGGATTGACTCAGTGGTTCAGCACAAAGCTGGTAATGGCGAATCAGGCTCAGCCGAAGAATGATGAGAACAGTATGAGTTCTCAGATGATGAAGAGTATGAATGTTACGATGCCAATGGTTTCGGTATTCTTATGCTTCAGTTTTCCCGCAGCAATCGGTATTTATTGGGTGGCCAGCAGTGTGTTCCAGATCTTTCAGCAGATGGTCGTTAATTATTTTTTGAATCGTGTGGATATTGATGAGATGGTTCAGAAAAATATGGAAAGGGCAAATGCAAAGCGGGCAAAAAAGGGACTTCCCCCACAACAAATAAATCAAAATGCTGCTGCCAGTTTAAAAAGCATTCAGGCTGCTGCAGAAATTGAAGAGACAAAAAAGGCTGAAAAAATTGAAAAGATAAAAAAGCAGGTGGAGGAATCTACCAACTATTATAATAAAGATGTAAAATCAGGAAGTCTGACGGCAAAAGCGAATATGGTTGCAAAGTACAATGAGAAGCATAATAAGTAAGGGAGAACGAGGCAATGGATGAGAAGATTACAATCTCTGCGAAAACATTGGATGAGGCGATTACAAAAGCGCTAATTGAACTGCAAACTACCAGCGAACATCTGCAATATGAAGTTGTACAGAAAGAAAATTCAGGTTTTCTTGGAATATTTGGCGCTAAACCTTGTGTAATCCATGCAAAAGTGATGAATAAAGAAGCAGAAGAAAAAAGTTCAAGTGAAAAGGCAGCACAGAAAGCTATTGAAGAAAAACGGGCAATGGTAAAGAAAGAACACAGAGCGCCTGAACTGAAATCACAAATTTTTGAGAAAAAAGAAAAGTCAGTATTGAAGTTTGATGAAACAAAAATAAAAAATGTAGCTGAGGATTTTTTGAAACAGGTATCTGGAGCTATGGGAATGGAAATATCCATAGAAACTTCTTATGATCCAGAAGGCAGAGAATTGATGATTACCATGTTAGGTAATGATATGGGAATTCTCATTGGAAAACGCGGTCAGACTCTGGATTCCCTGCAATATCTTGTAAGTCTTGTGGTGAATAAGGAAACAGAAGGGTATCTGAGAGTAAAACTGGATACAGAAAATTACCGTGAGAGAAGGAAGGAAACGCTGGAGATATTAGCAAAAAATATTTCTTACAAGGTAAAAAGAACAAAATGTCCGGTATCCTTAGAACCAATGAATCCATATGACAGGAGGATTATTCACTCGGCGCTTCAAAATGACCGTTATGTGATAACAAGAAGTGAAGGTGAGGATTCTTATCGCCATGTTGTGATTGCTCCAAGGAAGGACAGTTACGGAGGAAATCGCAGAGAGCGTTATGATTTTCGTAAAGAATGAGAATTAAGAAGGGCAGGGGTGTTTGGGTAGTGGATTAACCACCACCTGGCACCTCTTTATTTCATTTTGTTATGTTGCAGTATCGGAGGAAACAATGCTGAGAAATAGAGATTCGGATACGATTGCCGCAATTTCTACTGCCACAGGAAACGCAGGCATTGGAATTGTGCGTATTAGTGGGAACAGCGCTATTGAAATTGCTGATCATATATTTAAGGGGAAAAAACAGGAATTTTATCTAAAAGACGCTGCATCACATACAGTCCATTATGGAATGATTCAGGATGGAGATAATTTGATTGATGAAGTGCTGGTTCTTGTAATGAAAGGACCAAATAGCTATACAGCGGAGGATACAGTTGAGATTGATTGTCACGGAGGGGCTCTTGTTGTAAAAAAGATATTGGAGACAGTGATTAAATATGGGGCGAGACCAGCAGAACCGGGAGAGTTTACCAAACGGGCTTTTTTAAATGGGCGGATTGATTTATCTCAGGCAGAGGCAGTTATTGATGTTATTAATGCACAGAATGAGTATGCGATGAAGAGCTCTTTAAATCAGTTGAAGGGTTCTCTCTCCAACAGTATTAAACGATTAAGGGAAAATCTGTTGTATCAGATCGCTTTTATCGAGTCAGCTCTGGATGACCCTGAGCATATTTCTTTGGAAGGATATGGCGCTTCATTGTTATCAAAGATTGAACTGATGCTTAAGGAGATTGATAGTATGATTCAATCATCAGATAACGGAAAACTTATTTCAGAGGGAATTCAAACTGTAATTTTGGGAAAGCCGAATGCCGGAAAATCATCGTTAATGAATCTTCTGACAGGGGAGGAGAGGGCGATTGTAACTGACATTGCTGGAACGACCAGAGATACTCTGGAAGAAAAAATTTATTTTCATGGAATTACCCTTAATGTAGTAGATACAGCAGGAATCCGATATACTGATGATGTGGTAGAACGTATAGGTGTGTCTCGTGCAAAAGATCAGGCTTCAAAGGCAGATTTAGTTATCTATATGGTAGATGGTTCTCTTCCTCTGGATGAGAATGATGAGATAATTATGAAATTGATTTATGGAAAGAAAATCATAGTACTTGTGAATAAGTCAGATCTAAAGACAGTGGTTTCAGAAAAGGAGCTGGAAGATAAGACGGGAGGTACTGTAATTTCTTTTTCTGCTAAGGAAAAAACAGGAGTTGATAAACTTGAAAAAACGATTCAGAAACTTTTTTATGCAGGAAAAATTAATTTTAATAATCAGGTTTTGATTACTAATGTACGGCATAGAACAGCATTAATTTATGCGTCGGAAAGCCTTAATAGGGTAAAACAGAGTATTCTTGACCAGATGCCGGAAGATTTGTTTACGATTGATATGATGGATGCCTATGAACAGTTGGGAACGATTATTGGAGAATCTGTGGAGGATGATTTGATAAATGAGATTTTTGGAAAATTCTGCATGGGCAAATAGAGAAAAGGAATATTGAATATGCCATATTTAGAAGAAATATATGATATTATTGTAGTAGGGGCAGGACATGCCGGCTGTGAGGCGGCGCTTGCCTGTGCACGGCTTGGACTTCAGACTATCGTATTTACTATCAGTATTGATAGTATTGCGTTGATGCCGTGTAATCCGAATATTGGAGGAAGTTCAAAGGGGCATCTGGTGAGAGAATTGGATGCTCTTGGCGGAGAGATGGGGAAAAATATTGACAAAACATTTATCCAGTCAAAAATGTTGAATAAATCCAAGGGAGCCGCAGTTCACTCTCTTCGGGCACAGGCAGATAAGCAGGATTACAGTAGACAAATGAGATTAACTCTGGAGAATACGGAGAATTTGACACTGCGCCAGGCAGAAGTATCAGAACTGATTGTAGAAGACTACATAGTCAGAGGTGTAAAAACTTTTTCCGGAGCAGTATATTATGCTAAAGCAGTAATTCTTGCAACGGGAACGTACCTGAATGCGCGGTGCATTTATGGTGATGTGAGTAATGAAACTGGACCGAATGGATTGAAAGCGGCAAATCATCTGACAGATTCTCTGATTGCAAATGGGGTTGAGATGTTTCGTTTTAAAACAGGAACGCCTGCAAGAGTAGATGGGAGAACCATTGATTATTCAAAGATGGAAGAACAGTTTGGAGATGAGTGGATTGTTCCATTTTCTTTTTCTACAGATCCGAAATCTATACAGAAGGAGCAAGTTTCCTGCTGGCTCACTTATACAAATGAAGAGACACATCAGATTATTCGCAATAATCTGAATCGTTCACCATTGTTTTCCGGCGCCATAGAAGGTACAGGACCAAGATATTGCCCGTCTATTGAGGATAAGGTTGTAAAATTTCCAGATAAGGATCGACACCAGGTATTTATTGAACCAGAGGGATTATACACAAATGAAATGTATTTAGGCGGTATGTCAAGTTCACTTCCAGAGGATATTCAGTATGCCATGTACCGCACAGTCCCTGGATTGGAGCAGGTAAAGATTGTGAGAAATGCGTATGCTATTGAATATGACTGTATTAATTCCAGGCAGTTAAAGCCATCTTTAGAATTTAAAGATATACATGGATTGTTTAGTGGAGGTCAGTTTAATGGAAGCTCTGGATATGAAGAGGCTGCTGTCCAGGGATTTATGGCGGGAGTTAATGCTGCCATGCAGATATTTGGCCGTGATCCAATTGTGCTGGATCGTTCACAGGCATATATTGGTGTATTGATTGATGATCTGGTGACGAAGGAAAATTTTGAGCCTTATCGTATGATGACATCCAGGTCAGAGTATCGGCTGCTTCTCAGACAAGATAATGCGGATTTAAGGCTGAGAAAAATCGGTTATGAAATTGGTTTGGTGGATGATGAGACGTATCAGAGGGTTTTAGAAAAGGAAAGGGATATTCAGGCAGAAGTGCAGCGGTTGGAGAAAACAACTGTTGGAGCTTCTCCGAAAATTCAGCAGTTTCTTGAGCGTCATGGGAGCACGCCGTTGAAAACAGGAGCAACTCTTGCGGAGTTGAATCGCAGACCGGAGCTTGACTATTTTATGTTGATTGAAATTGATGAAAATCGTCCTGATTTGCCGAGAGATACTGCAGAACAAGTTGATATAAATATTAAATATGAGGGATATTTAAAACGGCAGCAGCAACAGGTAGCCCAATTTAAGAAGCTGGAGAACAAGAAACTGTCTATTGATTTTGATTATAGCGCTGTGAAAAGCCTGCGGAAAGAGGCTGTCCAGAAACTAAACCTGTATAAGCCGTCATCGATTGGACAGGCTTCTCGAATTTCTGGTGTTTCTCCGGCAGATATTTCTGTATTGCTGGTATATTTAGAGCAGATGAGGCATGGAAGAGGATAGGTGGAGTATGGAATCGGTTTTTGTGGATAAGATGAGTTTTGGAATGAGGGAACTGGGGATAAATTTGTCTGATGGTCAGTTGGGACAATTTTATCGGTATTATCAGTTATTGACAGAGTGGAATAAATTTATGAATCTGACAGCAATTACTGAGCTGGAAGATGTGGTAGAGAAGCATTTTATTGATAGTTTGTCATTGGTGAGAGCAGTAGCGGTTCTACCAGATTGTAAGAAAACTATGATTGATGTGGGAACTGGTGCAGGCTTTCCTGGAATTCCTCTGAAAATAGTATTTCCAAAGTTAAAAATCACGCTGCTGGATTCACTGAATAAGCGTCTTAAATTTCTTAATGAAGTGATAAAAGAATTGGAGCTTGCTGATATAAAAATTATTCATGGGCGTGCAGAGGATTTTGGACGTAATGGGGAATTTCGTGAACAATTTGATTTTTGTGTGTCAAGAGCTGTTGCCAATGTGTCGACTTTGGCAGAATATTGTTTGCCTTTTGTTAAGGTTGGAGGTATTTTTATATCTTATAAATCAGGAAAAATTGATGAGGAGTTGAATAAAGGAATTCCTGCAATTAAACTGCTGGGAGGAAATGTCAGGGAAATTGTACGTTTTCAGCTTGAAAAATTGGAAGCGGATCGGGCGCTTGTAGTAATTGATAAGACAAAGCAAACAGAAAAGAAATTTCCAAGAAAAGCGGGTATACCGTCAAAAGAGCCGATTCAGTAGAAGCGGCTCTTTATAATTTTATATTAAAACAATTTTTAGTTTTTAATGTTTCACATGAAACATTTATTCAACCAAGATAGGTTTTTATTATCTCATATAGTTCCTTGGGAGATTCTAATTGAGGCAGCCCTTTGGTTTTTGGAATCAAAACGGATTCAATAGCCGGATTATAAAATTTATATTCTTCCAGGCGATGAGAAATGGATTCAATACCAGCTCCACCAACTAAATAAATACTGTTATTAATTTTCTTTAAAGCATTTACAATGTTGCACTTAGTATAGTTACATTTTACACTTGCATACACAGATTTTGGAGAAATTCCTAAGTGAGCTGATTCGTGGTATACGTCAATATAATGGGACGGAATGGAATAAGGATTGTAAAATCCATTACGCAGCAATTCCTCTGTAATTGACTGTCTGCTGTTGGCAATATGGTAGAGCAGTGTACCAATAATAGGAGAATCCACAATAAATTTATATATTTTTGCAGTTTTTCCCGGAAACTGGCTAAAAGCTAAAAGGCTTAAGGGATTAATAAGCATAAGCTGGTCAAATAGTTCGGGGTTACCGGAGCATGACATAATGGGAATAGAACAGGATTCTCCGGCGGCAATTACACTGGTACGATGTCCTATTTCGGATTTTATAAAATCAGAAATTAGTTGTACATACAGGTAGTTCGTGTAAGTCATATTGGATTTCTCAGAACGCCCACACCCAAGTAAATCAAGGGTATATACTGTGTAATGCTCTCTCAGAAGGGGAATCATCTGATTCCATTCGTAGCTGCTGGATGATGAATTTAAGTTATGAATTAATAAAAGCGGTTTTCCAGATCCGGTTTTTGTATAGTGTATATTACCTAAACGCCATTTATAGCAGAGGGATTCAGATTCTCCTAAAAGATTCTTTGATATGGCAGTCATTTTAATAAATTTATTAATAGCAGCAGTAGTGGCTGCAGTGCCGGCAGTCAGGATAAGTAAAGTAAGAAACTTATTTTTTGTTTTCATAGATACCTCCTTTAATGCGTTGAACAAAATTTTACTATACATGTAAAATGACCATGTTATAAGTATAATACAAAAGGCAGGCTTATACAACGAAAAATATTTTAAAATGTTTCATGTGAAACATTTTTTGTTTTTACCTTTTATGTACCGGTTAAAATTTTAAGAATTATAAAAATAGCCATAGGAAAACAGAAAAAATTATGATATACTAAAACCAATGTGTAATGATTTTGTAATACAAATAAAAGGATATGATATGGGAAGAATAATAGCAATTGCAAACCAAAAGGGTGGTGTGGGAAAGACAACGACATCAATTAATTTATCATCCTGTCTTGCAGAGGCTGGACAGAAGGTACTTACTGTAGATTTTGACCCACAGGGTAATACGACCAGCGGCTTGGGGTTTGAAAAAGAATATATGGATAAAACAGTATATGAATTGCTTATGGGTGAATGCAATTTGGAAAGCTGCATTATTCAGGAAATTCAGGAAAATCTCGATATTTTGCCATCGGATGTGAATTTGGCAGGAGCTGAAATAGAATTGCTAAATGAACCAGAGAAGGAATTTTTGCTAAAAAAGCAACTGGATAAGGTGGAAAGTGACTATGATTTTATTATTATTGATTGTCCGCCATCCTTGAGCCTTTTGACAGTTAACGCTCTGACAGCAGCTGATACAGTACTTGTTCCGATACAGTGCGAGTATTATGCACTGGAAGGTTTGAATCAGATTATCCAGACAGTGGAACTGGTAAAGAAAAAATTGAATCCGAAGCTGGAACTGGAGGGTGTAGTGTTTACCATGTATGATGCCAGGACAAACCTTTCTTTGGAGGTAGTGGAGAGCGTGAAAACGCACTTGAACAGGAAGATTTATAAAACGATTATACCGAGAAATGTAAGACTGGCGGAAGCCCCCAGCCATGGCATGCCGATTAATATTTATGATACCCGTTCGACTGGGGCAGAAAGTTACCGTATGTTGGCCGCAGAAGTGATAAGCAGAGGAGAATTGTAATGGCAGTTACAAAACGATTGGGAAAAGGGCTTGGCGCTCTGTTTGGTGATGAGGTAGTAGAGGAAGTTACCACTGAGAAGAAGCTTGGAGTAAATCAGGATAAAGGAAGAAGAAAACCGACTGTTATGGAATCGGGTGCACTTGAGGAACAAAGGGAAATTACGTTGAAGATTTCAAAGATTGAGCCAAATCATCAACAGCCAAGAAAAAGTTTTGATGAAGAGCAGCTTCAGCAATTATCAGATTCTATTAAAAAATTTGGTGTGCTTCAGCCACTCCTTGTCCAGAAAAAACAGGACAGGTATGAGATTGTTGCCGGAGAGCGCAGATGGCGTGCTGCAAAAATGGCAGGACTAAAAGAGGTGCCGGTGGTTATTCGTGAATATGCACCTCAACAGACCATGGAGATTGCGCTGATTGAGAATGTACAGCGCGAAAATTTGAATCCTATTGAGGAGGCAATGGCATATCGTCGTTTGATGCAGGAATTTAAGCTTAAGCAGGAAGAAATTGCCGAGAGAGTGTCCAAAAACCGTACAACAATTACGAATAGTATGCGTCTTTTGAATTTAATGCCAGAGGTGCAGCAGATGTTGGTAGAAGGAAGGATTACCAGTGGTCATGCACGTACCCTTTTAGCTGTGGATGACCCGAAAATTCAACTGGGATTGGCACAAAAGATAGAGCAGAATCATTTGAGTGTCCGTGAAGTGGAAAAAGCGGTTAAAAGCCTGGGAAAAGAAAAGAAGGGAAAACAGAAAAAAACGGATGATACAGCAATGGAAATTGTTTTTCAGGATTTGGAAAATCGAATGAAATCTGTAATGGGTACTAAGGTGAATATCAACCGGAAGGATCGTACAAAAGGAAAAATTGAGATAGAATACTATTCGGAGTCTGAACTCGAGCGGATTGTAGAATTGATTGAATCAATCCAATGAGAATAGAAAGGACAGGAGTGAGATAAGATGGAAGGAAGTATAATAAATCAACTTGGATTTGATCCAATTTATATAATAATAGCACAGGTAATCATTACGCTGGTGCTTCTTGTAGTTGTTATTGTATGTCTTTTGAAGATGAGAAGGCTCTATCGGAGATACGATATTTTTATGCGTGGAAAAGACGCAGAGACTATGGAAGATATGATTATTAATCAGATGAATGAAATCATAGGGTTAAAGGCTGAGGATCGTGCCAACAAGGATTCTATACGCATTGCAAATAAAAACAGCAGAGCATCCTATCAGAAAATGGGGGTTGTGAAATATAACGCATTTAAAGGGATGGGTGGAAATTTAAGTTTTGCTCTTGCGCTTTTGGATTATACAAATTCCGGATTTGTTCTGAATTCCGTTCATAGCAGGGAAGGTTGTTATCTTTATTTAAAAGAGGTGGATCGTGGGGAAACGGATGTGCTTCTCGGCAATGAGGAAAAGGAGGCTTTGGAGATGGCGCTTGGGTATAAAGAAAGGTCGGTATAATAGAATATAAACGATAATAGAACAACTAATAAATTCCTTTTGGAAGATGCAGCCGAATATTGCTGTATTTTTTAAAAGGAATTTATTAATTTAAATAAAGAGATAAAAATTACTGTACTCCATTTATGATATTTATTAAATTTTTATAATATCTGTTAATCTATTGATTCGGGGATAGTATATCGACCCATTATTTTCCATTTTTCGACTAAACTTAATATAAAAAGGAGGGTTGTTATGACTATATGTGAAGCTACCAGTTACAGAATAGCAGAGTTGTGCAAGCAAAAGAAATTAAGTGGTTATTTTGTTACATATAAGGCAGGAATGCCGGCATCAACTTATAAAAGTATTGTAAATGGTAAAAGCAAGAATCCAGGGATCGTTAATATTAATAAGATTGCAGATGGTCTTGGAGTGACAATCCGAGAATTTTATGATTCTGAAATATTTGATAAATTAGACCCGGATGAATAGACTATTTGGAAAAGAATATGGTCAGGCAAGAGTCAGTACCTTTTTGCCTGACCATATTTTGTTAAATAGTCTCTATTGCTTTTTACAGAATAACATGGTAGGATTAAAGGAATATCGAGTTAAAATATCCGGTGCCGTAAGCTGCCTTTTTGGCAGAAGAGGGGTAAAAGGGAAACAGGTGTGAAACCTGTGCGATCTCGTCACTGTAAGCTGGGAGTACAGAACTTTTGTCTTAGGACAGTCACTGATTCTTTCAGAATCGGGAAGGCGGTTCTGTGTGTTGAGCAGCGAGCCAGGAAACCTGCCGGGTATTGGTACAGGAATATTTCCAGATCACGAGGACTTGGTCGTACCGTCTTTTTGTTGTGCAAATCATATTCTGGTATGAGTGATTTTTACCATTGGTTTTTCTGCACATTTTCCCACGTGAGATTCTGTACCTTATTTTGAACGATATAGATACCTGTAAAATGAGGAGGAAAAGAAAATGAAGAAAAACAGACTTACCCTATTAGCTATGGCTGTATCTCTATTTGCTGTAACGATGGCAGGATGCACAGGAACTGCAAAGGAGGCAGATGGAACTGCCGCAGAAACTTCCAATACAGAGACGGTCACAGAGGAAGAAGAGGATGAGGAAAATTATGACACTGGCGATGCTTCTCTGGATAATCCCAGAAATCAGGACGGGATTGGTGAACAAGAGCTTTTAGTAGCCAGTTTCGGAACCAGCTATAATGATAATAGACGTGTCACCATCGGTGCAATTGAGGAGGCCATAGAGAATGCGATTCCGGATTATTCTGTGAGAAGAGGGTTTACCAGCCAGATGATTATAAATCATGTAAAATCTCGTGATAATGTGGTAATTGATAATATTGGTGAAGCCTTAGAACGCGCAGCAAATAACGGAGTTAAAACGCTGGTAGTTCAGTCGACTCATTTGATGGATGGACTAGAATACAATGATTTGGTGAATGAAGTTGCAGAGTATTCTGATACATTTGAAAAGGTGGCAATCGGTGTGCCGCTTCTGACCTCTGAAGAAGATTTTAAAGCGGTTATTGCTGCAATTACTGAGGAAACAAAAGAATACGATGATGGTGAGACTGCCATCTGTTTTATGGGTCATGGAACTGAGGCAGAGTCCAATCAGGTATATGCGAAGATGCAGAATATGATGACAGAAGCAGGCTATGAGCATTATTTTGTGGGAACTGTGGAGGCAGAGCCGACCCTTGAGGATATACTTAAGGCAGTTCAGGCAGGTAATTATAAGAAGGTGGTTTTAGCCCCACTGATGATTGTTGCCGGTGATCATGCGAATAACGATATGGCTGGCGATGAGGAAGGATCATGGAAAAATACTTTTGAGAAAGCCGGTTATGAGGTTACCTGTGTGCTTCGGGGACTTGGCGAGATGGAGCCGATTCAGCAGATTTTTGTGGAGCATGCGCAGGCGGCCATTAACAGTCTGACAGACTAATGTATTAAGGGTGAGAATAATGATAAGAAAAAGGGCAGAGCTCGCGGCAGTAATCATTGCCGTGAGTATTGCATCCGCATCATGTGGAATAAAACAAACGGATGTAACGGAAGCAGAAGTCTCAGAGCAGATGTCGGGTAAGGAGACAGTGAGTGCTGTAAATGTGGTAACGGAAGACATGGAGCCGGTTTATGGAGAGGATTTAAAGGACGGTATTTATGATATTCAGGTAGATTCCAGCTCCAGTATGTTTAAAATTAAGGAATGTACACTCACAGTTGAAAATGGCAGCATGAAGGCGCTTATGACCATGGGAGGAAATGGTTACTTAAAGCTCTTTATGGGAACCGGAGAAGAGGCAGTCAAGGCGGAGGAAGGTGCATATATTCCTTTTGTGGAGACGGCGGACGGGACATATACCTTTGAAGTGCCTGTGGATGCGCTGGACTCGGGGATTGACTGCAGCGCATTTAGTAAAAACAGAGAACAGTGGTATGACCGTGTGTTAGTATTCCGGGCATCCTCGCTGCCTGCTGAGGCATTTGCGGATGGAGCGTTGGTAACGGCAAAAAGTCTGAGTCTTGGGGACGGACAGTATACTGTGGAGGTGAGTCTGGAAGGGGGTTCTGGAAGAGCAAAAATTGAATCTCCGGCAAAAATTCGTGTGGAGGATGGGAAGGCATATGCCACCATCGTCTGGGGAAGCGCCAACTATGATTATATGAAGGTGGGAGAGGAAAAATTTGAGTTGCTCTATGCAGAGGGAAATTCTACCTTTGAGATTCCGGTGGAGAGCTTTGACCGAAAGCTGATGATGATTGCAGATACGATTGTTATGAGTGAACCTCATGAGATTCAGTATACACTGAAATTTGATTCGTCTACGCTGCTGCCGTATTCTTCAGATAGTGGAGAAGCCGCTGGTGTGGTGACGCCTGTGGGCAGTATGGAGCTTCAATATGCACAGCAGTTTTCTGTTGATTACTATGATGATGGTTGTGCGATGATCACCGTGCAGGGTGGGGATAAATATCTGGTGGTGCCGGATGGTGTGGATGTGCCGGAGCTATTGGCAAGGGGAGCGGTCGTAATCAGGCGGCCGCTCAAACATATTTATCTTGTGGCGACTTCTGCAATGGATGCAATCTGCAGCCTGGACGGTTTGAATCAGGTGACGCTCTCTGGTACAGATGCTTCGGGATGGTATATTGAGGAAGCGAAGAAGGCAGTTTCTGACGGGGATATAGTTTATGCCGGAAAGTACAGCGCGCCGGATTATGAGATGATTTTGGAAAAGGAATGTGATCTGGCCCTTGAATCGACTATGATCTATCATACGCCTGAGGTGAAGGAACAGTTGGAGAATCTGGGGATTCCGGTGTTTGTGGAGCGGTCCAGCTATGAGAGCCATCCTCTGGGCAGAATGGAGTGGATTAAGCTGTATGGAGTGCTTCTTGGAAAGGAAGCTGAAGCTGAGGCTGTGTTTGACCATGAGCTTAAGCTGTTGGAGCCGGTGATGGAACAAAAAGCTACGGGGAAAACCGCAGCGTTTTTTTATATCACCTCCAACGGTGTGGTTAATGTGAGAAAACCCGGAGATTATGTGACAAAAATGATTGAGATGGCTGGCGGCACTTATGTTCCGCAGAACATGGCAGTAAGTGAAAATGCTCTTTCTACCATGAATATGCAGATGGAGGCGTTCTATGCGGCGGCAAAGGATGCCGACTGCCTTATTTACAACAGCACCATTGATGGAGAGCTTCAGACATTAGATGAGCTGCTGGAAAAGAGCGCTCTTCTTAAGGATTTTAAGGCGGTAAAGGAGAAAAATGTCTGGTGTACAGGGAGAAATTTATTTCAGGAGACTATGGGATTAGGTGCAATGATTGTGGATATTAATGGGATACTGAGTCATGACGAGACTGATGAAGAAGCACTTACATATCTGCACCGGCTGAGATAGACAGGCAGAAAATGAGAAGGAGAGAGTGGACAATGGAGAAAAGAAGGCATGTGCGGTTTTTTTTGTCTTTTGGAATTCTTGCAGCGCTTTTGTGTCTGCTGTTTATCCTTAATGTTAATTCTGGAAGCGTTGCTTTATCGCCATGGGAAATTGTACAGACTCTGTTTAGAGGTGCAGGGCAGGATACTGCCAGCAAAATCATATGGGAAATCCGTCTCCCACGGATTCTGGCAGCCGCAATCCTTGGAGGCGCGCTGTCGGTAGCCGGTTTTCTTCTTCAGACCTTCTTTTCCAATCCCATAGCAGGACCATTTGTATTGGGGATTTCCTCTGGAGCAAAGTTTGCAGTTTCACTGGTGATGATTGGACTTTTAAGCAGAGGAATTGCTGTGGGTTCCTCGGGCATGATTCTTGCAGCGTTTGTAGGTGCAATGATTTCTATGGGCTTTGTATTAGTAATTTCCGGCAGGGTGGGTCAGATGTCCGTGCTTGTGGTATGCGGTGTGATGATTAGCTATATTTGTTCGGCTGCCACAGATTTTGTGGTGACTTTTGCGGATGATGCGAATATTGTTAATCTTCATAATTGGTCTATGGGGAGTTTTTCGGGAATGTCCTGGGAAAACGTACAGGTGATGGCGATTGTAGTATCCACCGCTGCGCTTCTGGCGTTTCTTATGGCAAAGCCCATAGGCGCATACCAGCTGGGTGAGGTTTATGCACGGAATATGGGAGTGAATATCCGCTGCTTTCGGGTGGCGCTTATTCTGCTCTCCAGTATTCTTTCAGCCTGCGTTACGGCGTTTGCAGGTTCAATTTCTTTTGTGGGAGTAGCAGTGCCGCATCTGGTGAAAAACATGTTTAAAACAGCAAAACCGATTGTGGTGATTCCCGGATGTTTTCTGGGCGGCGCGGTATTTTGCCTGCTGTGTGACTGGGTGGCAAGGACGGTCTTTGCGCCTACGGAGCTTTCTATCAGCTCTGTCACAGCAATATTTGGGGCGCCGATTGTAATTTACATCATGTTGCCCGGCAGGATGGGGAGGCGGTAATTATGGAGGAATCATTTAAGAACATGGTTTATATCTGTGCGGAGAACCTGAGTGTGGGATATGGCGGGCATCCTGTAATTGAGGAAATTGAGCTTCATGTGCGCCGGGGAGAGATTGTGACATTGATTGGACCGAATGGTTCAGGTAAATCCACGATTCTCAAAAGCATCATCGGACAACTGAATTTGATTGGCGGAACGGTTTATCTGGATGGGCAATCGATGCACGAGATGACAGAGCGGCAGGTGGCGAGACGGATGGCGGTACTGATGACGGAGCGTGTGAATCCAGAGCTGATGACCTGCTATGATGTGGCTGCCATGGGACGATATCCCTATACAGGCAGGATGGGAATTCTTACGGATAGGGATAGGGAGAAGGTCTATGAAGCTCTTTCGATGGTGGGAGCCATGGAGCTGGCAGAGCGGGATTTTTCACAGCTTAGTGATGGACAGCGTCAGAGGATTCTGCTGGCCCGGGCAATTTGTCAGGAGCCGCAGGCAGTTGTTCTGGATGAACCCACCTCTTTTTTGGACATTCACCATAAGCTGGAACTTTTGGCAGTGTTAAAGCATATGGTGCAGGAAAAGCATATGGCGGTATTGCTGTCACTGCATGAGCTGGATTTGGCACAGCGTATTTCTGATTATGTTGTATGTGTCAAGGGAAAGACTATTGAGAAATGCGGTACACCAGAGGAGATTTTTACTTCAGAATATATAGCGCAGCTCTACGGAATTACCTGGGGAAGCTATCAGGCAGAGCTTGGGTTTCCGGAGCTGGAGCGGGCTAAGGGAAAGCCAAAGGTATTTGTTATAGGAGGAAATGGGAGCGGAATTTCTGTGTACCGCAGATTGCAGCGTCAGGGAATTCCTTTTGCAGCGGGAATTCTTCACGAAAATGATATGGAGTATCCAGTGGCAAGGGCACTGGCGGCAAAGGTTATCTCAGAGAAGGCTTTTGAGCCTATTGGACAGGAGAGTTTTCAGCGGGCGGTAAGGGTTATGAAGGACTGTGATAAGGTGATCTGCTGTCTGGAAAATTTTGGATTAATGAATGAAAAAAACCGGGAGCTGGCACAGCTGGGAGCATCGATTCGGGAATAATTTTTTTCCGGAGTAAAAAAAGATAGACAGAAACACTTTAGTGTGCTAATATGATAACGTGTTGTGGGAATAAGAATATATAGAACCGCGAAAAGGAGGAGTATATTATGAAGAAAAAAGTGTTAAGTTTGATAGCAGCAGGAATGATGACGGTTTCCCTGGCGGGCTGCGGAGGCGGTGCATCTGAGACAACGGCGGCTCCGGAGACAACGACTGTGGAAGAATCCACTGAGATTGGAAGGGAGGAGACCACGGTAGCTGCAGCCAACGAGGAGGATCAGCTGGGGGGAACTTTTACGGTAGGATTTGACCAGGATTTCCCTCCGATGGGGTTTGTGGGAGATGATGGTGAGTATACAGGTTTTGATTTGGAGCTGGCACAGGAAGTGGCCACCAGACTGGGGCTTGAGTTTGTACCGCAGCCAATTGCATGGGATGCGAAGGATATGGAGCTAAACTCCGGAACCATCGACTGTATTTGGAACGGCTTTACTATAAATGGCCGTGAGGATGGCTATACATGGAGTACGCCTTATATGGATAACAGCCAGGTGTTTGTTGTAGCAGCTGATTCTGATATTAAGACACAGGCGGATTTGGCAGACAAAGTTGTGGAAGTCCAGGCGGATTCCTCTGCGGAGGCCGCCTTAAAAGACAATCAGGAGCTTGCAGATACATTCAAGGCGCTTCAGACCACACCGGATTATAATACAGCATTTATGGATTTGGAGATGGGAGCCGTAGATGCGATTGCCATGGACGTGATTGTTGCCGGTTACCAGATTGAACAGAGAGGCGACGCTGACAAGTATGTAATCCTGGATGAGACACTTGCTTCTGAGGAGTATGGCATTGGATTTAAGAAGGGCAATGAGGAGTTGAGAGATAAGGTTCAGAGTGCGCTGGATGATATGGCGGCAGACGGAACTATGGCAGAGATTTCAGTTAAATGGTTTGGTCGTGATGTCACCACCATCGGAGGGCAGGAGTAATCTGATACAGGAAAGGGAGTAGGGTGTTATGCAGCTGAACACTATGGTATCGCAGCTTGCGGGAGGAATGCTGGTCAGCACTGAGATTTTTTTGGTGACGCTGGTGTTTTCCCTGCCGCTGGGGTTGGCGGTCGCGTTTGGAAGGATGTCGAAAAACAAACTGATACAGGGTCTGGTGAAGGCATACATATCCGTTATGCGCGGCACTCCGCTGATGCTTCAGATCATGGTGGTGTATTTTGGTCCCTACTATCTGTTTGAAATCCGTATTAAGAACAATAATTACCGTCTGTGGGCGGTATTTATTGGATTTGTGATTAATTATGCCGCCTATTTTGCGGAGATTTACCGCAGCGGGATTCAGTCCATGCCTGCGGGGCAATATGAGGCGGCGAAGCTTTTGGGTTACAGCCGCAGGCAGACCTTTTTCAAGATTATCCTGCCGCAGGTGATGAAACGGATTCTACCGTCAGTCACCAATGAGGTTATAACGCTGGTCAAGGATACTTCTCTGGCGTTTACCATCAGTGTTCAGGAGATGTTCTCCATCGCCAAGGCGCTGGCGTCCGCTCAGACCAACATGATTCCCTTTGTGGCAGCGGGCCTGTTCTACTATGTGTTTAACCTGCTGGTGGCGGTGGTTATGGAGCATGTGGAAAAGCGGCTTGCGTATTATCAGTAGACCGGAGGAATACCATGAACTTACTGGAAATGAAGCATGTGAAAAAATCCTTTGATGATACGATGGTCATTCGGGATATTTCTCTGCATGTGGGCGAGGGGGAGATCGTATCCATTATCGGACCCTCCGGCTCTGGAAAATCCACGCTGCTGCGGTGTGCAACAATGCTGGAGACTATGGACAGCGGAGAACTGATTTATCTGGGAGATCGGGCAGCCTGGAATGGTGAGGACGGGAGGACGGTCTATGCACCGAGGCATCAGCTGAAAAAAATCCAGCAGAACTATGGGCTGGTATTCCAGAACTTTAACTTGTTTCCCCACTATTCTGTGATGAGGAATATTACTGACGCACCTCTTACTGTGCAGAAGAGAAGTAAGGCAGAGGTATTTCAGACAGCGCGGGAGCTTTTAAGAAAAATGGGACTGGAGGATAAGGCGGATGCGTATCCCTGCCAGTTGTCTGGGGGGCAGTGCCAACGTGTGGCAATAGCAAGAGCTTTGGCGTTGAATCCAAAGATTCTGTTTTTTGACGAGCCGACCTCCGCCCTGGATCCGGAGCTTACAGGGGAAGTCCTGAAGGTAATTAAGTCGCTGGCGGATCTGCATATCGCCATGGTGATCGTGACTCATGAGATGGCATTTGCCAGGGATATTTCGAACCGGGTAATTTTTATGGCGGATGGAGTGATCGTGGAAGAGGGAGTACCCGAGCAGGTATTTTCCTCATCGAACGAGCGGACCCGCAGCTTTTTGGGACGATACGGTGAGAGTGTGTGAAAAAAAGCCTTGCAAAATATGGATTTTACTGTAAAATAAAGATAATGCAAAAGATGGGGACAACGGAAGCTGCCCCCTTTTTTAATGAAAGGTGTTCAGGTATGATAAGTGCGAATGGCGTAACTTTGCGAGTGGGAAAGAAGGCATTATTTGAAGATGTAAGTATTAAATTTACGGAGGGCAACTGCTATGGGTTAATTGGCGCAAATGGAGCGGGTAAATCCACGTTTTTAAAGATTTTATCCGGACAGTTAGAGCCAACGAACGGCGATGTGGTGATCACGCCGGGACAGAGGTTGTCATTTTTGCAGCAGGATCACTTTAAATATGATGAGTTTTCCGTTATGGATACGGTTATTATGGGCAACAAGCGGCTCTATGAGGTGATGAAGGAGAAGGATTCCATCTACATGAAGGAGGATTTTTCTGATGAGGATGGAGTTCGCGCCGCGGAGCTTGAGGGCGAGTTTGCGGAGATGAATGGCTGGGAGGCGGAGTCTGATGCGGCAAACCTTCTGAATGGACTTGGTGTGGAGACAGAGTATCACGATACAATTATGAAGGATTTGATTGGTTCTTTGAAGGTAAAGGTACTGCTTGCCCAGGCACTGTTTGGAAATCCTGATATTCTGCTTCTTGACGAGCCGACAAACCATCTGGATCTTGATGCAATCGCGTGGCTGGAGGAGTTTTTGATTAATTTTGAGAATACGGTGATTGTGGTATCTCATGACCGGTATTTCCTTAATAAAGTATGTACCAATATTGCAGATATTGACTATGGAAAAATCCAGCTTTATGCGGGCAACTATGATTTCTGGTATGAGTCCAGCCAGCTTATGATAAAGCAGATGAAAGAAGCAAACCGGAAGAAGGAGGAGAAGATTAAGGAGCTGCAGGAGTTTATCCAGAGATTCTCCGCCAACGCTTCCAAATCAAAACAGGCCACTTCAAGAAAACGTGCTCTGGAAAAGATTGAGCTGGATGATATTAAGCCCTCCAGCCGGAAATATCCCTATATTGATTTTCGCCCTTTCCGCGAGATTGGAAATGAGGTGCTGAGCGTAGACAATCTGTCAAAGACTATTGATGGTGAGAAGATTCTGGATGGACTGACCTTCACGTTAAACCGTGAGGACAAGGTGGCATTAGTAGGTCCTAATGAGCGGGCCAAAACGGTGCTGTTCCAAATTCTTGCAGGAGAGATGGAGCCGGATGAAGGCTCTTATAAGTGGGGGTTGACCACAACTCAATCCTATTTCCCGAAGGATAATTCTGCGGAGTTTGACAGTGATGATACGATTGTGGACTGGCTGACCCAGTATTCCACAGAAAAGGATGTGACTTATGTTCGCGGCTTTTTGGGGCGTATGCTGTTTGCCGGTGAGGATGGCGTGAAGAAAGTTCGGGTGCTCTCCGGAGGCGAGAAGGTACGCTGTATGCTTTCTAAACTGATGATTTCCGGCGCTAATGTGCTGATGCTTGATGAGCCGACGGATCATCTGGATATGGAGTCGATTACTGCCCTGAATAACGGTCTGATGAAATTTCCGGGTGTGCTGATTTTTTCTTCCCGTGACCACCAGATTGTGCAGACCACAGCAACCCGGATTATGGAGATTGTGAACGGGAAGCTGATTGATAAGATTACTTCCTACGACGAATATTTAGAGAGCGATGAGATGGCAAGAAAACGGTTTGTGTTCTCGGTGTCGGAAAAGCAGGAGGATGACAACTGATCAGGCTGGGAAGTTCAGAGGAAATACAGTGAAAAAAAGATTGACTTTAATCTGTTAAATTGTTATAATTTTTTCGATACGTTTAGAGCAAAGAGGCTCTGCCGATATTGGCAGAGCCTTCTTGTCTTTTGCGGACATAAAAACAGGATATGAAGGAGGAGCTTGAAATGTCTTATGTAGATGAGATTTATACGAAGGTAGTGGAACAAAATCCCGGAGAGGCGGAATTCCATCAGGCAGTAAAAGAGGTATTGGATTCTCTGAAGCTGGTTATTGACGCAAACGAAGAGAAATACCGTAAGATGGCGCTTTTGGAGCGTATGGTGGAACCGGAGCGCATTATTTCCTTCCGCGTGCCGTGGGTGGACGACAAAGGGCAGGCACAGGTGAACAAAGGTTATCGTGTGCAGTTTAACAGCGCAATCGGACCGTACAAGGGAGGCTTACGTTTTCATCCGTCCGTAAATCAGAGTATCTTAAAATTCCTGGGTTTTGAACAGGTATTTAAAAATTCCCTGACCGGACTTCCGATTGGCGGCGGAAAGGGCGGCTCCAATTTTGACCCAAAAGGAAAATCTGACCGTGAGGTTATGGCATTCTGCCAGAGCTTTATGACAGAGCTTTCCAAGTATATTGGCGCGGATCAGGATGTTCCCGCAGGAGACATCGGTGTGGGTGCGCGAGAGATTGGCTTTATGTATGGGCAGTATAAGCGCCTTACCGGATTGTATGAGGGTGTGCTGACCGGCAAGGGACTGACCTACGGCGGGTCCTTGGTGAGAACACAGGCGACGGGCTATGGTCTGGTTTATATTTTGGACGAGATGTTAAAGCACAATGGCAAGGAACTGGCAGGTAAGACGGTTCTTGTGTCCGGTTCGGGAAATGTGGCGATTTACGCAACGGAGAAGGCGCAGCAGCTTGGAGCGAAGGTGGTTGCAATGAATGACTCCAACGGTTATATTTATGATGCTGATGGCATTAAGCTGGATATTGTGAGGGAGATTAAGGAGGTGCGCCGCGGACGTATCAAGGAGTACGTTGATGTTGTTCCTACTGCAAAATATACTGAGGGTAAGGGAATCTGGACGATTCCGTGTGATATTGCACTTCCCTGTGCCACTCAGAATGAGCTGAACCTGGATGATGCGAAAGCGTTGAAGGCCAATGGCTGCTTTGCAGTTGCAGAGGGCGCCAATATGCCATCTACCAGGGAGGCCACTGACTTCTTCCTGGCCAATGGCATGCTGTTTATGCCGGGCAAGGCAGCAAATGCAGGTGGTGTTGCCACTTCTGCCCTGGAGATGAGCCAGAACAGCCAGAGACTGTCCTGGACTTTCGAGGAAGTGGATGCAAAGCTGAAGGATATTATGGCAAATATTTTTGCGAAAGCGGATGATGCGGCAAAACGCTATGGTGTAACGGGCAATTATGTTGCAGGTGCGAATATTGCCGGATTTGAGAAGGTAGTGGAGGCAATGACCGCTCAGGGAATCTGCTGATTGGATTACCAATTTAAAATTGTGACGGGCAAAAGGGCAGGTGGACGCAGTTTGCGTTTATCTGCTCTTTTGGAATGCGTTGCGTAAGGAGCAGGACATGTTGACAAATGGCTCAAAGATTAGTATAGTATAAGAACAGTACCTCCCACCAAGGCTTTCAGAATAAAGGAATACTTGGGGGCGGTTTATTTTTTAAGAGGGCCGAAATAGCAGCAATACTGTCATTTCAGAGAAGCCTTGAATGAAACAATTAAAAGGAGATAAGATGCACAGGTTTTTGCGAAGCATTGGGTTTAGCACATATCAGAAAAAACGCGATATTGAAGCGCTGTTGACACAGATGGAAAAAGGCGCCGTCCGGCGCAGAAGACAGATCGATATTGATACCAATCTTTGCGAATTGAGGGTGGAGGTTGCTCCGGGGATGGGCATCGTGATGATGGGAGAAATGGATGAGCACCAGATATTCTGGAGGGAATATTATTATCCATATTTGAACGGGGACGATGAATCCTCCCGTGCGGAATGCTCTATCCAGCGGCATACGGAAAAGGAGACTTACGCCGGACTGCTGGACGAATATCGGGTTGGCATCTCTCTGATTTTTTATTTAGAAAACAGCTTTGAATATACGGAGCGCAAATTGGATCATGTTTCTAAGAAGGTGGAGGGGGTAAACCTGACCGGACTGGCTAGAGAAGGGAAAATTCTTCTGCCTCTTCATAAGACTCAGAAACAGATTGAGATGGCGCGCGTTGCTACCCGTAACCGTAACAATCTTTTGGAGGCGGCGAAGAACGGAGACGAGGATGCTATGGAAACGCTGACGATTGAGGATATTGATCTGTATTCCCAGATTTCACGGCGCGTTATGAAGGAAGACATTTATTCCATTGTGGATTCCTGCTTTATGCCCTGCGGGATCGAGTGCGACCAGTATTCTGTGGTTGGTGAAATCAGTCATATCGAGGAAAAGGTAAACCGTATAACGGGTGAGAGCGTCTATGATTTGACATTGAATTGTAATGATATGATATTTCATGTGGGTATCGCGAAACAGGATTTAGTGGGAGAGCCAAAGGTGGGTCGCCGGTTCAAGGGACAGATTTGGATGCAGGGTGTGGCAAAGTTTAAGGATGACTGAGGATTGGTTTTGGTAACTCAGCTGGATAGAACATACGCCTCTTAAGCGGTAGGTCGGAGGTTCAAATTCTCTTAGCGATGTTTTAAGAAATGCCGGGAATACTGGGATTCCAGAGTTCTCGGTATTTTTTCATACTTAAGCTTGCCAATCAAAATAGTATTAAAAATTTTGCTAATTAGAAAAGAAATGTTGCAATTGCTATAAGACAGGATTTATTTTATAATAATATAGAATCGTTCAAAAATTCAGAAATTACTTGTGATGGATAAATGCAAGAATTTTAGATATGTGACAGTAAATAATCAAAATCAGGAGATTAGTAAAGAGATGGAATGTTCAGAAATACTAGAAATGTTGAAGTTTGGAGAACGAATTAATTTAGAATGTAAAAAAGCTGAGCCCAAATTGCCAAATTCTGTTTGGGAAACATATTCTTCTTTTGCTAATACAGACGGGGGAATAATTCTTTTTGGCGTTGAAGAGCATATGAAAGAAACAGATTTTGATAAACGTTTTTCATTTGTTAGTATAAACAATCCTAATCAACGACTGAAAGATTTTTGGAATACTGTTAATAATGAAAAAGTTAGCTGCAATATTCTTGTTGATGCAAATGTTGGAATCTGTGAGGTTAATGGATCAACTATTATGTGGATTTATGTTCCACAAGCGAACTATCGTCAAAAACCTGTATATATTAATTCAAATCCTATGAATGGAACTTTTAAGCGAAATCATGAGGGTGACTATCATTGTACAGAAGAGGAAGTGAAAGCTATGCTTCGAGATGCCAGTGATTCAGGTAATGATGGTGGACTGTTGAATGGTTATACAATGGATGACATAGATACAAATGCCTTACGTTCTTATCGTATTGAATTTGAACATCGAAATCCTGATCACGTATGGAATGGAGTGGATGACCAGACATTTCTGAAAAATATGGGCGGCATTTCTGTCGACAGACCAACGGGGAAAGAGTGGATTACAGCGGCAGGGTTATTGATGTTTGGAAAAGGTTTGGCTGTTCGAGACCGATTTGATAATATTCGTATGGATTTTATTGATGAGAGTAATCTTGTACCAGGAAGTCGATGGAGTGATAGAATTACCTATGATGGCATGTGGGAAAATAATTTGTATAATTTCGTGCGTCAAGTGACACCTAAATTGGTAAGTGGCATTAAAAGACCATTTAAGCTAGAAGGTATGACAAGAATTGATGATACACCTATTCATAAGGCTATTCGTGAAGCTGTTGTTAATATGATAATTCATAGTGATTATTTGATTACTGGAGTTTTGAAAATTGTAAAAACTGATAAGGGGTTTGTGTTCTCGAATCCGGGAAACTTAAAACTACCAGTTCAGGCTATATATGAAGGTGGTCATTCGGTTGCTAGAAATCCTCGTATTCAGCAGATGTTTCGGATGATTGGATTAGGCGATAATATTGGATCGGGATTTCCAACTATTTTAAGGGCATGGGGAGAGGAACAATGGCGTAAACCAGATCTTAGTCAAAATGAAGATTTACATCAGGTAGAATTGAAATTATGGATGATTTCTCTTATGCCGGTGGAGTGTACAGAATATTTGCAAAAGTTATTTGGTGTGAAATACAATCATTTGAATAAAGAATCTCAAATCATTTTAGGAACAGCCTACCTTGAAAATGGCGTTAGTAATGCCAGAATGCAATCAATTTTAGAACTGCATAGCTCAGGAATTGGACATATATTGACTACTTTGGTTGATCAGAATTTGCTTATTGCTAATAAAAAGGGTAGATGGACGAGCTACCATGTGAACGTAAATTATGAAATTAAGCCAGAGCAATATGATATATCTGATATACCAGAGTCTGTGATCAAATTCAAAAACGATACAGATAGAATTATTTTTGAATATATTCGCACAAATGGATTTATTACAGTACATCAGGTTCTTGCAATTACCAGAATCACATCAACGCAAGGAGCCAATGTGGCGTTAGGACGTCTTATGAAAATGAATTTGATAAAAAAAGTTCGTCAAGGAAGACAGTTCATTTATCAATCCCAATAACAATACACCAACTAATAATTAGAAATAATTGGTGTATTAGTTGGCAGATTGGTTGGTATATTGGAAGAGGTAACACAAATTATTGGTGAAAAAATTATTTACATGACACTTTAGGTCAGTTTATAAGGAACTACACGCAGACCATGAAACGGGCAGCGCCCCATTTGGCACACGACTTTGTGAAGCAAAGTGTAGTGTGTTATACACTCTGTCGGTGTTGCCGTGAAAATGTCGTTGCCAACCAGGAGGGCAAGGGCATTTGAAGACTTTTGGACAAAATGTCCCGAACCTGTGGATACGGTGTCCAGAAGTGTAGTCACACTCTGGGAGAAGTAGTAGAACAGCGGAGAATCGTCAAGGCTGAAATGAACGGGAAAGCCATTTTAGGGCTTTGCTATCCCCCCGATAAATGGGAACTGTATTATATTTATCGAAATACTTTATCACTAAAGGGCAGCTTTAACCATTCTGTCTGAATGATAATTTTATCGTTTAACAATATTGCAGGAATTTCAGTTACCTTTTCCTGATAGCTTATCCCATATTTTTTAGCAATTCCTATTAGTGCGACTACTGGATAATCAATGATAACAGCGTGAGTATATGGGTTTTTTCTATACGTTTTAACTCGTTGAATAATTTCACTATTAAATGTAGATTCATCTTCTTGGATAATCGCTAAATATAAATTTCCCGTCAATATACAACTGAGTACAGAATTATTATCCTGAAGGTAGCAAATATTAGTGTAGCCTATGGCAGTTAATTCGTACAATGCAGTTTGAAAACAATTATCAATAATACATGAATCGTGCGAATCATTTAAATAAAAATCAGTAGCCCAACTATGGTATACAAGCGAAATAGAAGTAAAAAATGGTAATAATTTTCCATTTAGGAGATTGGTATGCTAATTTCCGCGTCATTGGTTTACTTACTCCTTAAATTTCGACTTCTCGCTATCCTATTTTCGTCCCCGCTGCGTGATTGGATTTTTCAGCAAGTCATAATTCAGCCGGAGCCGTTTGCAGATAAATACTAAAGACGCTTTCTCCGGGGCGCTGTCCGGGCTGACGGCTTCATCAGCGGCTTGCAGAAATCCTTTCAGTGGATTATCCATTCGGACAGTGAAAAAATCGTTCCTATGGGCTTTCCGCAGGTGGCTGGCTATCCTGTTCATGTCCTGCTGGATTACGTAGCGGCAAAAGCTTTCATCATCAACATGGGCGGCAATAAGCTGCCGTAACTGCGGGTCACTTATATCGGGATTATACTGTTTGATGATTGTTGTGCTCATAGCGTCTACTATCGCATTTGCGCTCTGCATCTGTTTGACCGCTGTTCCGTTCACAAAGATTTTAAGGTCGGTCATCAACTTGACAAAATCCGGATGAGTCGCCAATTCGCACAGCAGGGTATTGTCTATCCGTCCGCTTTTCAGCAGGTCAATCATTCCGTCACTCAAACGCAGGTCTGCAAAAATTGTAAAAATATAAATGGGAAGCCATTTCCTTATTATATATAACAATATGGTTTCCCATTTATATTTTTTTCATTTGTTTTGGGGTTCTTCCACAATACATCTGTTCAAAGCGTATTCTAAAAAAGTTCCTATCAGTTCATTCCTGCTATGACCTGTTCTGGCAGATATATCATCTATCTGCGTAACGAGTTCTTCTTTGATTCTGATTGAGAAAACTTTATATCCGTCATCCCCTTTTGCTTTCTTCGGCTTTATGACTAAATTTTCGTTTTTCATATCCCACCTCCATTTAATCATATTTTATAATTGAAATTAAGTTAAGCATATGTTATAATTTATGTTGTATATTTATGTTAATATTTTGTTTGCTTTTTATTTTAAAATACATAAAGCAAAGGGAATTTCCCATGAAGCCAGAATCATATAAAACATTAAAAGACTACACTCACCAGTCCTTTGAAGAATCTGACTTTAACGAGGAAATCTTCTTAAAAACTCAGAAACACCCCAATAAGAGTTGATAGCCACAAAAAATAATTTGTGAATACATAATATTTGTGTACACGCTTTAAAGAGATATTTTAAATAATTTATAAGAGGGTGACTGGTCATGGAACGAATGTCAGATGAAGAATTTATTGAATCTGTGGTTATGGAGCGCATGGGGTTATGCTATTCTCGTTGGAAAGGTGTGAAGAGTTCTGGCAAGAAAGACGAATTTGAAGAAATCGAAAAGGCATACGAACAAGTAATTTGCTTACAAATTCAAGGAAATTCAAGAGGCTGAAAAAGGGACAGTATTGTAAGTCCAAAGTAATCCCCATAAACCCTCATAATTTTTTTCCGAACTCCTTACAGAAAGTTAGCTATCTACTTTTAACAAAATTGGATAGTGTAGCATGGTGAAAGCAGAGAAGGACGTTACTGATATGTAGTGTTATCCAGACACTTCCTTTTTGGGGTAATTCTCATTTACATATAGCTAAAAATGCAATAACTACAACAATGTTAATTATAATAATTATTATATAGACGGGAAGGTTTATGAAGCAAGGACGTTTTACTGAAGCCTCTCCAGGAGAATGTTTAAGGAGGATTGAGTAATTGTCCTTGACGGGAACCAGTTTTTTGAATATAATGAGTAAGGATTTCTGTTAAAAAATGTCCACGTAGCTCAGCTGGATAGAGCACACGCCTCCTAAGCGTGGGGTCGGAGGTTCAAATCCTCTCGTGGACGCCAGCCAATAACGCTGCAAGCCTTTTCTTTCAAGGGTTTGCAGCTTTTTTATTTAGATGTTGTGGTCAAGCATTTTTGTAACACTTGTGGCTAAAAATATCGCTTCGTGCATTCATTTTTTAATGTGTTGAAGTATCTTTCCATCGGCGCATTGTCGTATGGATACCCGGCTTTGCTCATACTCTGGGTGACATGGACAGAT
>CANPMS010000018.1 GCA_947575275.1 uncultured Clostridium sp. | reverse complement strand
TAACGGGTTTCATAACTCCATCGGTGCCTTTCGTAGAAAGGCGGATTATATAAATAAAACAAAATACCCCTGTCCCGCAAATGCGGAACAGGGGTATTTTCACTCATATAACCATTTTATTTTGCCTCAGCAAGCGCATTATTCACAGCCTCCTTAATGCCTTTACTGGTATTTGTTGCTCCGGATACCGAATCAACCTCAGCGCTCTGAGTTTTAATTATATCAGCAATAACACCTTTCTCAGCAGCCTCAAAGATTCCCTCGGTCTCACCATGTTCTTTTAAGGTAATTTCAGTAATATTACCACCCTCAACCTTAACCTCAACAACAATGTCACCGTTATTTCCCTTACCAGTGCCCTCATAGACACCATCCTTAAAATTACCTGCAGCCTCAGCTACCGCTGCGGTTTCTTCCGCTACCGTAATCTCGGCCTCAGTATGACCGCCGTTTGCCTGCACATAAGCCTCTGCAGCAGTACCTGCGATACGGCCGAATACAACAATATCTGTCACTGCATTGCCACCCAGGCGGTTTCCTCCGTGAATACCTCCGGTCACCTCGCCTGCTGCAAACAGACCAGGAATTACAGAGCCGTCCTCTTTCAGCACTTCAGAACCAGTATTAATCTTTACACCACCCATGGTATGATGGATTGCCGGAGCACACAAAGCTGCATAAAATTTCGGCTGATCAAGCGGAAGCTCCATACTCTCACGCCCGAACTCATCATCCTTACCTGCTGCCTGATAAGCTGCGTAGGTTTCTAAAGTCTCAGCCAGCGCTGCACCATCGATACCAATTGCAGCTCCCAATTCCTCCGGCGTATCCGCCTCAGTCACAATACCTGCATTAACATAGGACTCGATTGCTTTTAAGCTGTCTCTCACAGCCTGATCAAATACAAGATAGCACTGGCTGTCGGTCTGCTCCAGAATTGCCGCAGACACCACGTCACGGGTTCCCAGCTCATCCACAAAGCGTTTGCCTTCCTTGTTCACCAGGATTGCACCATTACCGCGCACTCCCTCTGTGTACATGGTCTGGTTTTCCGGATTTACAGTCGGGTGAGTCTGAATCTGTTCCATGTCTGCGAATGCAGCTCCCAGCTCTTTAGCCATAGTAATACCGTCACCGGTTGCTCCTGCATGATTTGTGGTGCAGAAACCTTCCAGATCCGCCTTATACTCAACCACCATATCAGAGTTTGATCCGAAACCTCCAGTGGCGAGAATAACAGCAGTACACTCTATCGTCATCTCATTTCCATCCTTATCGGTAGCAACCACGCCCTTTACTGCGCCATTGTCGCCCACCAGGATTTTCTCTGCTTTTGTTTCCAGAAGAACCGGAATCCCCAGTTCTGCCACCTTATTATTCAGCGCCTTTACCAGCATCGGCCCAACGGAAGAGGTATCGGTTGGTCTATGGATACGCTTTACGCTGGCGCCGCCAAACATACCGACCACACTCAGATCTCCGCCAATCTCATTCACCCAGTCAACTGCATCCGCAGAATTCTCCGCCATAACGGTAACCAGTTCCTTGTCATTTAACTCCTTGCCGCCCTTCATTGTGTCCTCTACAAACAGCTCTACGGAGTCTTCAATGCCTTCCTCATCCTGATACCCGGTTCCGCACGCATTCAGACCACCGGTGGAACGAGTAGTATTACCGCCTGTAATCGGCATCTTCTCCAAAATAACCACATCAGTTGCACCATCCTGCACTGCCTGAATTGCCGCGGTCATTCCTGCACCGCCTGCGCCTATAATTACAATATCCGCCTGCTGTGTATCCGCCTCCGCGATTTCTTCCACAGTCGCAGGCTCTTCTGTCACAGTCTGTGCTGCAGTCGTCACATCAGCCTGCTTGCTGCCACAAGCTGCCAGTGACAATGCCATAACAGCTGCCATCACCGCAGAAGCCAATTTCTTACCTGATTTTTTCATTACTCTTCCCTCCCATTGATGAATATTAAAGGCTCAATATCCAATTCGTCTTGTAGTATCAACAATAGTGTATCATTTTGATAGTTTTTTGTCAATGTGCTTCGTCTTCTTCTCAGACTTTCTTACGGAATCCATGCACCATCGCCGCCCACAAAATAATTATCGGGTGTTCTGGCATTTACCAGCATAATACCGTCTGCTCCAGTATAGTACCATTTTCCTCCCCACTCAATCCAACCACAGCGAATATAACCATTCTGGCCAAAGCAGTAGTACTTGTTATCAATCAGCACCCAGCAGTCCACAGGATAACTGCCGTCAGAATACTGATACCAGCGTCCCCCCTGATCTTCGCACCAGTGGTTGCCCCCGGTAGAGGTAATTGCTCCAGATTCATGACTGTCCTTCGCTGCCCGGCTTACACCCGGTCCGCCGCTTCCGGAACCTCCGTCCGGTTTGCTATTATACCTATCACTTATGTTATTTGCCTCTCTGGCAGACACATACCATGAATCAGAGCTGCTCCAATCACCTTTCTCAGATCCGCTTCCTACGGCCCGAACAGTAAAATAATAATTACCCTGGCGGGTAATATACCCTGCAAAATTATAATACGCCTCGTAAGTAGTGCGAATTCCCATCACAGATGTATTATCCCGATACAGCTTCACCTGATAATACTTTGCCCTTGGATTCTCATTCCAAAGAACTGTCCCATCATCTCCGTTCCAGGAAGCGCCATCAATAGATAAATCACCGTTATCCAGTTTGTCCAGCTTAATAGTAAGAGCTATGGCTGTCCTGTCATCTTCACGGCGCGCCGTCACATAGGCCGCATCATCACCGGAAAAATGAAACACCTTTTTGGCAGAGCTGCCAAAATAGTAACCGTTATGGGCATAAAGCATTACCTCTGCCCGAGGAGTCATACCTCCCTGCCAGTCATCATTATTATTCAGTATTTGTACTGAACCTACCCGATAGGAGCTGTCGCTCGTTGTCACAGAAACTCTGCCTTTGCTGTTCCCAGCCTCAATGGTGGAGTCTACTATCAAATTGATTTCCTCAATAGGCGTTCTGTCCTCCGCTGCCAGCACACCTCCCACAGACAATATCAGCGCAAAAACAGTCACTAAACATCCAACTGCACATTTTAACCGTCTTCCCTTTCTCATCATAATCCCTCCTTTACAAGTTTACTCCACGGGGCAGAGAAAAGATAAACTCTGTTCCCACGTCCTCCGTACTGATAACATCAATGTTTTCTCCATGTGCCTGGATAATCTCCTTTACGATTGCAAGCCCCAGCCCGGTTCCCTTTTTATCCTTGCCGCGGGATTGGTCAGACTTGTAGAAGCGCTCCCAAATCTTTTTCACACTTTCCTTGGGAATGCCCGCCCCTGTATCCTTGACCGACACAAAAATTTTCTCATTTCGTATGCGGGCTTGAATATAAATTGTTGAGTTAGGGTGACTGAACTTGATGGCATTGTCAATCAGATTATAGAGCACCTGCTGAATCCTGCCCATATCTGCATACACCAACTGGATGGTATCCGAAAACGTTAGCTCAAAATTAATATTCTTCCCATCGCAGGTTCCCTCAAAAGACGCGGCTGTATCCTTAATCACCCGGTTGATGTCAAAATTGCTTCGGGAAAGATACCCCTTACTATCCAGGGAGTTTAAGGTCAACATCCCCTGAGTCAATTTTGTCAAACGGTCGGTCTCCGTTATAACACGAGTTAAATATTTCTCATACATCTCTGGTGGAATTGTCCCATCGATAATCGCCTCCAGATACCCCTTAATCGACGTCAGCGGAGAGCGAAAGTCATGGGAAACATTGGCAATAAAATTCCTCTGATATTCTTCCATCTTGTTTAACTCATCGGACATATAATTCAGCGTCGCAGCCAGATACCCCATCTCATCACGGCTGTTCAGTTCAATATGATACTCAAGATTTCCAGCCGCATATTCATTTGCCCCCTCAGTAATCTTCTTCAGCGGAAAATACACTGTTTTTGTGAATACAAGAAGAATAATCAAAGACAATACAAAAATAATCGCTGCTGAAATGTAAACCACATTCACACTATTATTACCCACATTCCAAATCTGAGATACGGGAAGGTGAACAAGCACATAGCCATAAGTATTGTAATTGCCCGTAATAGGGGCAGATACACTCAGTACCTCGTAGGGAAACTGCCCATAATAATTACCGATACTGTAAGATTTATTCCCGGTTGCCGTGGGGTCAAATCCTTCAATCACCGTACCTGAACGGGCGGAAAGGACACTGTCTACAACCACCATACCCTGTCGGTTCACCACCCATATTTCCGCTTTCACAAATTCCGCCACCGCCCGGAGCTGCGGATACGCATAACTCAAATCCTGCTTTTCTCCCTGGTACACGCTGCTGTATGATGATGCAATCAGATTTGCCTCATCATACATTGCCTCTGCACGCTCCTCTACCAAATAAGCATTCATCAGTCTTTCAGAAACAGTGGCGATTGCCATAAAGCCCAAAAGTCCGAACACCAGATACCCCAGGACAAATTTATAATAGAGAGAATGTTTCATAAACCACCTCACCATCCGCCTCTGCAGACGGTCTGTCTTTTTCCATTATACACCATTCAAAGAAATCGAGCAATATTTTGTCTTTTCCGTTTATTGAGTTTTTAAATAATAAAGAGTCAGTCTTGCCGGACTCTCGCGCCGGAGCGCGGTTGCCGCAGCAACCATTTTCCCTGGGTGCGAAGTGCGCATCCCCCCGAGGGTTTTGCTTTATAGGACGCAATTTCCTATAAAGCAAAAAAGTTAAAAACCCAGCAAATTGCCAGGTTCTTAACTCATAGGAGTTGAGTTGTTTACCGCACTGGTCAGATGCGGCAAAACGAAATGTATAGAATGTTCACATGTAGTTAGTTATCACTAACTACATGTATATTAGCATATGCTAACTAATTTTGCAAGTACTTTTTATCATTTATTTTGCAAATCACCTCATATCAGGTCTTCTGCTTCCACTGAAGCCAGTGAAGCTGTCCCTCCATAGTCATATGCCCAAACCCATTCTGACGCAACGCCTCATACAGTACGATTGCCACAGAATTAGCCAGATTAAGGGAGCGGATATCCCCCCACATAGGAATACGAATGCAGGTTTCCTGATGTTCCACCAAAATTTCCTCTGGAATCCCGGCACTTTCCCTGCCAAACATTAAATAACAGTCCGGCTCATAGGAAATATCAGTATAAACTTTCGGCGCTTTGGTGGTTGCCATATAAAGCTTCGCCCCCGGGTTTCTGTCCAGAAAATCCTGAAAATCACAATACACCGTCACATCAAGCTTATCCCAATAATCCAAACCTGCCCGACGGACTGCCTTCTCATTCAATTTAAATCCCAGCGGCTCAATCAGGTGAAGACGGGTGCCCGTAGCCACACAGGTTCGCCCGATGTTCCCCGTATTGAGCGGCATCTCAGGCTCATAAAGCACAACATTCATTGGCATTCCTCCAAAAAAGGTCCAGCGTACCTGCCGGACCCTAATTTTTACTCTTTTCCATCCAAACGGTTCACAAACCGCTCAATTCGTCCCAAAGCCTTCTTTAAATTGTCCAGAGAATACGCGTAAGACACCCGCAAAAATCCCTCACCGGAATCACCAAACGCTGTTCCCGGAACAACTGCAACCTGCTCCTCATTCAGAAGTCTGGTGGCAAACTCATCAGACGTCATACCAAAACGCTTAATGCTCGGGAACATATAAAACGCTCCCAGTGGTTCAAAGCACTCCAGCCCTATCTCTTCAAACGCATGGAGCAGATACCGCCGCCTTTGATCATAGGATTCCCGCATCATCTTCACATCATCATCACTGTTTTTCATAGCGTCAATCGCCGCATACTGGCTGGTAGTAGGCGCACACATAATGGCAAATTGATGGATTTTCAACATTTCCTTCAGAATGACAGCAGGAGCACAGGCATAACCCAGACGCCAGCCGGTCATGGCAAACGCTTTGGAAAAACCATTAATCAGTACTGTCCGCTCCCACATGCCTGGTAAAGACGCGATAGATACATGCTCCTCACTTCCATAAGTCAGCTCTGAATAAATCTCATCAGAGAGTATGAACAAATCATGCTCCTCCACAATCTTCGCAATCGGCTCCAAATCCTCCCGGGTCATAATAGCGCCAGTGGGATTGTTTGGGAAAGGCAAAACTAAGATTTTCGTTCTGGGAGTGATTTTCTCCAAAAGCTTCTCCGGCGTCAGGCGGAATTGATCCTTCTCCTCCAGCTCAATAGGAACCGCTACCCCTCCGGCCAGCACCGCACAGGGAACATAAGACACAAAACTGGGCTGAGGCACCAAAACCTCATCCCCCGGATCCAGCATGGCGCGCATGGCAATATCAATCGCCTCACTTCCGCCCACCGTAACCAGAATTTCCGTATCAGGATTATAACTTACATTGCATCTGCGCTGCAGATAATTATGTATTTCTGTGCGAAGATCTTTTAAGCCTGCATTCGCCGTATAGAATGTGCGTCCCTTCTCAAGAGAATAAATGCCCTCCTCCCGGATGTGCCATGGCGTATCAAAATCCGGTTCACCTACACCCAGAGAAATGGCTTCCTTCATCTCACTTACAATATCAAAAAATTTGCGGATTCCAGAAGGCGGAATCGTAGCAATCTTTTTATTTAGCGGATTCCTCATGGCGTAATCAACATCCTTTCATCTCGGACCTTGTCACAGAGTACCGTGCCATGATCCTTGTATTTTTTCAAAACAAAGTGTGTCGCTGTACTTAAAATGGAATCCAGCGGCGCCAGTCTGTCAGACACAAACTGGGCTACCTGACGCATGGTCTTACCCTCAATGATAACCATAAAATCAAACGCACCCGCCATCAGATACAGAGCATTCACCTCACTGTACTGGTAAATACGCTCCGCCAGTTTGTCAAAACCCATCCCCCTCTGGGGCGTTACCTTTACTTCGATTAAGGCGCTTACCTTCTCCTCACTGGTATTATCCCAGTTTATCAAGGTGTGATAACCACAGATAATATTTTCCTTCTCCATATCGGCAATCTCATTGGCGACTGCAACTTCACTCTCCCCTAAAAGAATCGCCAAATCATGAATATCGATTCTGCTGTTCTTTTCAATTACTGCCAAAATTTTCTCTCTCATAATAGACTGCCTCCTTATATTATTTTTTATATGATATACGGATTCCCCTCTAACGAGAGAAATCCGGTATCAGCTTCCATATTTCATCCGGCTGCGGGCGCTCCAAAAAACCGCGTCCATCTTGCACGATTACTTCCCGCGCAATACCCGTATTTACTCTTCCAATTACCTGACCGGGAATATTATATTTCTCAAGCTTGTCCACAAGTTTTCCTCCATTATCTGCGGCGAGCAGCACACAGCCTGCACTGTACAGGCGGTAAGGGTTAAGCTCCAAACGCTCGCACACCTCAATGGTTTCTTGCCGAATAGGAATCTTCCGCAAAAAGAATTCCACGCCCATCTCATAGGCGCCGGACAAATCCCATATAGCTTTCAGAATTCCTCCCTCACCGGCGCTTTCCCACTCCACAGCGCCAAGTTCTCTCCAAAAACTCCCGGCATAATCCTGCACCATTAACCTGCGGCATTCATCCATCTCTTTCAAATATTCATCAGAAAACCAATCAGACAACTCCCGCAGACGCTTCCTTACCAGAATAACCATTCCTGCCAACCCGGCATACCCGGCAACCACCAAATCCTGTCCAGGGCTCAAACAGCCTGTATTCTCCCGTTCAATCCTGCGCATCATACGCGGTTCACTCTGCCTCCGCCTTTGTCTCCGGCACAGATTCAGATGCAGGAGCTGAAGCCGATGCAGGAGCCAGAGCCGGCTCTGGCTCTGATTCCGGACTTGGTGTCGTCGTCTGTTGCGGCACCGGCTCCGGTGCCGGTGCTGTCCCAGCCACCCCTGGCCCTCCATGAATGCCCTCTACGGGCGCCGCCTCCTTAGTCGAAGGGGCAGTCTCCTCCGGCTGTATCGCCGGCGCCTCAGTTTCCTCAAGCTGTACCGTCTCCACAGGCTGCACAGATACAGGCCCCACCAGCACAATCGCCTTTGACGCGTTGTAAGTGTCCGTATGAAGGAGCGTCCTTTCCGTCTCCACACCGTCCACACTCACAACCTTCCACAATCTGGATTTCAATCCCTTATGTGACGATTGTACACGCCTGGTCTGTCCCGGACGCAAAGAATTATCTACACGCTGCTCCGGAGCGCCCGGATCGGTAACGCTCAGCGTCTCAGAAACATACTCCACTGTCCTGTTTGCAGGTCTGGTTTCCTTGCCATAAATCGTGAACGTCAGGGTCCTGCCCGAAGTTCCGCCCTCCACATAAATTGGCGTACTATAATTATTCGTAATCTTAATATCCTTGTAAGTTCCGGCAATCGCCGCATCCATAGACGGTTTCACATACGTCACAATCATAGAATGATTCTGCCGCTGGGTAATCTCAAGCTCCGCACGCAGCGCAGCATTGTACAAAGTTGTCGCAATCTGGCAGACACCTCCGCCCACACTGTCAACTACCTGACCGTTCTCATATGCTGCCGCCGTATAGTAACCGTTCCCGGTGGTAAACGGATGCATGCACTCATAACCAGACAGGGTCTGCCCCGGCATCAATAAATGTCCGTTAATCTTTGCTGCTCCATTGGTCAGATTCTTGGAGCGCGCTGTTCCGCTGCTGCTGAAATCCGTAGAGAACGTACCAAGCACATCTCCGATTGTGGAAAGCTGATCCTCAGTAATATCCGGCTGCTTTGTCATCATCACCACTTTCACACTAACGTTCTCACTGCTCTCACCCGCCAACGCCTCATCCAGCGCCCTTTTCGTAGCCTCAATGTCCACTACCACGCCCGCTACGCCAGGCGTAATCTCAAATGCTCCGTTATTCCGGGTAATTGTAGCATTCTGAGGTTCAGCGGTCAGACCCTCGCCTTGCTGTTGTACGAAAGCTTCTACCCTGCCCCCATCCACTGCCGTCTCAAGAGGAAGATGAATTGGCTCCTTCTCCAAATCCTTAAGTTCCATATACTGCTGAACCAGATTTCCACTAACCGCATACTTTGTTGCCTCGTCCACTGCTTCACGGTTGCTCCAGGCAAAACCCAGCTCCTCAGCCGTGGTAGAAATGACCTTTCCGTCAATTTCCAGCGTAACCTCCCGGTCTGCCAGGCTATCTACATATTCCCCGACTTTGTCCTCCGCTTCCTTCTCCGTCATTCCACCGAGGCTAAATTCTCCAACATAAATTCCTTCCGGTATTTTAGTCTCTTTTGCATATACCGGAGTGACTGCCAGCATATACATCAAAACCGCTGCCGCCCCTCCCAGTATTCTCCATCTTTTCATAATATACTCCTCTTAAACCTTACATTAATGCAGACAGTGCAACCGGCACCACCATTGCTGCGACCAAAATTACAGCCACAATCGCCACTAAAATGCGTCTAGTCTTATTATTATGCATATTCATCATAATGAAATTCACCTCTTCTCTGTAAATCACCGAATTTTACCATATTGCAAAATAAGTTTATCCTTAATTCGGGATATTTCATTCTTACTGAGATAATCAATTTGCACAGGTAAATCTATTTTATGATATTTTAGTAAATCCCGCAAGCCCTGTTTTTGCCTTTCAGATGCCATCTGATCCCTTTTTACCTTATAAATCAAAGGTTTGGGTGTGAACACCTCCGGCAGCATTGCCCCATGATGCGCTACCAGTGTCCTATACAAACGATGAGCAGCTTCCGCATCTTCCAGCGCACGGTGGGCATGTTCTCTCTTAATCCCATAAAACCCACACGCTGCTTCCAAACCTTTATGCTGCTCCTCGGGCATAAACCGCCTGCACAGCTTTAATGTATCAATCCCGCTGCGCTCAAACTGCCGTTTCAGATTAACCGCAGCATGTTTTAAAAAGCTATAATCGAAGATGATGTGATGTCCCAGCAAAGGCAAATCCCCGCAGAATGCAAGAAAGCTATCCAGAATATCCGCTATATCCTGTGCACCCTCCACCATCTCATCAGAAATCCCAGTCAATTCCACAATGTCCGTTTCCAACTTCCTATGTGGATTTACCAACGTTTGAAACCGCGCTCTTTCTATACCGTCCTCCACGCGGATTGCCCCTATTTCTATAATTTTATCATGTTTCGGACTAAGACCCGTAGTCTCTAAATCAACGGCAATATATTTCTGTGGTATATCTCCATTCATAATCGTTCTCCTATTTATCCTCCACCACGTCCATATGCCAAATATTCCATCACCTATACTTGTATCTCAATCGTTCTTGCAGTTTTTTCATATTGGTAATAGCGTACACCTGCAGCGTTCAACATACGCTTAGATGCCCGAACCGATGGGGAATCTGGATACTTGTCCTCTTTATAGATAATAGTCTTAATTCCCGCCTGAATAATCGCCTTAGCACACTCATTGCATGGGAACAGCGTCACATACAGCTTGCTCCCTTCCAGACTGCCTCCCCTATAATTTAAAATTGCATTCAGTTCACTGTGGGTCACATATAAATACTTGGTGCTGTATGGGTCAGGATTTTCTCCCTCGGTCTCCCGCGCCCAGGGAAATTCATCATCCGAACAGCCATTAGGAAATCCGTTATACCCCATGGACATAATCTTGTTATCCTCGCTCACAATACACGCTCCCACCTGTGTGTTAGGGTCCTTAGAACGCATGCCGGATAAATCCGCCACACCCATAAAATATTCGTCCCAAGAAATATAGCCTGCCCGCTTTTTTGTATCACTCATTATTTATCCTCCTGTTATCTTATACATTAATTACATGATACCCTGACGCCTTGACCAACCGATTCATAATTGCCTGTCCTAAGTGGTCTCTGGAAAAGCCTTCAGAATAAATGTAGTCCACCTGTAAATCATCGAACTCCCGAAGCACTGCAAACAGGTTATGGGCGATGGTCTCAGCCTTTGCCCTCTGCCCCAGGCTGCGTACCTCTCCACAGCTATACCGATTCCTGGTCTCATCCGTACAGATAATTCCTACACGGTGCTTCTGTTCCAGCTTCTGCTTTACAAAAAAATTAATCTGTCCGACAACTGCTTCCAGCTCCCCCTCTACCAAAATAAGCTCCGCCTTTGGCGCATAATGACGATATTTCATGCCTGGCGCTTTTGGTCTTAAATCCTCCCTGGGCTGTCCCTGGATTGCCGGATCAATCTCCACACAGCCCACGGATTCCCGCAGCATCTCAACCGTAATCGCCCCCGGACGCAGAAGCATCGGCACAGCTCCTGATACGTCCACGATTGTAGATTCCACACCAATCCCGACCGGTCCTCCATCAATAATCATCTCGATTTTTCCGCTCATATCCTGCCAAACATGCTGTGCTGTTGTAGGACTGGGTCGCCCTGAAATATTGGCGCTTGGCGCAGCAATTGGCACACCTGCAAGCACAATCAGCCGGTTAGCCACCGGGTCACCGGGCATACGCACCGCCACCGTTTCCAGACCGCCTGTAACCCCATAAGGCACCTTTTCACTCTTTGGAAACACCATAGTAAGCGGTCCCGGCCAGTAATCCTCTGCCAGCTTTTTTCCCATCCGGGGAATCTCCGACACCAAATCCTGCAGTTCCCCAAAAGAACCGATATGGACAATCAGCGGATTGTCAGAGGGACGCCCCTTTGCCTCATAAATCTTTTTTGCCGCCTGACCGTCTAAAGCATTCACCCCCAGACCGTAAACTGTCTCTGTGGGGAACGCCACCAACCCGCCATCTCTCAAAATCCGGGCTGCTTCAAGCAACTCCATATCCTGAACCATATCAGGCTGCTCTATCTTAATCAGCTTTGTATTCATTGTCTTAAATTCCTCTTTTTTCTACGTTCTATCATAACACAAGGCGCCCGGTGGTGCAAGCTGTACCACCGGGCGCCTTATATTATATCAGGCATTTCTACGCCCGTACTTTCAAATTCTCTTGCGACACATGATGACCAGTGCCACGGATAATCACGCTCACCCGTTTGTATACCAACGCTGTAATCACTGACACTACGATTCCCTTCACCATATTAAATGGTCCCACGCAGATTAGTGCAAATGTCCATACATTGCTGATTGCCGGGTTAATAGCAGCTCCGGCCGCAATAATACTATCCAATGGCATGAAATTGGAATAAAACGGAATCATAACCAGAGCATTGCCCACAATTCCCAATACTGCCATCAAGAGCGTTCCCACACAAAGACCTGTCATAGCGCCCTTCTTAGTCTTCCGATATTTATAAATAATACCTGCCGGAATTACCATAGCACAGCTGAAAGTCAGATTCGCAAACTCACCCACAAACCCCGTACTGGTTGGCTTTAATATAAGCTTTACAAGAATCTTCACCACTTCCATCACTGCTCCTGCCACAGGTCCCATAGCGAAGGTTCCCACGAGAACCGGAACCTCACTAATGTCCAGTCCGTAAAAGCTTGGTGCGATAAACGGCAATGGCAGCTCAAAAATCATCAACACACCTGCAAGAGCGCCAAACATTCCCATCAAAACCACATTTTTTGTTGTCAACAGCTTGTTTTCTTTCATCTCTTCTTCCTCCTGAGCCTTGAGTTATGGTAAGTTCATCATTCAGAGGAATCATGTGATATTGCAACAGAAAAAGAAAAAACCCTGAACAAAAATTCAGGGCTGTAACTACTGTCGCGGACTCCCAAAGGGAACTGTCACACAATTTCTTCTCTCATCCAGACTATACTGTCGGTTTCGGAATTTCACCGAATCAACCGCCTTATCAGCGGGTCGCGGACTGTACCGCCGGTGGGGAATTACACCCCGCCCCGAAGAACTTATTTATTTTCTCTTAAATCATAACACAAATCAAAAAGGATTTCAAGTATTGTTGTCAATAATTTCACAATTTTTTCTCTGCCATAATATACTGCTTCTTTTACCTGCTGTTTAAATACTCCATGATTCCCATATGGATGGTCCACGCAACCCGGTTTTGGTATTCCTCGGAATTCAGCGCAGCTGCTTCCTTCCAGTTAGAAAGGAATCCACACTCTACAATCACAATCGGCTGTTTCACATGAAGAAGCAGGTAATAATTGCCGTTTGGTTTTGCCAGACGGGTATTTTTCTCCCCCAGAACAAAATCAAATCTCTTCTGGAGAATTTCAGCCAGCCGTTTTCCCTGCTCTGATGTTTTGTAATAAAATACCTGTCCTCCTGAAACCGGCTCCTGATGGTAACTATTCTGGTGGATACTGACCACAATATCGGGATTGGCATCTTCAATCGCCGCACAGCGATTTCTCATGTCAGCCATCTTCTTATTGCTGTCTCCCTCTTTATACAGACCTCTGTCATCCTTCCGCGTCATAACTACCTCAACATCAGATGCCTCCAGATACTCCTTCACCTTCTCTGCAATCTGAAGATTAATATCCTTTTCCAGACTTCCGTCCACGCCAATTTTTCCCGGATCATTACCCCCATGACCACTATCAAGAACCACAACCGGTTTTTGCCTGCCTGCCACCACGTTCTGCCCCGACACCATCAGTCCGGCATGGCGGGAAACAAAAAAAACAAAAACCAGCAAAAGCACCGCCATCAGCGTTTCTGCTCTTCGATCATTCACCCCTCTATCCCCTCATCATCCTATTCTCTACTCTAATATATCCTGCGATGATGAAAAAAAGACGCCTGTTTTCTGACTTCACTCCCCTCCCCAGCTATAATCTCCCAGTTCTATGGCAGCCTCACCACATCCCAAACATACTGAGGCTCAAAGCCCAGCTTCCAGCAGGCCACACCAGCAAGCTCATTATCCCGGATCAACTGCATTTTCAGCTCCAGTGAGCGCTCCTCTTCCATCCAGACAGAATGCCTCACATTATCCTTTTCAAGCTCACCGTAATACTGTCCCAGCTCCTCCTGCCAGTACAGCTCCACCTTGTTGGACTGAACCCACTCTTTTGCCTTTTCAATACCCATTGCCTGAGAGCTGGTTTCACCTCCCTCTTCCTTCCATACTCTGGTATAAAAGGGAATGGCACTAATAATCTTTTCCTTTGGCACCTGCTTTAAGGTATCCTCAATTCCCTTCCGCTCATAGCCAAGGGATGCCACCGATCCCGGCTCTCCACCGGCATAATGCTCATCATATCCCATAATCACCACATAATCTACAACTCTTCCCTGCTCCGCCCGGTTATAAAATGCTGTGTATGCTGACGGCACATAGTTATCTACTGACAGAACAATACCATTTTGCCTGCAATCTATGGAAAGTTCCCGAATAAACTGGACATAATGAGGTCCTGCCTCCGGCTTAATTCCCTCAATATCCAGATTAATTCCATCAATTCCATACATTTTTACATCTTTCATCAGTGACATAATAAGCTTTCTGCGGGCAGCCGTACTGGCAAACAGCTTCTCAGACTGTACATTTGCTCCCTTATTAAAGTTGTCAACTACAGCCCACACCTGAAGCCCCAGCTCATGTGCCTTATTCACATAGTCCTGACTGGCAAGCGACTCATAGCTGCCTTCGTTGTCCGTCAGCATAAACCAAGTGGGCGCAATTACATTTACACCTCTGGTATTAGCTATCAACTGCTCCATCGTCTGGTTCGCTGCGTGCGCGGTGACCTGATGCCATACTAACACCACTGGTTCATCCATCGCAATACTGGTGTAAACCGGCTCTTCAAAGGTACTGAGTCTTGCCCGTTCTGCCAGATCTCCCAAAATCTTGTTCTGAATATACCCCACCTGTCCATTCTCTGTTCGAACCCGACTCCATTTTTCCAGCGTTTCCAGCACTGTCACCTGTGTCCCGGCCAAAACCTCAGTGAGAATTTTACTCTTGATTCCGCCATGGGTACGAAGCTTGCCGCCCCTTTTCAGTATTGCTGTCTGCTCCGGCTCCCAATTTGTATCCACAAATACCCGCTTGGCCTCACCACTTTCAAACGCCGTAATACGAATATCCGTATAAGCTGTCACAAGATTGCACATCAGCCAGACAGTGTCCTCACGCTGTACAAATAGTGGTTTTCCGTTGCTTCCCATAGTTGTGGCATCTGCGTAGACAATAGAATACGGCAATGTATAAATCAGCTGTTCCTCCTCCTCATCCCAGTAAAACCGCTCATTTAAAGTATCCGCCACCCATTTAAGAGGAAGATATACTTGTCCATGTATGTAACGTCCTGCAGTTTCTTCCACAAGCTCATTATCCAGTACAATAGCCACCTCATCTCCACTCGCACCGTACCACACCGCCTGATCCGCCAACTCCTTTGACGGAGAATACTTACGATACAGGAAAATGCCTGCGGCTGCTCCTGCAAAAACCAAAGTTGAAATTAACATGGTCATTATAGTAACTATAAACTTTTTCATTGGCAGAATCTCCCCCCTATGGCTGATCATCATTCTCATGGGTATTCCCTCATATAGAATCTATCTTACCACAAAAGTCGACTCTTATCTCTTAATTTTTCATAATTTTTCTCCCACCCCTGCTTCACTCCCAGGCTGAATTGGGATTTTCTCCTGAAGCCCCGCCCCTTATCTGCGCAAAATGCGCTGCTCTATCGGTTGTAAACGATGTCAAACCTGATTTCCTTCAGTCTTCGCCGGACGCTGTGTTCCGCGCAGGGTTCAGAGGGCTGTTCTCCGGTCTGCGGCGCATCCTCCAGAATGTAGTCTCCCATATAAAAACTTCCGTCCTCGCGAACTTCAAAAATCTTATCCCACTGTGAGTCGTCTACCTCCTTTCCGTCAATTAGAACATGCACTCCCTGCTCCTGATACTTTTTCATTCCTTCTACATACGCCTTCCGACTTTCCTCATTCAGCCGCTTTTTTCCCTTCACGTTTCCTCCAATCCAGAAGGCAGCACAGTTTCCGCAAGAAGGTATCTGCAGTGACACAATAATCCTTTGCTGCATGTGCTGCCTTCTCATTCCTTTTAAGTTCCTCAGGTTGTCATCTTTTTGAAAAAATCCATATCGGCACGGGTCACCATAAAGGCATCTCCAGAAAACGGAATCCGCAGGCATTCAATGGAAAATCTTTTTTCCCATTCTATTCTGGACTCCTCACTGCCAAAGGCAGCAGCAAAATGCCAGCTCTTATCACGCTTTCCATTGACCGCCACAGCTTCCAAAAACGTTTCTGACTGCCACTCACTGAAAGCTCCTACAATAACCTTCCTGTCACACCTGGCACATTCGTAAAGCCCTGACTCTTCCATGCTTCCATAATCCACAATCACCCGCCGGTACTGCCCATTAAGGCAATGGGCAAAAACTGAAGCATCTGCCTGTTGATAATAGTCCACTTCCAGTATCCGAAACATCAGGCTTCCAACCTGCTGTCCTGTGGCATCTGCTTTGTTTGAAACTCCTGCAATCCGTCCCATTGCTGCAAAATCACCGTGATGATTCCACTCCAGCGCCGCGACCCGCTCCCGGTTTACGCCCGCCAGATAATTGGCAGTCCATATAGCCAGATGGGTTGTTCCCACTGCTCTGCCGGCTCCTGCTACTCCCATGGTTCGCCAGTTCTCTTCCAAAATACGCGGGCAACAAAACCCCTTATTTTTCCATACAGTCTTCGCAGTATCCCTCCTTTCACCTCTTCGAACCATAAGTCCCATAAGGCTCCGTAAAACCGCTGCGACGCATCGGTACATACAAATGGATTGGAATATGACGGCATCAGGAAACAAGTCGTTCCCCCTGCCGGACTGGGCAATTTCCATTTTAGCTGCCCACAGAATTGATTGTAGATTACTGCCAGCCCCAAGCGATTCTTGAAGCTTTGAATTGCATTATAGGTACTTTCTTTCTCCCAGGGCTTTGCCCCGCAAATTAAGAGACACATATCTGCCGGCTCCTGCAAAAGCTGCTGCCAGCAAGTACCGTAATCCAGCACTCTTACCTGATATGCCGGATTATCCAGTTTTACGTTCCCACCATACAGCGGGTACATAGGTATGCCCCCAATTTGATAGATTCCGAAGCGGTTCGCATCGGTTCCCCTACACACAGCCAGCTGCCGCACTGCGCCGGATTCATTCCGTTCCTCATACACGGCACGAACACCATTCCAGCAAAGATAAGCAGTTAATCCGATTGCCGCGTGGGTGCAGCCAGCTCCCCTACGGCTTCCCGCTACCGCAATTGTCAGAGATGATATTTGGTTTCCGCCACAAATACCCTGTCCTTTTCGTTCTGTTTTTTTCTGTATCTGTTCCTCAAGCCGTTTAAGCTCTCTGCCCAATTCTTCTGCCGACTGAAACCGTCTTTTTTTCTCCTTCTGCAGACAAGTGCGGATAATGCGCATTAACCTGCGCTCTGCCATATCCGGCAGTTGCAGCGCTCTGTGCCCGGATTCCTGTTCAGGATACTGTCCGGTCAGCATGTAATGGAGGACAGCACCAATGGCATAAATGTCAGTCCTTTCATCCAGAACGTCTCCCGAATATTGTTCCGGTGCCGCGCAGCCCACAGTTCCATAACGCATTGTCAAATGTTCCGCCTCACACAAATGAATTGCATGATCAAAATCAATCAGTTTTATTGTATCATGACACACCAACAGATTTTTAGGCTGTAAATCCAGATATAAAATAGGGTTTGGTCTCGCCGAATGCAAGATGTTCACCAGACGGCAAATCTGAATCCCGTATCGGATTGTCATTGCCTTTGAAAAATGCCCCATGTCGGAAACAAGGGCGTACAACGAATTCCCTTCCAGAAATTCCTCAATCAGATAGCTGTACTGCTCATCCTCCTCCAGGTCATACACAATCGGTATCCCCGGATGACGCAGTCCTTTCAGTATCAGCGCTTCCCTTCGGAATTGCCTGTAATCCACGCAGGCTTTCGCTACCTGCTTAATTGCACGGTACTCCTCCAGATCCTTGTGCCTCGCCAGAAATACTGTTCCGCTTCGCCCGCGACCCAGTATTCGACACAGCTGATATTTCCCAAACAGAGTGGCTTCGCCTATCCTTTCACCTCCTTTTCCATATCATCTCTACAAAGTCATTTTAATATGCCCACATAGGATTTACAAGTTAATTTTCTCGACAAAGTTCGACAAAACTTAATTTTTCTTAAAATTTTCTACATAAGAATTGCTATTTTCCTATATCATATACTATAATTAAATTAGGGAATTAGAACTTTTTTCTCATTTCCATGAAAAAGCACCCTGAAAGGAGTGATCCTATGAAGATAGAACGAATTAATGAAAACCAGATACGATGCACGCTGACAAGCTTTGACTTAAGCGTGCGCAATCTCAATCTGGGCGAGCTTGCTTATGGAAGCGAAAAGGCTCGCAATCTGTTTCGTGAGATGATTCAAAAGGCCTCCAACGAAGTAGGATTTGATGCAGAGGATATTCCACTGATGGTGGAAGCGATTCCGTTGTCAGGCGAAAGCGTAATGCTGGTCATCACAAAAATAGAGGATCCAGAGGAGCTGGATACCCGCTTTTCTAAGTTTTCTCCCCTCTCCGATGAGGAACACGAGGGTGTCTGGGGCGGTATTGCCAGTGAACTTTTAGAAGGCGCCGACAGACTGATGGAGCTTTTGAAAAAAGATATGTTCACTCTTCCAGAAGACCAATCTGGCACAGACAAGATATTGTCCGAAAATGGAGCAATTTCCTCAGCTATGGAAGCCCCTGTTCTTCAAACCAGAATCTACCGTTTTGGAAGCTTGGATCAGATAAGCGATGCAGCAAAAGCAGTGTCCCAGTTTGGTACTGTGCACAATACTCTCTACAAAAAACCTGACACCTCCCAGTACTTTCTGGTACTCTCTAACGAAAATGCCGATCCTCTGGCATTCAGCCGTGTCTGCAATATTCTTACAGAATATGGGGAAAAGGTGAAATCAGACGCTGCAAGTGAAGCCTACTATAAGGAGCATTATGAAGTAATCGTAAGCGAACATGCACTGCAAAAACTCAGGCTGGTATAAGATTTTAATAGTTAAATAGAGGCTTTGGCATCTGTGGTTAACAATCACAGATGCCAAAGCCTCCCGTCTTTTATTCCTTATTTATCCGCAAGAACCTCATTGATCCCTGATACAAGTGTATCACAGTCAATACCATGAACCATGCAGGCTTCCTCTAAAGACTCGCTCTGTGCAGACGGACATCCCAGACAGTGCATGCCGGCACGCATCAACATTGGCGCAATCAACTCATGTTTATTAACCAGATCTCCAATCAGCATATCTTTACTAATCTGCATATTAATTTCCCTCCTTCTTGTATATACTAAGGTTACTATAATACTTTTTTCCGCAGTTGGCAAGTCCCCACATGCTGCAAATCGCAACATTCATATTCACACAGGAGGTAACAGCTATGAATCAGGAATGGAGAGGCTTTCATTCTGGCGTTTGGGAACGCGAAATTAATGTGCGTGATTTTATACAAAAAAATTATAATCCCTATGATGGAGATGACTCGTTCCTCAAAGAACCCACAAAAAATACTTCTGATCTCTGGGCACAGGTTATGGATTTAAGCCGGCAGGAACGTGAGGCAGGGGGTGTTCTGGATATGGACACCAAGGTAATTTCTACCATCACCTCTCACGGTCCCGGATACCTTGACAAAAACAAGGAAACCATAGTGGGCTTTCAGACAGATAAGCCTTTCAAGCGCTCCCTTCAGCCTTACGGCGGAATCCGTGTTGCTATGAAGGCCTGCTCCAATAACGGTTATGAGGTAGATCCGGAAGTTGTGGATTTTTTTACTACTCATCGAAAAACCCACAACGCAGGCGTGTTTGATGCCTACACCCCGGAAATGCGCGCATGCCGCTCCAGCCATATTATTACCGGGCTTCCAGATGCCTACGGACGAGGACGCATTATCGGTGATTACCGCCGTATTGCTCTGTATGGTGTGGATCGTTTAATTGCAGACAAAGAAGATCAGAAAGCAACCACCCGCTGCACTATGTATTCCCATATTATCCGTGACCGCGAGGAGCTGTCGGAACAGATACGTGCATTAAAAGAGCTGCGAAAGTTAGGCGATATTTACGGGTATGATATTTCTAAACCTGCAAATGATGTAAAAGAGGCAATTCAGTGGACTTATTTTGGATACCTGGCCGCCGTGAAGGAACAGAACGGCGCAGCCATGTCCCTGGGACGCACCTCCACTTTCATTGATATTTATGCGGAACGTGATTTGGCTGAAGGTCGCTACACGGAGGAGCAGATTCAGGAGTTTGTGGATCACTTCATTATGAAACTGAGGCTGGTAAAATTTGCCCGAACTCCAGAATATAATTCATTATTCTCTGGTGACCCAACCTGGGTAACAGAGTCCATTGGCGGTGTTGGTATCGACGGACGTCATATGGTAACAAAAATGTCCTTCCGCTATTTGCACACCTTGCAGAATCTGGGTACTGCACCGGAGCCTAATCTAACTGTACTCTGGTCTGTGAAGCTTCCGGAAAACTTTAAACGTTTTTGTGCTAAAACCTCCATCGAGTCTTCCTCTGTGCAGTACGAAAATGATGATTTAATGCGAGTCACTCACGGTGACGACTACGCCATTGCATGTTGTGTATCCTCCATGAGAGTTGGTAAGGAGATGCAATTCTTTGGTGCCAGGGCAAATCTGGCGAAATGCCTTTTGTATGCCATTAACGGCGGTGTGGATGAAGTCAGCAAAGAGCAGATAGGGCCAAAATACCGCCCAATCACTTCAGAATATCTGAATTATGATGAGGTAATGGAACGGTACCACGATATGATGCAGTGGCTGGCAGGTGTTTATGTAAACACCTTAAACATTATCCACTATATGCACGACAAATATTGCTATGAGCGGCTTCAGATGGCGCTGCATGACCATAAGGTGACCCGCTGGTTTGCCACCGGGATTGCAGGATTATCCGTTGTGGCAGATTCTCTTTCAGCTATTAAATATGCAAAAGTTAAAACGGTTCGGGATGAAAATGGAATTGTGATTGACTATGAAGTTGAAGGAGATTTCCCAAAATACGGAAACGATGATGATCGTGTAGATCAGATTGCGGTGGATATCCTCCACTCCTTTATGAACTATATCAAGCGAAATCATTGCTACCGGGATGGAATCCCTACCACCTCAATCCTGACCATCACCTCTAACGTAGTATATGGCAAAGCTACCGGCTCCACACCAGACGGACGCAAAGCCGGTCAGGCGTTTGCACCTGGTGCAAACCCCATGCACCGAAGAGATACTCGTGGGGCTGTCGCCTCCCTCGCCTCGGTAGCCAAGCTTCCGTTTAGGGATGCACAGGATGGTATCTCCAACACCTTTTCCATCATCCCGGGAGCTCTTGGGAAAGAGGATCAGCTATTCATGGGGGACATCGACGTGGATTTAGAGTGTGGCGTAGATTCGGCATGCGCTATTCCCAACCTAATGGTAGCAGTAGATGACTGGAAGTAAATATCACAATGAAACCTGGAAGTATTCTAGTTTGAAAAGGAGGATTTTGTTATGGCTCACACAAGCGACGCTCAGATTGATAACCTTGTTTCCCTGCTGGATGGCTATGCAGAAAAGGGGGGGCATCACCTGAATGTAAACGTATTTACAAAGGATACTCTGCTTGATGCACAGGCACACCCGGAAAAATATCCCCAGCTTACAGTACGCGTTTCCGGCTATGCCGTAAATTTTATCAAGCTGACAAAGGAACAACAGGATGAGGTCATATCCCGCACGTTCCACGACCAAATCTGATGATTGGACATATCCATTCCATAGAAAGCTTTGGCACGGTAGACGGACCTGGAGTCCGTCTTGTGGTGTTTATGCAGGGTTGCCCTATGCGATGCCTGTACTGCCATAATCCAGATACCTGGAAATTCAATCAGGGATCAGAAGTAACTGTGGAGCAGCTTATGGCGCAGTACGAGAAAAACCGTGCCTTCTACAACCGTGGAGGAATCACCGTAACAGGCGGAGAGCCATTAATGCAGATAGAATTTATCACAGAGCTTTTTACTGCCGCTTCTGCAAGGGGAATTCATACATGTATCGACACCTCAGGAATAACCTTTCAGCCAGATAACCCTGAAATATTGGAGCAGTTTGACCGATTAATATCCATGACCGACCTGGTGATGCTTGACATTAAGCATATTGACCCTGACGCTCATCGCAAACTGACCCGGCGGCCACTGGAACCGGTTTTGGCATTTGCAAAATATTTGAACCAACGGGCAGTTCCAGTGTGGATTCGCCATGTAGTTGTTCCGGGAATTACCTATGATCAGAATGAACTATATAGGCTGGGACGCTTTATTGGAAGCCTGAGCAATATAAAAGCCATCGACATCATACCATACCACGATATGGGGAAAATCAAATATAAGAATCTTGGGCTTACGTATGCCCTGGAGGATACGCCACCCCTGACACGCGAAGAAACAATAGCCGCTAAAAAAATGGTATTAAATGGAATTCGTGACCAACGAGCCGATTGTTCCTTTTTTTGTTCAAAAGCATAATATTTTCCTCTTGAATATTTCGTTTGAATAGTATAGAATAAAGACGCAACGAAATGTAATAGAATAAAGGAGGATATTATAATGGCATATGTAATTTCTGATGCTTGTATTAGTTGTGGTACCTGTGAGCCTGAATGCCCGGTAAACGCTATTTCTCAGGGCGAGACCCAGTACATTATTGACGCTGACGCTTGCATTTCCTGCGGCAGCTGTGCAGGTGTTTGCCCAACCAGCGCTATCAGCGAGGGCTAATGATAAGAATAAAGAGTCCGGCTCGCCGGACTCTCGCGCCGGAGCGTGGTTGTCACATCAACCATTTTCCCTGGGCGCGAAGTGCGCACCCCCTGGAGGGTTTTGCTTTATAGGATGTAATTTCCTATAAAGTCAAAAGAGACCCCTTCCGTACCATGCGGAGGGGGTCTTTATTTTACATATTACAGTCAGGAACCTTTTTAACACTGGAAGCATACCCATTATATATCCAGAAAGGAGTTTTTTCCATGACCCACAAGAAACCTTTGATTGCACTTACTCCTTACTTTAATACAGAACGGAACGAACCTTATATGCGCCCCGCGTTTTTAAAGGCAGTGCAGGCAGCAGGCGGTATCCCTGTTATTCTGCCACTGGATTTGACAGAAGAAGATTTATCACAGCTTGCAGACACATTTGACGGTCTTTTGCTCACTGGAGGACCAGATGTTCATCCCTTCTTCTTTGGCGAAGAAACCCAGCCCAACTGTGGAAACGTCTGCCTGCGAAGGGATCATCTGGAGCTGTCCCTTATAAAGCAGATGATGGACGCGCAAAAACCGATTCTCGGTGTCTGCCGGGGCGTTCAGGTTTTAAACATTTCTCTGGGAGGCGACATCTATCAGGATATACCCAGCCAAATATCAAGCGATTTTCCGATCTCCCATGCTCAGCCCTTCTACTACGATATACCTTCCCACACAGTAAAGATATTACAGGGTACCCGATTGGCACAGCTTGCACAGTGTGATACACTTAAAGTCAACAGTGTACACCACCAGGCTGTCCGCAGATTAGCTCCCGGTCTCACAGCTTCCGGATATGCACCCGATGGTCTCATTGAATGTATTGAGAAGCCAGATTACCCCTACCTGATTGGTGTACAGTGGCATCCTGAGTACCTTTGGGAAAATGACGCTGCTGCGTTTCAGCTATTCTCCAGTTTTGTGGAGGCTTGCTGCCAATCCCGGTAATTGCCTCTCCAGCTGCTGTAATTGCCCTGTGGAGCATTTTGTTTCACAGGGAGCAAGTTATACCTTCTTTCCGCTCCGTCCAAACTTCTTTCGCTTAAAGAAAGGAAGCTTTGTGGCAGCCGCCTCCGCCTTGCCCTTACTCTCCTTCTGATAGGCCCGAAGCGTCTCGTCCAACATCTTGAACCGTTCCTCCTCACGCTCGTCGTTGATCCGCATCATATATTCTAATTCCTGCACCATGCGGTCATTCACCTGACGGCTAATCTCCTCACTGAGCGCCTCATTATTTTCCTTGACAGCCTGTCCAATAGCATTGCCGATAATATGATTCATAAGCTGCTGAAACTGCTCTATCTTCTCCTGCTGGGATACTTCTAGGGTCTCCTGCTTTTGCACCACCTTAAGTTTTGCTTCTCCTTCCATCTCTTCCCCTGCACTTCCTTCTTCTAATATATTTACTGCATTTTGCTCTAACACCTTGTCCATATCCACCTCAGCACCTCCATCTATCCTCATCTTAAGTACCGGCTCAATCGCTTTTAGCTGGTAACCCTTCTCCTTCAGTTCATTTATTTTTTGAAACATTTGAATATGTAGTTCCGTATAATACCGATGGTCTTTTACGTCGCGCGGTATCTCCAGATGTAGCTCGTCCTCCCAGTATCGAAGGACATGATTTTCCACACCCACCAGCTTACTTGCCTCTGATATGGAATAATGCATCTCATCCATCTCTTTCTCTCCTTATGTCCTTTGGATTTCATAACTTACTTATATAATATGACAGGAAGTTCAGAATTATGATTAAGTAATGTAAAAAAGTTTAATGAGGCAGTAACAAAGAGTCCGGCAAGCCGGACTCTCGCGCCGGAGCGCGGTTGCCACAGCAACTGTTTTCCTTGAGCGCGAAGTGCGCATCCCCCGGAGGGTTTTGCTTTATAGGACGCAATTTCCTATAAAGTGAGAAAGAGCCGAAAATCCCGGCTCTCTCTTACTGCCCCACTTATTTCGCCAAATTCACAAATTTTGTAAACTCCGGCTGCCAGAGCAAATTAATCGTTCCAATCGGACCATTACGCTGCTTGGCGATAATTACCTCCGCAATGTTGGGAGTGTCCGTATCCTTATTATAGTAATCATCACGGTAAAGAAACATTACCACATCTGCATCCTGCTCAATCGCCCCCGACTCGCGCAAATCAGAAAGCATTGGCCGATGCTCAAGCCGTGTCTCACAGGCACGGGAGAGCTGTGAAAGCGCCACTACCGGGGCATTCATCTCCCGGGCCAGCGCCTTTAGAGAGCGGGAAATTTCAGAAATCTCCTGCTGCCGGCTCTCACTACTCCTTTTCCCGCTGCCTGACATCAACTGGATATAATCAATAACAATCAGGCTTAACCCATATTCCAGCTTCATCTTCCGACACTTGGAGCGCAATTCTGTGACGGAAATTCCCGGCGTATCATCAATAATCAGATTTGAATTTCCAATCACTCCAATTCCCTCTACAATCGCATCCCAATCGGTATCCGACAAATTGCCAGTCCGCAGCTTCTGGGAATCCACATTAGACTCCATGGCCAGCATACGGTTTACCAACTGCTCTTTCGACATCTCAAGGCTGAATATCATACAAGGCATTCCCTTGCGCACTGCCACGTGATCCACCAGATTCAGAACAAATGCTGTTTTACCCATGGACGGACGCGCTGCAACCAACACTAAATCCGACGGCTGCAGACCAGAGGTTTTATAATCTAAATCGATAAAACCAGTGGGGATACCCGTCACTGTTCCCTGACTTCTGGAAGCAACTTCAATCTTTTCCAGCACGTTCAGGGCAACCTGCCGGATTGGTACAAATTCCCCCGAATTCTTGTTTTGAAGCAGATTAAAAATTGATGCCTCTGTGTCGGCAAAAATCTGATCCAGTGATTCTTTTCCCGCATAACAGGTATTTGCAATCTCTTCATTAACCTTAATCAGCCTGCGAAGCATCGCTTTTTCATGAACAATGTTCGCATAAGACCTTACATTTGCCGAAGTAGGAACTGTCGTGATAATATCACGCACAAAGTCAAGACTGCTCACCTCAGGCGGCACATCTTTTTCCTTCAAACGATTCTGAAGGGTAATCAAATCTACCGGCTTTCCCTCATTGAACAACTCTACCATGGATTCAAACATCATCCCATATTGATGCTGATAAAAATCCTCTGCAGTCACAATCTCAGACGCAGCGATAATTGCGTCCTGGTCCATCAGCATAGAACCAATTACTGATTGCTCCGCTTCCACACTATGAGGAAGCACTCGCTTCATCAGAGCTTCATCCATTGTCTGTCCATTCTCCCATCCGTCAAGTCTGTCTTGTACCTTTCCATTCTTATCAGGGTATCAGAATACGTTTATGCCTCCTCCACCTTCACCGCCAGCTTAGCCATAACATCCTTATGGAGCTTGACCGCCACCTCATGGGTACCGAAGGTCTTAATCGGCTCTGGCAAAACCAGTTTCTTCTTATCAAGATCAAGCCCCAGCTGTTCCTTCACTGCAATGACAATCTCCTTACCAGAGACAGAGCCAAACGCCTTACCGCCCCCTCCTGCTTTCATTTTTAAAGTTATCGCGCCCTTCTCAACCTGCATGGCAAGCTCCTTAGCTGCTGCCAGCTGCTCCGCAGCGACCTTAGCCGCATTGGCCTTCTGAAGCTTTAAATCATTTAAGTTTTTGGATGTTGCCTCAACCCCCAGCTTCTTCGGCAAAATAAAATTCCGTGCGTAACCATCATTTACTTTTACAATCTGCCCTTTTTTGCCAAGTGTCTTAACATCTTCTAATAATACGATTTCCATTATGATATATCTCCCTTCTTCAGCATCTCATCAATTACATCTTTTACACGACTCTTTGCTGCCTCCACAGTCGTATCCTGAAGCTGTGCCCCTGCAATGGTGCGGTGTCCGCCTCCCCCCAGCTTCTCCATCATAACCTGCACATTTACTTCATCAATCGAGCGGGCGCTGATATAAATAACATTATGATACTCCGTAAACACAACAGAAGCCTTTATTCCCTTGATTTCAAGCAGCTCATTGGCCGCTTGTGCACACACAATTGTAGGGCTCTGCAAACCATCTGACGGGCACACACCGATAGAAAATGTCTCTCGGTAAATCTCTGCTGACGCAATCGTTGCTGCCTTCGCCCTGTAATCCACCATATCATCCCGGAACAGTTTGCGCACCCGGGTTACATCTGCGCCGTTACGCCGCAGATATGCCGCTGCCTCAAAGGTTCGCACGCCTGTCTGATTTGTAAAATTGTTGGTATCAATTACAATACCGGCATACATGGCATCTGCCTCCGCAGATTTAATCTTAATTCCGTCAGCGATATACTGAAGTACCTCAGCCACCATCTCACATGTGGAAGAAGCATATGGCTCTACATAGGAAAGCTCTGCATTGCCAATAATCTCACTGCTCTGCCGGTGATGATCCAGAACCACGATAGTCTTTACCATTTTAAGCAGCTCGGGCGCCTCCGTAATACTGGGGCGGTTTACATCCACCACAACCAACATGGTATTACTGTCCACCAGCTCTGCAGCCTGAGAGTCAGTCAAAAACAGGTCATCCGGATAATCAGGATTATCCACAAAGCGGTTCATCATTGGCTGTACCGATGTTGTCACCTCATTGATAATAATATGGGATTTCTTATTGAGCGCCGTTGCAATCCGGTAAATACCAATGGCCGCACCGAGAGAGTCAATATCGCTCAGCTTATGCCCCATAATCAGAAGGCGGTCTTTCGTCTCAATCAACTCACGAAGCGCATGGGCTTTCACACGCGCTTTTACCCGGGTCGCCTTTTCCAACTGCTGGGACTTTCCGCCATAATACTGAATCTTAGTCCCATCCTTTACAACTGCCTGGTCGCCACCGCGCCCCAGCGCCATATCAATAGCAGTACGCGCATAATTATAATTCTGGCTGTAACTGTCACCATTTAGTCCGATTCCAATACTTAAAGTTACTGCCATCTCGTTGCCAATATTGACACCCTTAACTTCCTCCAGAACGGAAAACCGTTCCTCCTGGATCTGCTTCATGTACTTTTGCTTAATCGTGAAGAAATACTTATCCTTCTCCATCTTTTTTACCACACCGTCCATGGAGCCAATATATTTATTGATTTTCCGGTCAATCAGCGCAGTCAGAAGAGAGCGGCGTACCTCCTCCACACTCTCCAGCGCCTCCTCATAATTGTCCAGATAAATTAATCCGGCCACCATTTTATCATCGGTAATTTGCTGATGATACCGTAGAATTTCCGTCTCATCAAACAGATAGACCGCCAGAAGCTTCTGTCTCCCCGCTGCTGCCTTAATTTCATCTTCCTCAAAACCACTTACGTAAATCGGGTGCAGCTCAAGGCGGAATTTATGCTCACCATAAGATGTGTGAACAAACATAGGCTTATCATCCGCAGCCAGCTCCTTCTTTGTCACCTCGGCAAACAAGTTTGCCAGGTTCTTTTTGCTTCCCTTTTCCTGCTCCAGAACTTCCTGAAATGCCTGATTCATCCAGACAATCCGCCCATCTCCATCAGCCAGCGCATATGGCAGCGCCATGTCCTCCATAAGCTGCTTCTGAATCATAGAATACTCAGATGCAAATTGTACCAGTCCGCCTAATATCCGTCTGCGGCTGTAAAAATAAATCCAAACTGCAATGCCGATATAGCAGATGGTAAACAGAGCCATTACCCCTGCTGCCAGAGAGCTTGCCATCCCCACTGCCAGATTCGCAAATATCAGGAACAGGGACAACAGCAGCGGCCACGCCAGATAGCTGAGCAACTGGCCTTTAACCTTTATATCTTCCTTCATACTTTGTCTCCTTATCGAATTCTCAGAATCCGTACAAACAGTCTTAATCATATTCTTATGCAGCAGCAGATCTGAAACTGCTGACATGCGCATAATACGCATTTTATTATATCATATGAAAACAATTTCGTCCATACAGGCGTGACCGCCCTCCTGACAGAGAAGTGTTCCTTGCTTAAGCATGGGCATAATGATATAATAAAAAAGTTCCGGCTGAATGATACAATAAACTTTTACAAAGGAGCAACCATATATGATAAAGAAAGAAATATCTGAAATTAAGCGCCAGTTCACCCCGGCAAACTGTTCTATTTCCCGTATCTGTGGCTGCTATGTAGACGGCGAAAAGAATAAAAAAACAGAATTTAAGGAAGCATTTTTATCTCTGCCCGAGGAGGACATGTTCAAATACTTTGAAATTTTCCGAAAAAACTTATCCGGCGCTCTGGGAAGAAATTTAATAAATTTGGAATTTCCTCTGGATGCTGAAATGGAGGGAGGACCACAGGAATTCTTGTTGAAGCTGCGGAATAGCCGCCTTCAAGATGACGCACTTTTAGACATGTTCTATGACCGTATTATTAATACATATGATTATGTGGGAAATTATCTGATTCTGCTGATTCATGATTCCTATGATATTCCAGGAAAAACTTCCGATGGCCTTCAGATGGCGGATGCCTCTGACGAGGTATACAGCTATATTATGTGTGCTGTATGTCCCGTTGATTTATCAAAGCCGGGATTGAGCTATAATGAGTTGGAAAATACCTTTCAGAACCGGGTTCGCGACTGGGTAGTGCAGCTTCCTGAACTTGGATTTTTATTCCCTGCTTTTAATGACCGCTCCACGGATTTACACAGTACCCTTTACTATTCCAAGGACAGCGATGATTTACATGACGGGTTTATTGAACAGCTTTTGGGGTGCCCGCTTCCCTTGCCTGCCGGTTACCAGAAGGAATCCTTTCAGTCCATTATTGAAGACACTTTAGGTGACGCATGCAGCTATGAGACTGTGAAAACTATTCATGAAAACTTAAACGAGATGCTGGAAGGACACAAAGATGCGCCGGAGCCGCTGGTTCTGGACAAATACCAGGTTCGTTCCCTTCTGGAACACAGCGGTGTAGAGGAAGAACATCTGGAAACCTTTGATAAAAATTTTCATGAGGCTGCAGGGGAGCACGCCGCGATTTTTGCTTCTAATATCGTTAATACCCGCGCCTTTGAGGTAAAAACACCAGATGTAATTGTAAAGGTGAACCCAGAACGCGCAGACTTAATCGAGACACGGGAGATTGAAGGGCGCCAATGCCTGGTTATTGCCATTGACGGCGGTGTGGAAGTCAATGGAATTCTGGTAAAAACGCCGCAGCTGTAAAGGTACAGCAAAGTATGAAAGAGGGTGTCCCCAAAGTCATGAAATAACTTGAGAGACACCCTCTTTCAATGACAAATATCTTCTTTAATCTATAAACTCATATTCTGCAAGATTTGGCGTCGCAATATCTACCGGCTGTGATGGATCTGCAACTCCCACTTCACCCACCAAATTTGCTGTAACCGACTCGCCAAACAGCTTCATGTCTATGGTGGCATAGACTCTTGCGTTAAGCAGATTTCCCTCCTGATCAATCACATATTCTCCATGAACGTCATGGTATCGGATATCGGTGTCCTTATCCGAGTTTTGTACAGCGTTTTCCAGTCCCATTAAGCTTGCATCTGCCAGCGCCTCCGGATCCACAGTAAAGGAGATCACACGCTTGTCTCCATCCTGGCGCAGTGTCATATTCTTCAGTTTATTTATGTCGTCCGCCATCCCTATGGTGGAATTTATCTCCTCCTTCGCCTCCGGCAACGGCATCTCCGTCTTTATCTTCATATCCATTGCATCCATATAGAGCATCTGGTTCTCATAATAGATGTTCTGGGTAACACACACACCATTCTCTGGCGTTAAGTCCTCTGCCTTTCCGGTTCCCATCACTGAACGGCCGTATATATTAATCCGCATGGTCTCCGGATTTTTTAATCCCGTCGCCTTCATGTTCATTTCTATCCGACTCGCTATCGATGACTGACCGGATACCATATCCACCTTATAATCATAGAATACATTAATGTTCTCATACTCATTCATCTTTGCCTGCATCTGCCTGTAAGCAGCAACTGCATCGTCATTATTTGCATACACGGGCACGGAAAATATCATTGCAAATGCCAGTATGGCTGCCGCCAAACGTCTCACCTTCATATTTCTTTCCTCCTGATAAAGTGAATTTTTCATAATCCAGTTTACTTTATTTCCACAACTTTGTCCATAAAAAAATTATTTATTACCAAAACTTTCACGGAGCCTTTCTAAAAATAATTCTGCAGCAGAGGAAAAAATTTGATATTTTTTCCATATGATATTCAGCCCAGAATCCAATCTGGGCTCTAATGGACGAAAACAAAGGCGGCTGTTTTCTGCCGTATTTACTATTTTATCAATCGTAACTGCGTAACCAATTCCTGCATCTACCATAATAGCCGCATTATATACCAGATTAAAGGTAATCACTACATCCAGCAAATCCTCTTTTCGGATTGTTTCCTTTCTGGCTAGAGGACTGTCTTTTCTCATAACAACCCCCCATGTATCTTTTGCAGGAATATTGATGTAATCGTATTTGGAAATATCGGCAGGTTGAATCAAAATACCAAAATCTAACAGTCCCTTGTCCAAACGTTCTGTTACATCTTCTGAGTTTCCACTGTATAAAGGTATAATAAAATCGGCGTGATCTGTGTCACGCCGATTTTATAAACTTTACTCAATCAGATTACTCCATTGTATATGGCATTAAAGCAATATGACGCGCTCTCTTGACCGCAACGGTCAGCGCCCTCTGATGCTTTGCGCAGTTTCCGGTAATTCTTCTCGGAAGAATTTTACCTCTCTCGGATACATATCTTTTTAATTTATTGGTGTCCTTGTAATCAATCACACCATTTTTATCACCACAGAATACACAAACCTTTTTTCTTCTGCGCATACCGCCTCTTCTCATTTTGGCGCCATCTGCTTTATCCGTTTTATTGAATGCCATTGGTACTGCCTCCTTCTTCAAATAATCTGTGCCGTTTCAGCTCAAACGCTCTTGCCTAGTTGAACGGCAGACCCTCGTCTTCCACACCATCCGGGATATTCATGAAGCCGTCGCCGATCGCGCTGGTAGGAGCCGGTCTGGAGGTCTGCTGGTAGCTATAGCCGCCATTATCCCCGCTGTTTCCGCCTGCTGCCCCCTTACTGTCTGCGAACTCCTGATCCTCCACGATGATGTCGGTGGTATAAACACGCTGACCTTCTTTATTGGTGTAACTGCCAGTCTGAATCCGCCCGGACACCAGCACACGCATTCCCTGACGAAAATATTTTTCTGCAAACTCTCCTGACCTGTCAAATGCTACAATGTTAATAAAGTCTGCAGTCTGCTCACTGCTGTCCTGGCTGCGGCGTCCTCTGCGGTCTACTGCAAGGGTATATCTTGCAACAGCCATGGAGCGCTCACCCTGGGTATAACGCACTTCCGGATCCCTGGTCAATCTTCCCATAAGAATTACTTTATTCATACCATCACACTTCCTTTTTAAGCTGGTCGTCTATTTACTTACTGCTCGTCCTGCTTTACGCAAAGATACCTGATAACCGGCTCCATGATACGAATATGCGCTTCCACTTCGTTGGAGCAGTCGGAATTGTCAGTCTCGAATTTGATAAAGTAATAGAAAGCCTCTTTCATCTTCTGGATTTCATAAGCAAGTCTCTTCTTGCCCCAGTCATCCACGCCTGTAACAGTGCCACCGAAGCGGGTGATATAACCCTGTGCCTTCTCCAGTGTCGCGGCTCTCTCCTCATCCTCGAGTTTTGCGCTCAGAACAACTGCTAATTCGTATTTGTTCATTGCTTTACCTCCTTGTGGTCTCTGGCCCTTGAATTCAGTTTCAAGAGCAAGGAAATTATTGTGTCACGAATAGTTATTTTACCAGAAATATACCATGAATGCAAGCAGTATTTCCTTTGATTCCCTTATTTTTCCGCTTTTTTCGTCAACCCTCTGGCATTTTTCTCCACCATCCTCCGCTCCACCATCATCTGATGTCCGCAGCCCTGGCATTTCAGCCGAAAATCTGCTCCCACTCTCAGAATTTCCCATTCACGGCTGCCACAGGGATGAGGTTTTTTTAATTTTACCACATCACCTACCTGGTAAGTCCATCTTAAATCCATATTACACGCTCCGTTCCCCGTTTTATCGCAGCATATGCCCTGGATCCGTGCCGAGAATTTCATCAATCAACTTCAGCTCATCCTCGGCAAATGCCATTCGGTCCAACACTGCCACATTATCCTCAAGCTGACTTTCACTGCTGACTCCAATGAGAACACTTGTCACCTCCGATTTTCTCAGAATCCAGCCAAGCGCCATCTGTGCCAGGCTTTGCCCGCGTCCAAGGGCAATCTGATTCAGACGATGCACTTTTTCCATTCGCTCTTCCGTCATATAACGGCTTTCCACTGTGGTTCCCGCGCGGGAGGCACGCGAGCCCTCCAGCACGCCTTTTAAATATTTATCCGTCAAAAAACCTTGAGCAAGCGGACTATACGCGATGCAGCCAACACCCTTTTCTCCCAGCATATCCAGAAGTCCGTTTTCCACCCACCGCTCAAACATATTATACCGGGGCTGATGAATCAGACACGGCGTTCCATTCTGGCGCAGCATGTCAACTGCCTTTGCCGCCTCGTCGGCAGGGTAATTAGAAATCCCCACATACAGCGCCTTTCCCCAACGTACCATATCAGAGAGAGCCCCCATAGTCTCCTCAAGCGGGGTGTGCGGGTCGGGACGGTGATGGTAAAAAATATCTACATAGTCCAACTGCAGCCGTTTTAAGCTGGCATCCAGACTGGATATAAGATACTTGCGCGAACCCCAGTCTCCGTAAGGTCCCGGCCAGAAATCAAAACCTGCTTTCGTAGAGACAAGAAGCTGCTCTCGGTAAGCATTCATATCATCATGTAGAATCTTTCCAAAATTCTCCTCAGCCAGCCCCCGGACCGGGTGACCATAATTATTAGCCAGATCAAAATGTGTGATGCCCAGATCGAACGCCCGAAAAATTATCTTTTTCTGATCTTTAAGCGGCTTCTCCAGCCCAAAATTCTGCCAGAGCCCCAGGGATACTGCGGGAAGTAAAACCCCGCTCCTTCCGCACCTTCTATACTGCATTTTTTCATATCGCCTCTCATCTGCTTGATACATGATCACCCTCCTATACTCTCGAACACTTCACCGATTTTTCCATCTATCACCAAATCAGCCCTTCCATCTATCGAGGTCACTGTCTTATTAATAAGAACCATTTTATTTCCCTGATAATAGTGAATCAATCCTGCAGCCGGATACACGGTCAACGACGTACCGCCCACAATCAACATGTCTGCATTGCGAATGTAAGAGACCGATTTTTCCAGTATTTCCTGATCCAGCCCCTCCTCATAGAGAACCACATCCGGCTTGATAATTCCGCCACACCCGCAGCGAGGAACACCGTCCATCTGCAAAATATCAGCCAGACTATAAAATTTCCCACAGCAGGTACAGTAATTCCTATGTACGGAGCCATGAAGCTCCATAACCTGCCGGCTTCCTGCTGCCTGATGAAGACCGTCAATATTCTGGGTAATCACCGCCTTAAGCTTCCCCCGCTGCTCCAAACGCGCCAAAGCCAAATGCGCCGCATTAGGCTTCGCGTCCAGAAACAGCATCTTATCCTTATAGAAGCGGTAGAATTCTTCCGGATTACGAAGATAAAAACTATGGCTGATAATTGTCTCAGGGGGATATTTGTACTTCTGATTATACAGTCCATCCACACTCCTGAAATCTGGAATCCCACTTTCCGTGGATACACCAGCTCCTCCGAAAAACACGATATTATCACTCTCTTCCAGCCATGCTTTTAATTGCTTCAGCTTGTCCATATTTTTGCTCCTCTCCATACGGTACACACTCTTTCACACAACTTCGTCCAGAAATACACCCTTCAGTGTCCTTACAAATCCTGCTGCCGGCTGCGCCGCCTCCGGTATCCCATAGCCAAACAGCCATGCTGTCAGCTCTGCAATCGTCAGTTGAAGTGTTGCATGCAGCACATTCCCCGCCTCAGATTTTGTCTGTTTATCTTCCCGTTCCAGCCATGAGGTCTCATGATTCAAATGCCACAGCCATACACCTTGGTTCTCTGCAATCAAAGGATCCTCTAACACCAGCTTCAATATTACCTCCCTCGGTGCACTCTCTTCCAGGTGAATAGCCCGTACAAACGTTTCCAGAGTGATAATACGCGCCATAATTGCAGGCTTTGCATCCTCTGTCTCCTCCACATAAGAGGACTCACAGTAAAGAAGCCGCTGCTCCCTCTCCTTAATCCCCCACTCTCCCTGAATCCCAACCATGACATCTCCATCATAGAGCAGGTCAAGGGTACCGTTCTCGCTGATAAGCTCCTGCATCAGACACTGCAGATACTCTGTGCTGCGGACTGCATACACCTCATAGCGGCTTGACAGCCAAAGGTTCATCCATTCCGCTGCCATCTTTAGATACTCCTGACCTTCCACGGCAGTATCAAAACCATCAGGAGTCAGCAGCCCCCTTCTGGACAACTTCTCACATCCCTTCAGTCTCCAATGGGGCTGACGATATATATACGTAAACCCAAACGGCTTATAAATTTTCTCATCAGCAGGCATCAAAAAACAAAACGGCATGCCTTCCGCCCGCATATCCGTTGCCATCTGCTCCAACAGCCGCCGCATATAGCCCTGGTGGCGTTTCTCCCTGAGCGTGGCCACGCCAACAAGATAATCTACCTTCCACCTGTGGTTTCCAACCTGTACAAGATACGGGTTCATTTGAATCATCGCGTGGATTTGCTCACCCGTTTCTACAATCGCCAGAATACGATTATCTTTCAATTTCTCCCCGTAATAATAGTCATCAAAAGATTGGGAATCCTCTGGAAATGCCTCCTCCCATAGTTCCCGGCTCCGCTGCTTGCCCTCCCAATCCAGGTATTTTATCATTTCCTCCTATTCCTCCGGCTTAAAGTTTTTCTGTTCAACCAGGTATTTCCGCGCAAACCCACAGGGATTATAGGACATTTTTGCATGACGCAGCCCTTCTTGTCCCAAATCGTCCTCACGGTTTACCAGCTTTACCTGAGGAAATTCATGTACCAGAAACTGCTGATTAATAAACTGATACAATCCACGAATCTCTGGATTTGCCTTCTCAATATGGATAATCGCCATATCTTCCAGCGGATTGTAGCTGCCAATGGTAAACGCTTCCAGCCTTCCGTCAATATACACCCCCGCCATACGCACATTCAGACAGGAACAATTTTTTAAAATCTCATGGATTCCTTCCACCTCATAATCAAGATGATCCTCCACATCATCACCCTTTTGCAATCTCCATTTATCCAAAAATTTCCACACGTCATCCCTGTCTGAGCAGCACAGTCTCCGGAATTCATATCTGCCCTCATATTCCTTCAAAAACGCATTCAGGTGATTCTTCTTTTTGTGAAGCTTCTTGCCAGACAGCGTCCTCATCGCATTGCCGTCATACAAGTAGTCCTTTAAATCCTCCTGTTCCGTCACAATAAAATCTTCGGACTCTTTCAGCTTTAAATACTCCACAGCCTCCTCATCTGCCAGATAAATGCGGAGCGGTCGCTTTAACACCTTATTAAAATATTCCACTATCTCATAAAAATAATGGGGAAGATCCTCCTCCTCACACATTGGCATAGCAGTGTGCTTCACGCCGTCTTCCTCCATCAGCCACTGAATTGCCTTCCCATCCCTGATTGCAAATTCCACATGGTAATATTTTCTCCAGATAAAACTGTCCAGAGCCACACTGTCACAAGTCTTGTTTGGTCTCTGACAAAAAAACGCCGTTAATTTCTCAATATCTGCAGCCTGAATAGGCTTAAACTGTAAATCCATATTATAATCCTTCCGTACTTTTCCATCATTTTATTTTGCCACCATAAGGTGCAGGTGTTTTATAGTATACCACAAATCACTTTTTTCTGCATAGATATTTGCAACTCGTCTATTCATTACGTTCAATCACAAATAATTCTTCCAGCATCAGCCAATTTGCCCGGAAAAACCGCATCAGCTGCCAGTAACCTACTCCGGACAGCCCATATTCCTTCACCAGATCAAACTTGGCTTTCAGGCTGCGTACATCTTCAAACCATACCTCATGCTGGATTCCATACTGCCAATATCGGAAGTACGGAGACATGGCTATCTCATCAAATTGAATTGGAACGCCATAATTAATGGCTAACTGGATGGCCTCCTGCGTGCCCAGTGTCTGTGCACTCGTTGTCCCCCTCACATAGGGCAAAGGCCAATTATAGCCATAATTAGGGATACCAAGACTGATCTTTTCTGTGGGAATCTCAGAGACTGCATAGTCAACAACGCGGCGAACCATGTTGATAGGAGCAACAGCCATGGGGGGACCATACGTATAGCCCCATTCGTATGTCATCAGCATCACCCGGTTCGCTGCTTCCCCCAACAGACGGTAGTCCACTCCTTCATACAGCAGTCCCGGCTGATCCCGCGAAGTCTTCGGCGCCAGAGCCACACTGACCGGATAACCGAGAAGATTCATAACTTCAGTAGCATACTCTACAAACCCTACAAACGCCTCCCGGTCTTCAGCTCGAATATACTCAAAATCAATATCCAGACCACCATATCCCTTTTCATACATTACGCTTCCCAATTCCAGGAGAATTTTCCGCTGCAGCGAACGGCTATTTGCCAGAGCTGCCACCAGGTCATTGCTAAAATATCCGGACGCATCCATAGGCGTCAGACAAAGAACCGGACGTACTCTCTGGGCAAGTGCCGCCTGAATGACCCAATCCTCATTTATTGCTGGTGGGATTAACTCCCCCTCCATAGTAAATCCGTAAGAAAAAATATAGATAGCAGTCAGAAACGGCAGTGTTTCCTGCAATACCTGCTCCTGAATAAACGGATACGCATATCCACTGACATAAAGGGGTGTCCGGGTGGCAGCCACCCCGCCTCCACGGACAAAAAGAGCCTGACCAACGGCCAAACGGTATGGATACTCAATTTGATTATCAAAAATCAGCGTCTCTGCCGGAACTCCGGTCAGAGACGCAATCATGTCTATATTATCCCCTTCTTTTACTACATAGATCTGCATCTGACGCTCCCATGCTTCCCATCTCTCCAATATATGCCGGCAGATGCAGATCTATACGAATCCATGGTAAACGAACCAACTATACATAAAGAAAGAGCGGAAGCCTTGCAAAATCAACGCTTTCCGCTCTATCCTCTAAAGAGGCGACAACCAGATTTGAACTGGTGATCAGGGTGTTGCAGACCCACGCCTTACCACTTGGCTATGTCGCCATACTTTACTATATGCACCAGAATCAAAAGGATTCCAGCATAATGACCCCAACGAGATTCGAACTCGTGTTACCGCCGTGAAAGGGCGATGTCTTAACCGCTTGACCATGGGGCCATATCTTCGCATCGGCTGACATACGTCACACTCACATGCTTAACTCCCCGAGTAGGACTTGAACCTACGACAGCGCGGTTAACAGCCGCGTGCTCTACCGACTGAGCTATCGAGGAATATCCCGTGCAGCGACGGGCAACGTATGTATTATATGATATGTGCACCCATTTGTCAAGCGGTTTCAAATTTTTTTAGCGTTCCTGGTTTCTCCAGCGGAATCCCGGTATAACATCGCTCCATTTTTCAATTCCAATCAGAGCTTTATACTTTTCCGTGACTTCCAGTGTCGTGCTTCGTTCATCAATATTTTTGTAGACTGTCCATGCCTGTTTTCTCATAGTCGGTACAATATCGTTCGGCTTTTCCATATCACAATGCCACAATCCAAACGTACAGGATGTAACTGCCTCAGCAGGCGCGTCTACCTGACGGCTCATAATAAAGGCATCAATATAAGGATTGCTGTCAGCAATATAATATGCGTATGCAATTGCTGCCGCCTGTAAATCCTCGGTCTTGCCCCGGGTAGCGCTAGTGGATGTAAATCCCTGCTCCGACAAAATCACATGGCGCACCTCACCGTGCCGATTCCTCAGATGCCCCTGCTGCAAATAATCTGTAAGCGTGTTGATATTGGACATATTAATTACCGGTGAGCTGGCATCATCACGAATTAACCCAGTCTCGGCATCATTCCAGAACTCAGGCTCTGTGAGTGGAATTGAATAGGGATGATACGCGAGCCCCCAATCCATTTGTCCCCCTGGAACCACCATGTTATTAAAGGTATCCACCACATCCTTAGCATTATATTTCAATCTGCCGTCGGCCTCATGGTTCCAATTGTAATCTGTGGAGAAAAATACACGGCTGTTGGCGCTGCTGCTCTTAATCGCGGTATAAAATACACGAAAAGCCCGCTCATACTCCTCCATATATTGCTGTAAATCCATCGGACCCAAATAGTTCCAGTACTGGTTATTAATCTCATTACCAATGACCCAGTTGGAAACCCGTCCATATTGAGAAGAAAGACTGCTGTAACGCTCAGCCAAAAAAGCTGCCAGAGCTCTTAGGGTCTCGTATCCTTCCTGAGTAGCCACATGGAAGCCATAGTATGCCGCCGCACTTTGTGGCTGTCGTTGCAGCCCCGGATAAAACAGCTGAGGCGTATTGTCGTTCCAACCATTTAAAAGTACTGCCGTTACGGTCATATTCTTCTCTGACATACGCCGAATGGTATCATCGTATACCGCCAGCACATTCTTGTCAAAATGATATGTCTTTCCGTCATATTCATAGTCAATTCCGCTTCCAAGAATATGATTGAAGGGAATGTTAACTATTACATGATTTACGCCCAATTCAAAGGCATCCGCAATCATCTCAGGCGTCGTCTGGATCAGCAGCCCCTTCTTCGTCTGCCCTCCCTTATAGGGATCTGTATACTTGGCTATCGCTTCGGGGTTTGTAATATAAACCTCATTGCTGACAATGGTATACTCTGTCCCATCAAACACTGCAACCACAAAGCTCTTATAAAGTCTGTCCTCTGCGGTTCCATGGTTCAGTGGAAGACGGAACGAAAGGGCATCACCTTTTGTAATCCAGGCAGTATAATCGCTTCTTCCAGTCAGCCCCCGCTGATAAGGCTCCTTCTCAAAAAGGTAAAGATAATTATCATAATATGCCGGGTCAGACCAGCTTCCCTCCATCTGCCCCTCAATTACAATCTCATTACCACCCTCAATACGGCAAGAGGTAATATGTGCAAATTCTGTGGGTGATGGCTTTACCGGTTCCGAAGCGGCTTCCGTAGTCGTTTGGTCTGAAGCCGCCGCATGTATCTCCGTTACCCCCAGGGCAGTTAATGATATAACTGCACAGCAAAATGTGATCAAATGTTTCCATGTTTTGTTCAAAATATTATTCCTCCAATCTTTGTCACCTTTATATAAATAATACCATTTTATCAACATAATTCAAGGTCAATTCCCTTACATTGCTTTACAATTTTCTTGCGATTCCATTTCTATAAAGCAAAAAAAGACCGGAAAAGTATTCCGGTCTCTCCAAAGGGCATATACCCTCAAAACCA
>CANPMS010000017.1 GCA_947575275.1 uncultured Clostridium sp. | reverse complement strand
ACGAAAAAGTGGTGCTGGGGATTACCTCCAGCACCAGCTTTGTCTACAGTCTGCAAAATCCGTCATGATACTCCCATGACGGATTTTTATGATTTCTCGCTCCACAAAAGTTCTGAAAGGGTCGGGCGGACTGACAAAAATTCAAAAATGTTTCTAATTTCTTTTCGATTGTTCTTTGGTTTTCCATCGCGGACTGCACGAATCAGAATATTCTTCGGTGTATGCTCCATATCAATAAATTCCAGAAGCTGCGTCCGATAGCCCCTGCTCTCTAAAAGCTCTGCCCGCAGCGCATCTGTACAAAGGGCAGCCATGCGCTCCTTAATCAGCCCATATTGCAACACTGGCTTTAACAGCTCATTTTCCATCTGTCCGTTTAGTTCATGATGGCAGCACGGCACCGATAAAATCACCCTGGCGCCCCATTGGACTGCCTTCGCCAGAGCATAGTCAGTAGCAGTGTCACAGGCATGAAGGGTCACTACCATATCTACCTGATCCACACCGTCATAGGAAGCTATATCACCGCAGAGGAAGGTAAGCCTGTCATAGCCGTATTGCCGGGCTAACTGATTGCAGCGCACAATCACATCCTTTTTTAAGTCCAGCCCGATTATCTTTAAGGGATAACCCTTTACCTGATGGAGGTAGTAGTACATGGCAAAGGTCAGATAGGATTTTCCACAGCCAAAATCAATAACGGTGGTCTCCCGACCCTTATCCAGCTTTGGAAGAATGTCATCAATAAACTCCAAAAAACGATTGATCTGCCGGAATTTATCATACTTCGCCCGGACAATCCGTCCCTCCTTTGTCTGTACACCCAAATCCACCAGAAACGGTACCGGCGTTCCCTCCGGCAGCAGATAACGTTTCATACGGTTGTGAGAAAGCGGCAGGTCTGCCGAGAGCTTCGGATAATATTCCAAAGCGGCGGCAGATCCCCCTGCTTTTTTCAGTTTCACCGTCACAGTGCCCTTTTTTCCTACCAGTACAAGCCCTGTTCCAAGAGAGGACAGCGCCTCCGCCTGGCGGAAATCTCCGCTCAGCAGACGCCCTCCGTAAGCTTTTGTCTCTTCAAAGGACATATTCTTGTGGAATACCTGATTCCCAACCTGCTCCTGAGCCTGAAACAAAAGCTCCCCCTTAAGCATCACCGGACGAAGCTTTACCTTCTCCAGCTTTTCCGGTGACACCGGATTACTGAACACCATCTGTTTCAGCTTCTCATTTAAAAATGTATCAAACAGCTCCTGTAGTTTTTCTTCCATACTCTTTTCCTGTTTCTCATGCTCAGTTTTTAAAGCTGTGGATTGGAGCCGGAATCTGGCCTCCGCGAGTCACAAATTTCTCACAGGAATAGTTGTTTACCGGTATGATCGGCGCATATCCCAAAAGCCCGCCAAACTCTACCATATCACCCACTGTCTTTCCCATAACCGGAATCACGCGAACTGCCGTAGTCTTCTGGTTCACCATGCCGATTGCTGCCTCATCCGCAATAATTCCCGCAATCGTAGCCGACGAAGTATCCCCGGGGATTGCAATCATATCAAGTCCCACGGAGCAGACGCAGGTCATTGCCTCCAGCTTCTCCAGAGTCAATGCCCCCATGGCAACCGCGTCAATCATTCCCTGATCCTCGCTGACCGGGATAAACGCGCCGCTTAAGCCTCCCACATAGGAGGATGCCATCACGCCGCCTTTTTTCACTTGATCATTTAACATGGCAAGGGCCGCCGTGGTGCCCGGTGCGCCTACACGTTCCAGACCAATTTCCTCTAAAATCTCCGCCACACTATCTCCCACAGCCGGGGTGGGCGCCAGGGATAAATCAATAATACCGAAGGGAATATTCAGCCGCTTTGATGCCTCCTGGGCCACCAACTGACCTACGCGGGTAATTTTAAACGCGGTCTTCTTTATGGTCTCACAGAGCGCTTCAAAATTTTCACCTCGCGCCTTCTCAAGCGCCACTTTCACCACGCCCGGACCGCTGACACCTACGTTGATCACTGCATCTGCCTCGGTCACTCCGTGGAATGCTCCCGCCATAAAGGGATTATCATCCGGTGCATTGCAGAACACCACCAGCTTTGCACATCCCAAAGAATCATTCTCCTTCGTTGCCCTTGCTGTCTCCAGCACAATCTCCCCCATCAGCCGGACTGCGTCCATATTAAGACCGGTTTTGGTAGAACCCACATTGACAGAACTGCATACCCGTTCCGTGACTGCAAGCGCTTGTGGAATCGAGCGGAGTAAATTCTCATCAGCATTGGTCATCCCCTTGGAAACCAGAGCGGAATAACCGCCGATAAAGTTGACGCCTACCTCCTTTGCCGCCCGATCCAGCGTCTTTGCAATAGTGACAAAATCCTCCGGACTTTTACACCCACAGCCGCCCACCAACCCAATAGGTGTAACAGAAATGCGCTTATTGACAATGGGAATTCCAAAATCCCTGGAAATTGCCTCACCGGTAGACACCAGATTTTTTGCATAGCTGGTAATCTTATTATAGATTTTTTCATTCAGCGACTCAAGATTATCGCTGCAGCAGTCCAACAGGCTGATTCCCATGGTGATTGTGCGCACATCCAACTTTTCGTGCTCAATCATATTGTTCGTCTCAATCACTTCAAACATATTCAGCATAAACAGCTTCCACCTTTCCCCATAATCAGATGCGGTGCATCTTTGTGAAGATTTCCTCTCTCTGGCATTTAATCGTCACGCCAATTTCTTCCCCTACCTTTTCCAGCTCTGATGCAATCTCGTTGAAGGTTCCCGTCATATGTTCCATATCTGCAATCATCATCATATTGAAATATTCCTGAACAATGGTCTGAGAAATATCAAGAATATTGATATGGCGCTCCGCCAGATAGGTACATACTTTTGCAATAATCCCAACGGTATCCTTCCCTACTACAGTAATAATTACTTTATTCATACTTCTTCTGCCCTTCCTCATTTTTATAAATTGATAATCTGTGATATGGTATCACGCTTTGCAACTGCAATGGAAAAATCGCCTGACCGATAAGGTGTATCACTCTGGTCAATCTCCAGCTTTACAGTCTCATAGGCCAGCGCCTCATAATTGTTCTCCTTGCTTAAATGTCCCAACAAAATATGTTTTAAGTTGTCGTGGAGAATACAGCTCAAAAGCCGTCCTGCATTCTCATTGGAAAGATGTCCGTAATCGCTTAGAATCCGCCGCTTCAGGTAATAAGGATACGGTCCCGCCTGAAGCATATTCACATCATGATTAGACTCTAAAAGAAGGGCATGAAGCCCCTGCAGATGGTCAATAATATATTGATCATAATGCCCCATATCTGTTGCCACTGCCACGTTTGTACGCCCGTGTCTTACCCGGTAGGCCACCGGGTTTGCCGCGTCATGATCAATAGAAAAGGGACAAAGCTCCAAATCCCCCACGTCAAAAGTTATATCAATACTGATTGGTTTTAACAAATCACTGGGGTAATCCCCCAGCAAACTCATGACCGCTGTCTGCTCCAGGGTTTCTCTGGTTCCGTAAATCGGAATTTTGTGCTTCCTTGCCAGAACCCCAAGCCCCTTTACATGATCCGAGTGCTCATGGGTAATCACCACGCCATTTAACTCAGAACCCTTTACACCGATTGCATTTAACCCCTGCTCAATCCGCTTGTTACTGATTCCTGCATCCACCAGAATATGTGTATTCTCCGAACCAATATAAACACAGTTTCCACTGCTTCCGCTGGAAATACTGACTAATCTCATTGGTATGTTCCTTTTTTCTTTTTTTTCGAGTGCTCCCGCCGGGAAACCTCCTCAAGGATTCGGGAAAGCTGCTGCTGCACATGTTCTACCGTACCGTTATTGTCTATCACAAAATCTGCAATCGCCAAAAAGTCTGTTCTGGATGGCTGGCTGTTTATCATTTCAATGCACCGTGTTCTGGTATAGCCGCGATGCTCCATCAGACGTTGGCTTCTCCTCTTTTCATCAGCATCCACAAAAATAAGATACTCACACAACTGCCTGCTTCGTTCATCAAACAGGGCTGCCTCCACGGCAACCAGCTCCTCCCTTCCCTCTGAGGTCCGGCGCTTAATCTCCTGCCAGACAAGGGGATGAAGAATCTGATTCACCGTTTCACGCGCCTGCGGATCTCCAAAAATAAGCTGTGCAAACGTCGGCCGGTCAAGGCGGCCTTCCCCATCAAGAATGCCGGCTCCAAACGCTTCCTCAAGAGCGGTCAGCCCAGGACATCCCGGCTCCTCCAGCTCTTTTGCTATCTGATCCGCCTGAATCACCCTGGCGCCGTATACTTCCTTCAGAATTCTCAAAATCCTGCTTTTTCCGGCTCCTACTCCCCCGGTGATTCCAAGCACTGCCATATCAATTCTCCTGACTGACTCTCTGCTTTGCCTCATGCTGCTTGAGCAGGGACAACAGAAGCTCTTTGGAAATGCTTACGTTTTCACCGAAGGGATTAACTACAAATCCTTTCAAATCATTGACCTGACGAATAAGGATATTTCCGAAATCTTCCATGGTCATAATCAGCGCGTTGCCATGGCTTCCATCCTCATTCCACTTAGCGTACTCGTCCATATCCGTGAAAGCAAGGTAATATTTCTCACCTTCCGTGTTGGTAATATCCTCAACCTTCACCCTCATGGACGGACCGCTCATCTCCGTCAGAATCGTCTGCTTGCAGACGGGAGAAAGCAGGCGCGCCTCCATCAGCGCCTCTGCCATCACACTGCGGCTGTAAGGATTATCATTATTTAATACATCACGCATGGCCTGTACCAGTTTCGGGTTTCTGATATTCTCAGAAGACTGATTTATTTTATTCATATAAAAACCTCGCTCTCTTTTCGGTTTGGTGACATCATATCATAGTTTTCCCATATCTTCTATAAAATCTTTCATTTTTCTGTCCAATTTCTATTTTTCTCCACACAGATAACTGCGGCAGCCTAAGACCTGACTCTCACCAAACACCGGAATTCCGTTTTTTTCCAAAAGCGCCGCACATACGCCGTTGCCGGAAATCAGGCTGCCGCTGAACGTTCCGTCATAAATTTCGCCCCTGCCGCAAGATGGGCTGCGCTCCTTTAACAGTGCGCACACGCACCCAAAGAGCGTTGCAAGACGCAGCGCCTCTTTAGCCCCCTTCTGATACTGCTCTGTCACATCAGCGCCTTTTATGGTAATGATCCGGTTTCCAACCTGCTCCGCCGGCTCCCGCGGCGTTGAAAGCCCGCCGTAGATTTCCGGACAGACCGGAATCAGATTTGCAATCTCAGTCAGACTGTATACGCCCTTATGAATCTCCCCGCCTCCGTTATAACGGCACTCCACTCCAAGCAAACAGGCGCTCACCAGTATATTTGGCTTCTCTCTTTCTTCCATCTTCTGCCCTCACTTTAAAACCATCTCTTTTATCAATACAAAATATACCACATTTCCCTTGACAAATCCAACAAAAACTGACAAGATTGATTCAAAATCAGCGCCGGAGGTCAGAATTTATGAACTATAAACACACGGTTACCGCCACTTTTTTAGAGCGTCCCAACCGCTTTATTGCCTATGCACTCTGTGAGGGGAAGCAGGTCAGGTGTCATGTAAAAAATACCGGACGCTGCCGTGAGCTTTTGCTGCCGGGGGCTTCTGTGATTCTGGAGCATCACCCCGATGCCGCTGAGCTTGGCAGAAAAACGGACTACTCTTTAATCAGTGTGTATAAAACCATGGCACAAGGGGCTGAACTTGTCAATATGGACTCTCAGGCGCCCAATCAGGCGGCTTACGAGTGGCTGGCAAGCCAGGGGCTTAGCAATATGCGCCGTGAGGTGCGTTATGGCAATTCCCGGTTTGACCTCTATTATGAATCAGAAGGAAAACCTGCATTTATGGAAGTCAAGGGCGTCACGTTAGAACAGAACGGCGTCGCCCGTTTTCCTGATGCTCCCACACAGCGGGGCATCAAACACCTGGGTGAACTGGAACACGCGGCAGCCGAGGGCTGCCGCGCATCTGTCCTGTTTGTTATCACCATGAAAGGTGCTTATTCTTTTGAGCCCAACCGGGCCACACACCCGGAGTTTGCAGATGCACTTGCTCACGCCGCAGCTCATGGAGTTGAAGTCCTGGCCTGCGATTGTATCGTTACAGAGAATTCCCTCGCCATCGACTGTATGGTGCCAATCAATTTGTAGCTTATTTCGCATCCAGCCAATTTCTCCCCTGGTGCGCTTCTACCTCAAGACATACTGCCAGTTCTGCCGCACACCGCATTTTGTCCACAAGCAGTGCCATAACCTCCTCCAGCTCACTCTCATGAGCTTCTACCAGCAGCTCATCATGTACCTGAAGGACAATTCTGGATTTCAGCCTGCGTATTCTCAGCTCCCTATCTACGTCAATCATGGCAATCTTCATAATATCTGCTGCCGTCCCCTGAATTGGAGAGTTCATCGCGACCCGTTCGCCGAAGGAGCGCTGCATAAAATTGGCTGATTTCAACTCAGGAATCGGACGCCTGCGTCCGAACATCGTAGTTACGTAGCCCTGCTCCTTCCCCATACGCACCTGCTCATCAAGGAACGCCTTGACCCCCGGATAGGTATCAAAATATTTGTTGATATACTCCAGCGCCTCCTTCCGGCTGATGCTCAAATCCTCACTGAGCCCAAACGCACTAATCCCATAGACAATTCCAAAATTGACTGCCTTGGCATTGCGCCTCTGCAGCGGCGTCACCTGGTCAAGGGGTATATGGAATACCTCAGATGCGGTAATGGCGTGAATATCCTGCGCATCACGATAAGCATTGATCAGACGCTCATCTCCAGACATATGCGCCAGAATACGCAGCTCAATCTGAGAGTAATCCGCGTCCACAAACACAAAGCCCTCCTCTGGAACAAAAACACGCCGTATTTCCCGTCCCAGCTCCATGCGGATTGGAATATTCTGAAGATTTGGCTCCGTACTGCTGATTCGCCCGGTGGCCGTGATGGTCTGATTAAATTTTCCGTGGATTCTTCCATCCTTCTGAATATAAGCTGCAAGCCCCTCAGCATAGGTGGAATTCAGTTTTGTCAACTGACGGTAATCAAGGATCATGCGCACAACAGGATAATCCGGGGCAAGCTTTTCCAGAACATCTGCTGCCGTAGAGTAGCCCGTTTTCGTCTTTTTTCCATGAGGAAGCTGCATACGCTCAAACAGGATCTCCCCAAGCTGCTTGGGCGAATTAATGTTGAATTTCGCTCCTGCCAGCTCATAGATTTCCTGCTCCAGCTTTGCAATTCGTACCTTTAATTTATCTCCATATGCCTTAAGCTGCTCCTTATCCACCCGGACGCCTGCCTGCTCCATATGAAAAAGGCTGTAAATCAGAGGCATCTCCATATCAGAAAAGAGCGTGCCCATCCCGGCATCCTCCAGCTTCTCAAGCAGCGCCGGCGCCGCTTTCCAGGCAATATAGCCCATATAACAGGCACATGTCTGCGCCTGAGGCTCTCCGTCAAGGAGCGCGGTGGAAAGGGCTCTTTTTCCAATCAGGTCTGCCTTTGACGGCACTGTCATCCCCAGATAATCCCGTGCCAAATCATCATAATCATACGTATCCTTTAACGGATTTAACAGGTATCCGGCAACTCCCGCGTCCATCACGGGGCTGCCATAATCAAACTTTAAAAAGGCAAGCTGGGGCTTTAAAGAGAGCGCGCTCAAGGGATATTCTGATTGCCTGTCTGCACTCCTCTGCTCTGCCAGCTCATTCAGCTTATCCCTAAGATACCCGCCAGTGACAAGCCCTGACACGGGAATCACATAAATCTCATTCTCACCAAAGCAGAGGGAAAGCGCGCCAACAGTCTCCCCCTCAAAAATCAACTGGAAGCCGATACGCTCAGCCTTGGCTGCACGGGCAAACACCTCCTCTGCGCCAGATAAATCCTCTACGGTCCAGAAGGAATCCTCCAGCCCCTCTCCCCCCATCTGCTGAACATCAAACCGGGACAGAAGGGATTTAAACTCCAGCCTCTTAAAATACTGATATGCCTCAGGTGTGCAGAGATTTCCGATTTCTGCATCCTCATAGGAGAACTCAATGGGACAATCAAGGCATATCGTTGCAAGATCCTTGCTCATCACTGCCATATCATAGTGTTCTGCCAAAGCCTTCTGCGCTCTGGGCGGCTTAATCTCATCCAGGTGGGCATAAGCGTTTTCAATACTCCCGTAGGATACAATCAGGCTTGTTGCCGTCTTTTCCCCGATGGAAGGAACACCGGGAATATTATCAGAGGCATCCCCCATCAGCGCCTTTACATCAATAAACTCCTCAGGAGTCACCTGGTATTCCCGCTTCACATCCTCCGGATAATAATCCTTAACCTCCGTTTGACCCCGTGAGGTTTTGGGAATCCTGATTTTAATATGCTTGTCAGCAAGCTGCAAAAGATCCCTGTCACCGGAAACCACGGAAACCTCCACACCGTCCGCCTGATTTCGCTTTGCCAGAGTTCCTAAAATATCATCCGCCTCATATCCTGCCATGGTCATAATGGGAACCCCCATAGCTGTCAGCACCTCTTTCATAAGCGGCACCTGCTCCCGAAGCTCCTCCGGCATGGGCTTTCTGGTTCCCTTATAGTCGGCGTACATCTTATGGCGGAAGGTCGGCTCCTTTAAATCGAATGCCACTGCCAAATGGTCAGCTTTCTCTTCCTCAAGAATTTTGAACATAATATTGAGAAATCCGTACACTGCGTTGGTGTGAAGTCCTTCGGAATTTGTCAGTTCCGGAACACCGTAAAATGCCCGGTTCAAAATACTATGTCCATCTATAAGCACAAGTTTTCCCATCTTAAATCTCCTCAACTAAAATATCCCGTTCTGAATCCAGATGCGTAACTGCATAAGCAGGATGATAAGCACCGCGCTAATCCAGAGGGTATTCACTGCATAGGTGAGTACCTTCCTGACACGAACAGTACGAACCGCTGTCCAGGCATTATCCAGGCTTTCCTGAAGCTCCGCCGGAATATTATAACCTCCGGTTCCCAGATCAAGCTGCTTCAGCCCCACAAAGACTGTGTAATAAGTTTCCAGTTCTTCCTTACAGGCGGGACAGGTGCGGATATGATTCAAAAATTCTTCCATTTCCTCCTCGCCCAGCTGCCAGTTGATAAATGACATCACCAGCTTTTCCGCCTCTTTACAGGTAAGCATCCTGTCCCACCTCCCTTATACTTAAGTAATAGTAGCATTCATCATTCTCTCTGTCAAGCAAGGGCGTTAAGGCAAACATGAATAAAGTCAATTCTGTTATTCAAACAAAAATTATGATAATATGATAAGAAAATCAAGATTACAAGTCCAGGAGGTTAACGAAACATGTATTTCAATTATGGCAGTGAAGAAATTGCTTATCTAAAACAAAAAGACAAGCGGCTTGCCGATGTCATTGATAAAGTGGGGAAAATAGAGCGTCCTGTTGATACCGATTTATTTTCGTCCGTTATCCACCACATCATAGGTCAGCAAATATCTACGAAAGCGCAGGCTACCATATGGCAACGGATGAATGATAATCTTGGTGTTGTAAATTCTGATACGATACTTGCCGCGGGAACGGAACATCTGCAATCCTTTGGCATAACGTTCCGAAAAGCGGAATACATAACTGATTTTGCACGGAAAATCAAAGATGGCTCATTTGATTTAGAGGGCATTTGGGAAAAATCAGATGAAGAAGCCATAAAGGAGCTTTCCGGTTTGCAGGGAATTGGCGTATGGACTGCGGAAATGATTTTACTATTTTGTATGCAGCGTCCAAACATATTCAGCTTTGGCGACCTGGCAATTCTGCGTGGAATCAGAATGGTGTACCACCACCGAAAAATAGATTTCAAACTGTTTGAAAAATACCGCAGACGTTTTAGCCCCTACTGCAGTGTGGCAAGCCTTTATTTCTGGGCAGTGGCAGGCGGTGCAATACCTGAAATGAAGGATTGCGCCCCCAAAGGGAAGATGACATATATCTATCATTATGATTCGCCTTTGGGCGGCATTACGGTTTCAAGCAATGGTAGAGAAATTACAGGACTATGGTTTGACGGTCAGAAATATTTTGGCGATACGCTGCCTGAAGATTATAAAGAAAAGGATTTACCCGTTTTTAAACAAACGAAAGAATGGCTTGATATTTATTTCAGCGGCAAAGCCCCGGATTTCACACCGCCGATTAAAATGGAAACGACCTCTTTCCGTAAAGCCGTATGGGAAACCATGCTTACGATTCCATTCGGACAGACAATGACATATGGCGAGATTGCAGACAGCATCGCAAAGCAAAAGGGAATTGCAAAAATGTCTGCACAGGCAGTTGGCGGTGCGGTAGGACACAATTCTATTTCTTTGATTATCCCATGCCATAGAGTTGTGGGAACGAATGGAAATTTGACAGGCTATGCGGGTGGGATTGAAAAGAAAGTGCGACTGCTCACTATGGAGCAAAAAACTACTTGCTAAATACTGCCTCTTATGCTACAATACGCTTGTTGCTTTAAGTTGGCCGGCGTGGCGGAATGGCAGACGCATCAGACTCAAAATCTGACGGGGGCGACCTCGTGCCGGTTCGAGTCCGGCTGCCGGCATTTATGAAAAAACTAAAGGCCTTGGAATCCCTCGCAAAATTAAAGGATTTCAAGGCTTTTTAGTTCTCTGTCAATACTCAGATAAATGATACCAATTCAGACACACTCTTTCTCTTTGGCGCATCTGGCTCTATATCAGGATAACCAATCGGAATAATTGCTGCAATTTGCTGTCCTTCTGGTATTTTAACTATGTCGGATATTTTACTTTCATCAAACACCCCTACAATAACAGTTCCCAACCCTTTTTCATGGGCAGCCAGGCAAAATGTTTGGGCCGCAATACCCGCATCAAACATTTCCCATCGATCACCCTTTGGGGTGGAAAAGCTTCCGTCCCTTTCATATCCCGAGCGTCCTTTAATCATCGTCAGAATCACTACGGCGGGAGCTTGCGATAAAGTTTTCATGTTGTATGAGAATCCCATCATACATTCATCCCCTGCAATCGCTTTTATTTTTTCTTTGTCCTCCACAACAATATATCTTGCTATTTGCGTATTTTTCCAAGATGGAGCAAAAGACGCTGTTTCAATCATTTCTTCAATTACATCATGAGGTACAAACATGTCCTTAAATTTCCTGATGCTTCTTCTTTCTCTTATTCCTTTTACCAATTCCATAAATTTTATTCTCTCCTTATATTATAAAGTAGTAGTGTTTATAGTCCCTCTCCAGGGACTGTATGTGATACTATCATACATCAAGAATTGCATTCCCTGATATATGCACAAAATGAATCCTCCCTGGTGATTTTATTTTTCAGGCTTTTAGTACACGATTGCCGAAAAAATCCTCCGAGGCAATTCCCACAGTATGAGCAAAGCTAATACGTATATTACAAAAACTGATGTTACCCGAAGTACCATAACTTTTTCATATACATATATTTTTTTAATCCAGTCAGCCCGTCCATTTAATTTTCTTTGAAATGCAATTTTTCTTTTGATACTCCATATCAGCAAGCTGTTTCCCCAAAATCCCCAAAAGAAGAACAGGAATACAAAGTATAAAAGATTCACCACATCAATCAATCTACAGATAGATTGATTCGCAGCATTCCAGGCACTCAGCACATTCAGTCCCACCTCAACCACCAGTTCAATCAATAGAAATATGCCTGCTTCCAAAAACATAAAATGAAACGCCAACCACCGCCATGCCCATATGGCGGAACACCAGTTAAATTTTTTCTTTCCACTTTCCAGCGTACAAAAATGCTCATAATATTGTTTATTGATTGATATATATTCTAAAATTTCATCCGTATCATATTCATCGCATTGTTTGTTCATTCTCATTCTCCCTCAGTTACTATTTTTTTGTATTGCTTCTACTCTTTCTGTAAGCCAGGATTCAAAATTCGGGTTCTCTTTTTCGTATCCGTAACAGTCGTATATATTCTGAATGGAAGTTTTCATAGCCTGCAGTCCGTTCGGTCTGTTATACCTTTGCCAGATGCCGAATCCTCTCAACATATAATCCAAAGCCGGTTCCGGCATATGATGTTCCATAAGCTCTATCCGTCCAAGGTAATAATAAGACATTGCCACTAAATCATCCTCCTGGTTCCTCTGTTCTATAACCAAATTAAAATCTTCCGCCGATTTTTCCAATTCACCCATTGAACAATAAGATTGTCCTCTCTTGGAATACACTTGAAGTCTGTCATAGTGCCAATCACTCTGCCATTCATCCAGCAGCTCTATACATCTATTTAAATATTCCAGTTCCTTTTCCATAGAATCAGGTATAAAATAATACATATCTGCAATGTTATTATACATATGAATATCAAAAAAAACATACTGATACAGCTTATGATTTAAATTAATTGCTTCTTCCATATAGTCTAATGACCGAGCTGTTTCTTCACCATCACAATGACAGGCCATACCCATGCTTTGAAGATTGAGCATCCCTATAAACTGATTTGCCCCAAACTCTTTTCTTTCTTCTTTTAAAAGATTTTTCAGCCTCCTGACATGTTTTACCATTAGCTACGGATAATCTTTCATCATATTCATTCTTATCTGATTGGATTCCAACACCATGCGCAAAACCATGTCTGTATTATCTTTCTGGTATTCTTCCACTGCTTCGTTTATAACAACCACAGCTGCGTCATATTGTTTTATGTACTGATCCCGATAATATCTTGCTGCTGCAAGATTGGATAATAAAATGGCTTTTTCTGTTGGGTTTTCAGTTTCCTGGAGCGCCTCTTGCAAATACAGTTCTGCCTCATCCGTATTTCTCAAAAGAATATTTGCTACCCCAATGGCATTTTTTACAGCTACGGTTGGATTCAAGCCTTTTAACTGCTCCATTGCAACAAGAACCTTATCGCCATTGCCTTTTAATGAATTTAATATATCGGTATATTCTGATCCTGCCTCTAAATCCTCACACAAAATTAAAATCATTTGTTTATCCACAATATATCTGCTATCATCAATCCTCTGTATCTCTTGCTTTTGGCAGCCGCTCATCAGAAACAGAATTACGCATATAATAATATATTTCCAAATAAAACGCTTTGTTTGAGCCATTAAATTTACAGCCTCCATTCATAGTGATAACCAAACTTATTTCTTCTGAATTTTTTTCCACACATTCTCACACAATTCGGACATGGGCGCTTTCATAGCATCAGAAGGATTGGCAATAGAAGAGCCCATAGTTTTATTATTATAGTCTCTTAGTACCTGTTCACATAATTTCCAAAAGGTATTACTAAAGTCTAAATTTATACTCTTAATAATGAGATCATCCATCATATCAATCAAATCCCTTCTCTTAGGAAAAAGGTTGAACATATTGGTTGGCGTATGTTTGACCAAATATAACCCTTCATTCGGATAAGTAATCAACTTTTGGGAAATATTACTATCTGCGTCTGTATAGATATAAACCTGGTATTGTTGATTCTGTCGTTTTGAATTTAAATACAATTCTATGTCATAATATTCATTATTTTGTAAACTTAGTTCCTCCTCAGCTACCAGCAATTTTGAAAAGCTTTCGTTCTTTTTAATATTAGCTGTTACATCCTTAATTGCCTCTCCAACTGTTTGTTCTAAAGCTTCTTTGGATTTATAATAATAAATCCCCGTTGCAATATTTGAAAGAAAAGAATATCTGCAATTATACATTGGATAGTCGTTATATTTGGTTGTATCGCTTTTTGTTCCTCCAAGAATGGTTACCCGGTAATTTCTCAAATTAGAAACTTGAAAAATAAACTTTACATATGTATACTCAATAGCATCCGCAATAACCTGCAATACATTGTTTACTATCTGCACGTCTGCGGAGAAACTTATTTTTTGTTTATAATTTTTAATTCCCCCATTTGTTGTAGGATAATCATTATGGCCATCAACAAGTTCTACTCCCTTTATTCCTAGTGAACTCGAAAAGATACCTAATATCGCTTTAGCAGCATCAAACTCCATTTTTTCACATTTCCATGTATCCACCTCGTACCATTCTTCTGGATTAACAAAATGCAATTCGCGTTTCGGTTCTGGATTGTAAATTTCAAAATTCACTCCATCCACTACAATATATTTATTATCTTTTGTAATATAAACATTATTTCGAGAATCCCATGAGCTGGGCATTCCTATTGTCTGCCCACTTGTAACTGCTTGAACGATTGCATATCCCCTACTACAAACCATAAATCCGCTATCCATCTGGACAGAAGGCTCCATCTTCAGTGTCCGCTCATCAAACATCAGATCTTCCTCATTGGCATGGTACCAGTCTGAAAGTCTTGCCCGGCACGGTTCATTCAGTTTGCTACAATAGCCGAAATTAACATTCTTTCCGTCCTTTTTATCAATCTGTGCGTTGTTTCCAATATACCTTCCATGACTTCTTTCCAGATTCAGCACACAAGTCTGTGAACCATACTCACATTCCAACACTGCAGAATGACAGATACTTTCCCCCTGCTTTTTTGGCATGATTGCCTGATAAGCTGCTATCTTCTCCAGATTACTTTTCATGAACCTAACCTTCCTTTCATCCCTGAGTCATATGTATCTCTTTCAGCCCAAGGTCAACTGTACCTTTCCTCGTCCTTCATTTCTTTTTTTGTTTTTTCTATATTCTCAACAAACCAATCCTCAAAATCCGGGTTTTCATTTTCATATCCATATCGATAATACACATTTTCTATGGATTGTTTGATGGTCTGCAAGGAACTGGGCCTGTCATATCTTTGCCAGATACAATACGCTTTAAAATAATAATCCAGAGCTTTTTCTGGTACATTTCTCTGCATAAGGTCAATCTGCCCCAGATAATAATACGAAATTGACACAATATCCGTTTCATCCCTGCTTTGTTCTAAAACAAGATTATAATCCTCTGATGATTTTTCCAATTCTCCCATTGAATAATAAGACTGACCTCTCTTGGTATAAATTTGAAGTCTGTCATAGTGCCAATCGCTCTGCCATTCATCCAGCAATTCTATACATTTATTTTCATATTCAAGCCCCTTTTCCATAGAATCCGGCTCATAATAAAACATATCTGATATTAGATTATATGTACGGATATCAAAGAACGTATACTGATACCATTGATGGTTTATATCAACAGCTTTTTCCATATACTCTAAAGAACGCTCTATCTTTTCATCATCATAGTGACAGACCAGCGCCATACTTTGAAGGTTGAACATCCCAATAAACTGATTCGCTCCAAACTGTTTCTTTTCTTTTTTCAAAAGTTCTTTTATCTTTAAGGCATACTTTGCCACCAGCTGCGGATATTCTTCCATCATTGCCAGCCTTATTTGATTTGATTCCAGCACCATACTCAAAACCATATCCGTATTTACATTCTGGTATTCTTCTACCGCTTGATTCATAACAGACAAGGCTTCATCGTATTGTTTAATATATTGCTTTTGATAGTACTTTGATTCTGCAAGATTGGACAGCACGATGGCCTTGTCTGTTGGGTTTTCAACTGTTTCAAGTGCCCGTTGAAAATATACCTCTGCTTCATCTGGTTTCCTTAAAAGATTTTTTCCTACTCCAATAGCATTCTGCACCGGCACAGTCTGTTCCAGTCCTTCTAACTGTTCGATGGCAGCCAGAACCTCATCACCATTACCTTTCAATGAATTTAATATATCGATATATTCTGATCCCGCATCTGGAGCCTCGCATAAAATAAGAATCATTTGTTGATCCACAATATATCGGGTATCATCTATCTTTTGAACCTCTGTCGTCTGGTTTTGACAACCAGTCGTGGAAAAAAGCAACAGAAAAAAAATACTGTATTTTAAAACTTTGCTTTTTATTGGTTTCATATTATTTGCTTCCTCCATCTCTTCACTATTCAGATAATTCAACTATTTAGCAGTTGGACGAACACTCAAAAGTACCATTAAATGAACAAGCCAAGTAACTATTTGCTCAACTACTAAATTTATCAAAAATGCTGCAAGTATATTATTTCTTGACACCGTATCAGAGCCCAAAAATACGTCATATCTTTCCATTTCAGATACCATATGCAAATCTATTCCCACACAAATTGCAATTCCAATTAACAATAATATGACCCCAAGACTTTTCTCTTTAGAAAACGCCAACCTATATCCCCTTAATTTTTCAGATGCCATAATAAGTCCAATTAGCATGATTTGAAGGAAAATCTCCATAAAAAAGCACACCTTGGCTGTTGCAAATATGTGGGAATAGTTTTTATCATCAATGTATGCAATAATGCACAAATCCAATACGATTCTTATGATCAAAAACAGAACAACCAACACAATCAAATGGACGTAATTGATTTTGTTTTCTCTAAAAAAGAAACGGAGATACAAAAAGCTGATAACACCTGCGTGAAGAATCCAATAAAATAGAAAGTGGAAATTCAACTCACTAACCCAGTTGATAATGCTAACCGGCAAAAATTGTCTTATGATTATCAGTAAAACTATTTCAGCAAGTAAATATATTGTCAAAAAAACCAGGCTCTTTTTCATAATTAAATTCACCTTTTCTGAATCTCCCTTTTAAGCACCTGCAACGATGCTCTGTTTGTTATGCAGTTTTCAAGGCATTAATCTTATATGAAATATATTTCTGCAATTCACTTAAATATTTCGCTTTTAAACTTGACTTTTCATAGCTATTCTTTCTATTTACTATTATATACAATATTTTCCTTTTAACATCAACCAATATTTTTGTTAATTTTAAAGTTATTTTCAAATACTCAATAAACATAGCTTTATCTTCCTGTGTTTGTGTGCTATAATCAATCATAACAGATTGTGGAGGTTGCCAACATGATAAGCAATAACAAAGACAGCGATCTGACAAAAATCCCCGGAATCGGAAAAAATATTGAACAGTATTTACATAACATTGGAATTAAAACGATTGAAGACTTAAAAGGAAAAAGCCCTGAGGAATTGTACGCAAAAGATTGTCTATTGAAAGGTTTTCAGGAGGATAGATGCCTTTTGTATGTTTTTCGTCTTGCTGCCTATTTTGCAGAGCATACAATGCACGAACCGGAAAAATTGAAATGGTGGTATTGGAAGGATAAAGAATATACACCACAATCAAACAAATAACAAGAAGTCCGAGTGTGTGAAGTTTTTTCTGTAAATAGTGTTTAGAAGGGTCTTCTATGATAAAATAAAAATTATAGGATGCCCTCAAGGATCTACTTGGCGGCACCATTAAGGAAATGATGGGGGCAGAAATGGATGAGCACCTCGGCTATGAAAAATCTGGGCGCTCTGACGGCAGTAACAGGTTTACGGGGAACTAAGCATCATGTATGAAGGCAGGCTGCCGGAATAAATATGGGACTGACAAAAAACGGATGGTATCAGCCATCCGCTCTTGACATACCATTTTGCATCTGATATATATAAAGCAAGGGCGAAAAGCTTATTCTCAAGCCTTTCGCCCACCATTATCATAGAAGATTCATATTTACAGACTTTTCTTCATAGTCTCACCTTTTTAGTATAGATCCATTTTACTTTATTCCCCTCGTCGCTGTTTAGCATCTCATTCCATTTCTTCTGGAAATTTTCCAGAAATTCCGCAAAAAATCTTCATGTTCCTTTCCGAACACTTCCATTTCCACCCAGTCGTCCGCATTTGCGAGCATAGCAAAGAAAACAAGCATGATAATGTCCATCATTTTATGCAGAATTCTTTTCTCCTGTCTGACATCCGTCACCGTACTTACCTAGTCTAAAAGTGCTTTCATAAATAAAACCCATCCTTTTTTCTTTAATTATATCAAAAAGGAGGTAGTGTTCATAATTTATTTATTCATGCGTTTGTCGTGGTGATAATCAGCTCTTTCCATTCATAAGATGATAGAAGTTTGATTAGAATCTGACTCACCGGAGGGTCGCCTATGACAGATGTAAGCCTGCTCGAGATGATGAATGCACGAGAAATGCGCATGGCTGCGCAGCAGTTCCTTTTACGGCAATACAAAAAGCCTCTGATTAGCTTTACCTTGAATATCCCCGGCCCCATCAAGGTGCTTCCCGGCGTTCCGGATGCTTTTGAAGAGGGCTGTTGCCAGATTGAAAAAACCTTAACGAAACATCTGGTACGGATCAACCATGTTGATACTGTAAAACAAAAAACCGGATACGAAGCCTATTACAGTGTTGACGCTTCGCCCGAATTTATCAAAAAACTGATGATTTCCCTGGAAGACAAAGGTCGGCTTGGACGCATCTTTGATATTGATGTTCTGCGGAAAAATGGAGTAAAAATCTCCCGGGAGGAATTGGGTTATTCCCCACGGCCCTGCCTGATTTGCACGGAGCCGGCGCTGCTCTGCGGGCGCAGCCGAAAACACAATGTAAAAGAATTAATCCGCGAAATCGAAATGATTTTATCAGAAAGGAAGTAACATATGGAATGTCATCCGGCCGTGTCTTCAACGAAAGAGGAAGCGCTCTCCCGCTTTTCTGAATGGTGCGCTTTTGCTCTGATGGCAGAAGTGGACACCACCCCAAAACCAGGGCTGGTGGACCGCTGTGATAATGGCGCCCATCAGGATATGGACTATTATACATTTACTGCCAGCACAGAAGCGATTGTGCCATTTATGGACAAGATGTTTCTTCTGGGATACAGCTGGTCTTCCAACGACTTAAGTATGTTATTTCATATGCTGCGTCAGATCGGAAAAGAGGCGGAAAACGCCATGTTTGCCGCAACTGGTGGTGTGAATACACACAAAGGCATGATTTTTTCCATGGGCGCCGTCTCTGCCGCCGCCGGACTCTTCTATCGGCATCATGGCACATTTCATCCTGAGGAGATTCTTCTTTTGGCCGGGCAGCTTTGCCACGACGTAATTGAAGCAGATTTTAAGAGGATTGACCGAAGAAATCCCAGAACACATGGGGAGCTTCTCTATCTGCGCTATGGGGCAAAAGGTATCCGGGGCGAAGTTCAACAAGGCTTTCCCTCCATCCGCACTGCCTCTCTGCCTGCACTTCGGGCGCAGCGCGCCAAATGTGCAGATGACAATGAGGCCTACTTAAACACACTCCTTGCCCTTATGGCAACGGTGGATGATACCAACGTGCTGATACGCACCAGCACATTGATGCAGAACGTTGTAAAAACCTCTGCCAGGCAGATTCTGGAGATGGGAGGCGCATCTTCAACCCGCGGCATGGAGGCTCTAAGACAGCTTAACACAAAATTTATTCAGTTAAATATCAGTCCCGGAGGCTGCGCTGATCTTTTAGCAGTAACAATTCTCCTGGAAACTCTGGAGCGTGCCGTCACAGAAGCTCCCGGTATACCCGCAGCACGTTTTCATGAAACACTGCTTCAATCTCGCCTGTTGTAAACCCCTGATATGCCATTTCATCAGCGAGCATCTGCATACCGGAACAGTCCCCCAGCTCCACAATGCTTTCGATTCCGTCAAAATCGCTTCCCAGACCAATACAGCCGATTCCGCCGATTTTTTTCATATGTTTCATATGGGCAGCCATATCTCTGCAATAGCTGTGTATCGGCTCTTTTCCATTCTCCTCATTGCGCAAAAACGCCGCACAGAAATTGATTCCGGCAACACCGCCCCGCTCGGCAAGCGCCCGAATCATCTCGTCCGTCAGATTCCTTGGATGGCTTGCTAAAGCGCGGGCGTTGGAATGGCTTGCCACAAAAGGCTTTTTTGTATACTGAAAAACATCCCAGATGCCTGCGTCGTTTAAATGGGATACGTCAATAATCAATCCAATTCTCTCCATCTCACGGACGAATTCAATCCCGGTCTCTGTAAGCCCGTTTACGGTATCGGGAATACATCTGGGGGCACGATCAGCGCCGTTTTTTTCCACATACTCCATCTGATTGGGAAATCCCAGCTCATTCTGAAAATTCCAGGTCAGAGTCATCATACGCACTCCAATACGGTAAAAATCCCGCAAATATGCCAGTTCCCCCTGACAAACGGCTCCCTCCTCCAACGTCAGCATGGCAGACATGCGCCCCGCTCTTTTATTATCCTCAATGTCCTGCCAGGACTTCACAATCCCAATCAGCCCGCTGTGCGCCTCCATCTCCGTATAGAACGTATCCGCCAGTTTCATAGCGTACTCAAAAGGCTTATCTACGCGTGAAAGATGGGTAAAGAGAGCAAAATTCTGTAACAGATAATCTCCTTTCTGCATCTTTTTTAAATCAATGTGCAACTTATTTTCCAGGATGGAGGCATCTCCTCCGTGCCGGTGATTATAATACAGTTCTGCGATAGTGTCGCAGTGCATATCCACAACCTTCATTTTCTCCTTTTTCTCTCCTTTGTGCCATTCCATTTCCGTTATTGTATCCCAGAGACAAAGATGATGTCAATACACCGGATTTTCAAAAAATTTTTTTAAATTTAAAAAAAACTCTTCCGTATTTTGCCATATCCGTTTATTATATAGAGTAAAGATTGGAGGTCAAATGATATGCCACAGAGAAACGACATACACAAAGTACTGATTATCGGCTCCGGCCCTATTATTATCGGACAGGCCTGCGAATTTGACTACTCCGGCACCCAGGCGTGCAAAGCGCTTCGGAAGCTGGGCTATGAGATCGTTCTGGTCAATTCCAACCCTGCCACGATTATGACCGACCCGGAGACAGCAGACGTCACCTACATTGAACCCTTAAACGTAGAGCGTCTGGAACAAATTATCGCGAAAGAGCGTCCTGACGCCCTTCTCCCCAACTTAGGGGGACAATCCGGCTTAAACCTGTGCGCCGAGCTAAACAAAGCAGGTATCCTGGAAAAATATAATGTTCAGGTTATCGGTGTCCAGGTGGATGCCATAGAGCGCGGTGAAGACCGTATTGAGTTTAAAAAGACAATGGATGCGCTGGGAATCGAGATGGCTCGCAGCCAAGTCGCATACAGTGTGGAGGAAGCCTTAAAAATCGCAGATGACCTGGGATACCCTGTTGTTCTGCGTCCTGCCTACACCATGGGCGGAGCCGGAGGCGGCCTGGTCTACAATAAAGAAGAATTAAAGACCGTATGCGCCAGAGGCCTGCAGGCCAGTCTGGTGGGGCAGGTGCTGGTCGAGGAATCCATCCTTGGATGGGAAGAATTGGAGCTTGAGGTAGTTCGTGATGCAGAGGGAAATATGATTACCGTGTGCTTCATCGAAAATATTGATCCTTTGGGCGTTCACACCGGAGACTCCTTCTGTTCCGCCCCTATGCTCACCATCTCGAAGGAGTGCCAGAAACGGCTTCAGGAGCAGGCATACCGGATTGTGGATTCTGTGCAGGTTATCGGCGGCACTAACGTGCAGTTTGCTCATGACCCGGTCACCGACCGTATTATCGTCATCGAGATCAACCCGCGGACATCCCGCTCTTCCGCTCTTGCTTCCAAGGCCACCGGCTTTCCCATTGCGCTGGTGTCTGCCATGCTGGCCACCGGTCTGACCTTAAAGGATATTCCATGCGGAAAATATGGGACGCTGGACAAATATGTGCCGGACGGGGATTATGTTGTAATTAAATTTGCCCGCTGGGCATTTGAGAAATTCAAGGGTGTGGAAGACAAGCTGGGGACTCAGATGCGTGCCGTTGGTGAAGTTATGAGTATCGGCAAAACCTACAAAGAGGCGTTTCAGAAGGCAATCCGAAGTCTGGAAACCGGACGGTACGGTCTGGGACATGCAAAGAATTTCAATTCCCTCACCAGAGAACAGCTTTTACAGCTGCTTGTCACCCCCTCCAGTGAACGCCATTTCGTTATGTACGAGGCACTGAGAAAGGGCGCATCTATTGAAGAAATCCACGATCTCACAAAGGTAAAGACGTGGTTTATCCAGCAGATGAAGGAGCTGGTTGAAGAGGAAGAGGAAATTATTAAAAACAAAGGGCATATGCTTCCTGACGAGCTTTTGGTTCAGGCAAAAAAGGACGGCTTCTCCGACAAGTATTTAAGCCAGATACTTGCCGTTGGCGAGGACGACATCCGCAGCCGCCGGATTTCATTAGGCATCGAGGAGGCATGGGAGGGTGTCCATGTAAGCGGCACCCAAAACAACGCTTACTACTACTCTACCTACAACGCAGCCGACAACAACCCGGTGAGCTCGGATAAGCCTAAGATTATGATTCTCGGCGGCGGACCAAACCGGATTGGTCAGGGCATCGAGTTCGATTATTGCTGCGTCCACGCCTCCCTCGCTCTAAAGAAGCTGGGCTTTGAGACTATTATCGTCAACTGTAACCCTGAAACCGTATCCACCGACTATGACACCTCCGACAAACTTTACTTTGAACCGCTGACTTTGGAAGACGTTTTAAGCATCTATAAGAAAGAACAGCCTCTGGGCGTAATCGCCCAGTTCGGCGGACAGACTCCTTTAAATCTGGCGGCCGATTTGGAAAAGAACGGCGTACGTATTTTGGGAACCTCCCCGTCTGTGATTGATTTGGCAGAGGATCGGGATTTGTTCCGCGCCATGATGGATAAGCTGAACATCCCTATGCCCGAGTCCGGTATGGCAACCACTGTGGAGGAGGCAATCGCTATTGCACAGAAGATTGGCTATCCTGTTATGGTTCGTCCTTCTTATGTACTTGGCGGACGAGGCATGGAGGTGGTCTATGACAACGAGAGCATGACCAGCTATATGAATGCGGCAGTCGGCGTCACTCCGGACCGTCCGATTTTAATTGACAGGTTCTTAAATCATGCCATGGAATGTGAAGCCGACGCCATCAGCGACGGCACCCACGCTTTCGTTCCGGCAGTAATGGAACACATCGAGCTGGCAGGCGTTCACTCCGGCGACTCAGCCTGCATCATTCCGTCGGCCCACATCTCTCCTGAAAATGTGGAAACCATCAAGGAGTATACCAGAAAGATTGCGGAGGAAATGCACGTTAAGGGTTTGATGAATATGCAGTATGCCATCGAGAATGGTAAGGTGTATGTCCTGGAGGCAAACCCGAGGGCGTCCCGCACCGTTCCCCTGGTATCAAAGGTATGCAACATCCGCATGGTTCCCCTTGCCACAGACATCATTACCGCTGAAATTACCGGGCGTCCCTCTCCCGTTCTTCAGCTCAAGGAGCAGGAAATTCCCAATTATGGTGTCAAGGAAGCAGTCTTCCCCTTTAACATGTTCCCGGAGGTTGACCCGATTCTCGGGCCGGAGATGCGCTCCACCGGAGAGGTATTAGGACTGTCACGCTCCTACGGAGAAGCCTTCTACAAGGCCCAGGAGGCAACCCAGTCCAAGCTCCCCCTAGAGGGTACCGTGCTGATTTCAGTAAACCATATTGACAAACCGGAAGTGGTGGAAGTTGCAAAGATTTTTGCCGAGGATGGATTTAAGATTATTGCTACCGGAACTACTTACGACTTAATCACTGCCGCCGGCATTCCCGCTGAAAAGGTAAAAAAGCTGTTTGAGGGACGCCCCAATATCCTGGATATGATTACCAACGGGCAAATACAGTTGATTATCAACTCTCCTGTGGGAAAAGAGAGTGTCAACGATGACAGCTATCTGCGCAAGGCGGCAATTAAGGCGCGGATACCGTATATGACTACCATTGCTGCTGCGAGAGCCACTGCCAAGGGGATTCATTATGTAAAAACCCATGGACAGGGTGATGTAATTTCTTTGCAAAAGCTTCACAGCGAGATTCATGATAAATGAAATATAACATCAAAAAAGGAACTCCCCAGTGGAGCTCCTTTTTTATGTTTACTCACTTCTCAGCGCATCAATCGGATTCAGCTTTGCTGCCCGGCTGGCCGGCATATAGCCAAACAGCAGCCCGATTCCCACGGAAACACTGAAAGATACAATGATTGCTGCCGGAGTTGGTGCAGCCGAAAGTCCTGCCACTGCTCCCACAGCCGAAGTTGCAGCGCTTCCCAGCACAACCCCAATCACACCGCCGATGGAGCTGGTCACCGCAGCCTCCATAACAAACTGCTGCATGATAACGCTGCGCTTCGCTCCCAGCGCTTTTCGGATACCAATCTCCCGGGTTCGCTCTGTAACAGAAACCAGCATAATATTCATAACACCCACGCCCGCCACCAACAGGGAGATTCCGGCAATTCCGCCAAGACCTGTGGATACCATTGTAATCATTGAATTCAGGGAATCCAGCATCTCACTCATGGCTGTCACCGTGTACAAATCATCATTTTTAAGCCTTTCATACAAGAAATCTTCCAACAGCTTCTTACACTCCCCAGCTCTTGTCATCTCACGGATTGTAAAAACATAATTGTTAATATTGGCATTTCTGGCCATCTTCACTGCATAGGTATAAGGCATCCAGAGAAAATCATCATTTCCCCCCTCCTCCAGTTCTTCGTCCTGCTGCTTCGCTACCCCGATAATCTGAAAGGTATTGCCGTTTACCTTGATGGTCTCGCCACAGGCTTTGTCAATCCCTCCATACAACTGCTCCGCCACATAAGCGCCAATGACACAGACCTTACTCCGAGCATTTAAATCTGCATATTGAATCGTTCTCCCAAATGCAAGCTTCCAGTCCTTAATTCCCAGGTAATCCTCACTGACGCCGCGTATGGAAGTGGCTGTCATAGAATCACTGCCATGTTTAACTGTTCCGTTTATAGTAACCATCGGCGTCATACCGTCAAAATATTCCCCGTTATACTCATAAAACTCATACATCTCCTCCACAGACACAGAGCGGGAGGGAAGATTAACCATATTGACGGAAATCTGATTGGTTCCCATGCTGGCAAAGCTCTCTGTCATGTAAGACATGTAGGCGTTAACCAGACTGACCAGAATAATCACGGAAGCAACGCCAATGATGATTCCCAGCATCGTCAAAAAGGAGCGCATCTTGTTGCTCCAGATACTTTTAATTGCCAGCTTGAATGACTGCAGCATACTCTTTTACATCTCCATTAAAGTTAATTTTGCCGTCATGAATCCTCACAATATGTTTCGCCTCCATGGCAATGGAATTATCATGGGTAATCATAACAATCGTATTCCCTTCCTCATTCAGCTCCTGCAAAAAATTCAGCACGTCCCGGCTGGTTTTTGAATCAAGTGCGCCCGTAGGTTCATCTGCCAGAATCAGGGAAGGGCTTCCTGCCAGGGCGCGGGCTATGGAAACCCGCTGCTGCTGACCGCCGGAAAGCTGGTTCGGATAGCTTTTCCATTTTTCTTCCAGCCCTACCCGCCGTAACGATTCCATGGCACGCTCCCTCCGCTCCTGGGCAGGAACGTTCGCATATAGAAGGGGAAGCTCCACGTTCTCTAACAAATTGGATTTTGGAAGCAAATTATACTGCTGAAAGATAAACCCGATCATGCGGTTTCTAATATCTGCCAGCTGATCGTCACTCATCCGATCCACATCCTCGCCGCCCAGCAGGTAGCTTCCTGAAGTCGGCACGTCAAGCGCTCCGATAATATTCATTAAAGTGGATTTTCCGCTCCCGGATTTGCCCACGATGGCAACAAATTCTCCCCGCTCAATGATCAGGGTAATTCCATCATTGGCGTGCACCTGAGTCCCTCCCATCTCATATATTTTGTAAATGTCTCTCAATTCAATCAACGACTCAGCCATAGTTCACCTCCTGTTACGGCATCGGTCCGCCTCCGCCGAAGTTTCTTTCCCCGCGATTTCTGCCATTCATGCCGGGACCACCCATGCCGCCTCCAGGTTCGTCCATACGGAACATTTCCATACGGCTGCTGGTGGATTCACTCACATATACACTTTCTCCCTCAGAGAGTCCGCTCACAATCTGTACATAATCGTTATTGGTCAGCCCCGTCTCCACCTCAACGGCACGGAAACCTGCCGGGACACTTCCCTGCTGCTCTGTCACAGTCTCATCCTTCACATAGACCCGATTTCCACGCATCAGAGAATCCACTGGAATCATCAGAATATCCTCCTCCTGGTCGAGAATGATTGTTCCGTCCACATTCATTCCAGGCAGCAAATCTCCCACCTCATCCAATGTAACTGTCACCGGATAATTGGTAACGCCGTTTGACTGAGAGCTTTCCAGGCTGATGTTGGTGACCGTGCCTGTAAAAGTTTTTCCCTCAATGGCGTCTGCCGTAACATGCACCTTCTGTCCCACTTTCACCTTCCGCACATCCAGCTCATCCACTGACATCTGGAAAGTCACCTCTGATAAATCATAAATCACTGCCATGGTGGCGGCGCCGGTGCCAGAGCCTTTGCTCACTTTATCGCCTGCCTTCACACTCTTTGTGATAACCTGACCGGATATGGGAGCGGTAATGGTATAATCCTCATAGTTATCCTGAGTGGAATCCACCTTGCTCTGAGCCGATTCCACCCGGTCTTTCGCCGTATCCACAGAATCCTGAAATGTGCGCAGAATATTCTCCACATCCTTACTTTTAATACGGAAAATCGGCGTCCCTGCTGTTACATAATCACCCTCATTCACCAGAAGACTCTCCACCTCCAGGCTTCCGTTTCCGGTCACTGATGCCTTCATAACCGTGTTTGTGGCAGGCTCAAAAGCTCCCTCCTCACAGCAAAGGAACTGACCGACTAAAACAGCGGCTCTGTGGTCGCTGGTGAGACCTCCCGGATTGGATGCCTCTATGGTCACATACCTGACAATTCGTCCGCCTGTGAGCACTTCATCCATGTTGCTGACTGCAGTTACCACTCCTGTCAGCTGCTCCTCCGTGTCGGTCAACGTCATCAATGCCTCATTTCCCGGGGCAATCATCGCAGCCTCCCCCGACAGGAACGGAACCTGAATTTCCATAATCTTGTCGTCATAGATCACAGCCAGCTCTGTATTGGAATTCACTTTGTCACCAGGCTCAATATGAAGTTGTTTAATAAATCCGCTCCGCGTAGCTTTATAGGTATTTCCGCTGTAATCTGCCGCTGCCTCACGGTAATCCTCCATCGCCTGGCTGTAGCTTGAGTTTGCACGCTCAAGGGAGTTATTGGCGGAGTTTAACTCAGACTCCATGGCAGAGACATCAATCTGATAGAGCACCTGCCCCTTTGTCACCTGATCCCCCTCCTCAAAATCCGCCGCAATCACATCCCCCTCCACCAGTGAGGTAATGCTGTATGTATCCTTCGGCAATATCGTTCCAGAGGAAGAGAGCTCTGAGACCAATGTACCACGAGTCACTGTGGCTACCCGCCGGGCAGACGCCTCCGCTCCCGCTGCCTTTGACTGTCTGGAACGATTCTGCATAAAGAGCGCTCCTCCCATAACCACTGCGAGCCCCAGCGCAGTCAGTGCAATCCATTTCTTCTTCCACATCATTTCCGGTCTCCTGTCAGTCTTCTACATAATCCACAACTGTATAACTCACATCGCCGTTTGCATTTTCAGATTTTTCACAGATCAATGTTACCCGATCCCCCACTCTGAGTGATCCATAAACAGAAAACGCAAACTGCATCTCTGAGCTGGTCAGCTTATATTCCTGACCATTATTTAAGGTGATTGCCGTGGGTGTCATCACATCACTGGAGTTATAATAAATATTCTCCACCATCCCGCGCACGGCGCACCGCCCGGACTGTACATCTTCATCGGCGATATAAGCCCATATGGTCTTTGCCTTCTGGTTGTAGTAGATGACTACATAGTTGTTTTCGATAAAGCTCTTTAAAGATTCGTAACTGGATGCCTCGCCATTGACATATATGGATGCCTGCTGTACATTGAATGGCACATAATCCCCCAGCTGACGCCCTTTGGGAACCAGCTTCGGTCCCTTTAAATTGGTGTCTGCAAGCCCCATCGGATTTACTTCGCCATCTGCATTTATTTCACAGCCCAGGATCGTCCCGTAAGCTTTCCCGGTGGTCTTGGTTTCCGCCTTTAGAAGGTTGTAAAACAAAGTAATGCAGTCAGATCTGTTCAGGATTTCCGAAGGATGACGCTCCAACTCATCGTTCAGCTCCAACGCATAGAATTTTGCCATTCTGGCGTTCGTCAGATTACCACTAAAATCCTCGTTTGTATATCCCAGAAGCGCCAGCACCCCACGCGCTGCCTCCTGAAGGGTAACTGGCTGATCCGGCTTAAACAGACCGCCCAAATAACCAACCATCCACTTTTGCTCCGCCACAATGCGTACACTGGAAGCATACTGCGCCGTGGCCGGTACATCTGCATACACAGAAACATTGCTGACCGTAGGAAGAAAATCACGGCAGGTGGACGCCTGTACCAGCATATTGGCAAATTCCGCCCTGGTCACATACTCTTCCAGTCCTGTATTCACATTGTTCATGATTCCAGAGACACCAATTACCTTTTTTCGATAATCCATACTGCTGCCGCCTGCCTGTGAAGCCATGGGCACAGCCGCTGTCACTCCCATCGCCACCGCCAGCGCTGCTGCAAGCTCTCTATGCCTCATACTCAAAACTCCTCTCAGAACTTCCATTTTTTATGATACTGGAAATACTGTAACAGAAGTTTGTGTTCATTTTGTGTTTATAGAGAGTTTTTTTTCATTAAAACGTAGTAACAGGTGTCCTCCACTAAATTTTTATAAAAGGTTCCCGATACATTACCCTCTAATATTAAAGCAGTAATACACTTATATTGATGCCTTTTCAAGAAAGCATAAGCTAATTCTGAAAAGGCGCCGCCTAAACCATACGCATCTTTATCTGCGCCCATATAAAGCATTACGTATTCCTTTGGTTTTTTTAACAGGTCAAATATACTTTTTATATTCCCATAATTAGGCACACAGACCAAAAAGCCTGCTAATTGATTGTTTTTATACCCTAAAAATACTGCCTTATCATTTAAGATATATTTTAGTTTCTTAAATAAACTGACAAATTGATTTTCATCTATATACTTAAAACCCGGAAAATTAGAATATACTCTTATTAGTAATGAATAAATATCGCTTAAATCCTGCATAAAAATCCGTTTATTCGTATTTCTGACCTGAATCCCCTCTTTTATTACATAGTCTAATCTGTTTTTACACTTTTTATTATCATCCCTGTCTTGCGGTGTTCTCAATTTATTTGAATAGTATCTTTGCTGTACTGTGAATCCTGCGCTTTCCCATAAATCCATATAATAAGATTTATTATATGGTTCACCTGTGTACATTTCCTCAAAATGGTCTGTCTTAAATCTATACCCTAACCAAATCGAACAATTAACAGGGCCGATAATCTTATCCCGTCCACTTAATTTTACTTCTTCTGCTACCTTTTTAAATAAACAATCTACGGCAGCTATATCATTGATACTCTCAAAAAAACCTACATAAGCATTTACATCTCCCTTATACAATGTCAAAATACAACGAGAAACCACATCACCATCTTTCTCAACTAAAAATCCCTTTACCTCAAAACAATGACTTAGAACATGCTGACCTGACAGTATCTGATGCTCTGATTTTTTATCTTGCGTCAGCTCATGCTTCTTATACAAAGACTGAGGTAAACTTAAAAACTTCTTTATATCCTGTTTTGTTTCCACTATCCTGCAATTATACAACAAAATCAATCCCCTAATAAATCTATTGTTCCATCTAAACCATTGATTCTTACTTTTTCACCATTCTTCAACAAAGCAGTAGCATTTTTGACGCCAACAACAGCCGGCTTTTTCAACTCTCTGCTTATAATTGCCGTATGGCTTAATAAAGAGCCCTGTTCCGCTATGATTCCTTTGCAATTTCTAATTAAATATACCCAGCCCGGATCCGTCGCCCTGGTTACTATAATTTTATCAGTGGTATCTATCTCCACACCAGGACTGTGAATCACCAGGATTTCTCCCTCGATGATGCCATCTGAAATGCCTTCACCTTGTAATTGATTCTCCGAAATTACTGAATGAACTACACCTAAATAATCTAATTTCGTTATTACTTTTTCATGAAAGACCAAACGATGAAACCCGGGCATCTGTTCATATCGTTCATACTCCTTTTTACGCTCTTTGATTCGTTTTCTTTTATCAACACTCTCATCACCTATCTCATCGTTATATAAATAGAACACATCTCTTGGATGATCAATATGCCCTTGGGCATATAATATACTGCCTGTTTTCAAAAACAATTTACGGGCAAAACCAAAAAGCCTGCTTCTGTTCATCCTTGAAATTTCACGGTTATAGATACCCTGTTTTGCTTTTTCTGCAAAAAATCCCTGCTTTTTATTTTCTTCCTCAGAAAACTCTTTATTCTCCTCTATTTTCTGTTTTTTTATATAACTCAATAACAATTCAGGATTTGTTTGATATGTTTTTGTCTCTAATTTTAATTCTCCCAAACATCTATCACCATATAAGAGAATGAAGTTGTTTAGATTGGTATTAAATTTCTCACTATCTTCACCATAGGTATAAAAATCATCTACCAGCTTGTTTATCCACTTTACAGGTCTTAAACTCTCTAAATTTTTTATTTCCGCCAGAGTCTTCTTATTGTTTTTACCTGACAAAGCAGTAAATATAAACGTATATAAATCGTTAATTAACGTAATATCCCACTTAGATATAAATCTATCTATTTCTTTTTGATATACACCTAATAATTCAGGTATTGTATTACTGCTCTGTAAATTAAATTCAGCCGTAATCATTTCTGTGTTAAAAAATTCATTCAGTATTTTCATATCCTTTTGGCTGAACCATAATGACTTAAGAAACGAATGATAGATGTTTACTTTATCTGTCAGACCCATCTCTACCTTATCATAAACAATGAAGCTGCTCTGAACGCCTAACATTTGTCTCCACACCTTAATAAGCTTCCTGTTAAAAGGCAGCAATTTAAGTAGTGAATACCAATTATTTATTCTATAATAAATACGGCCATTCACTACCTCTACCATATCTTTCAATATTCCATCTAAATCTTCTCTTATTTTATCATTGCTGCAAATACGGGCAACACAGCTCTTAAAAATAGAATAATAAATTTCTTTTACAAAACTTTGAGTTAATGGTAAGGAAACCCCCGGATAACTCTCTACTATATTACTATTATCTAAAATAATCAGCTTGTTTTTTGATATTGTGGTAATAGGACGAGCCTGTAACATATAAATCGTATCGCCAACGATACCGAATTCTATATCCATCTTATCTGCAAAAATGGATTCTATTAATTTACCTTTTTCTATTAATTCCTTTAAAATTTCATCTTTCAATAAGGGAGAATCCTCATCTCTAATATAGCAATATAAACGATCGTCCACATTATAATGATATGTAGTAGTATTAATCTTATTTTCTACAACGTGATTCCCCAGACCCTTGCCAACCACAATTACAAATTCATTCATAACACCAATCGGATTGGCTGTAAATAAAATACCTGATAACTCACTTTGGATCATTTCCTGGATAATGATTTTTGAATCTTTATTGCCACATTCTGAGTTATTTATTTTATAGCTTTCTCTTACTTTATGTACAGCATCAAAAATATTCTCTCTTGATACATTTAAGAAAGTTTCAAATTGTCCTGCATATGATTTATTCTTGGAATCTTCCATACAATAGGAAGACCGAACTGCAAATAACTCAGCGTTACTAAATGATAGATCGATATCCTTCTCACTCTCTATCACGATAAATCGGGGGACATTGAAACCCTCTTTGCTTAATTTCTCCAGGTTCTCAGCCTTCATGTTAAATCTTACGCTCCTTATAAAATCGCCAGCCCACTTTTCGCAGCGATTAAATACACAATGACAGTAAAAATCATTAAACTCTCTTGTATATAAGTATATTGCTCCACTTTTGATACAATCTTATATCTGGTTGGATCCTTCTTAAAATCTATAAATACCCAGCTTATCCATAACACATTTAATAGTAAGAGAAATGCTGAAATTTTACTTAAATTCCAAACCAGCACAAAATTTGTAAGAATATCCATCCAGGTAACTATAAATACAAAATTTACAGCCTTTTTATAACCAAACAACTTACTGTAAGTTACATATTCCGTTTCATCCTTCGGCGCCCTGATTTTACGGGATACTTCCCAAATTAAAGCAGGAAAATACAAAGTAAACACAGCCATAATATTATAAATATTAAAAATTTCTATCTTATATTTTATAATTACAAACGAAATAATATAAATATTCATAATCATTTGAACAGGATTATGCGTTACCAGCGCCAGAGGAAGCGACTTTTGTATTTTATGTTTTTGAAAGAACCAGACAGCCATGAAGGAACCATAGGTGTACAATATAAAGCAAAATATAAAATGATAAAAGGGCATAAATATAAAATTGATAATCAAAGTGAAAGCAATCAAAATACTCACAAATATCTTTAAGTCTTTCTTCGTTACTCTGCCGGAAGGTAAAGGTCTGTGGGCAAATAATCTGCAGTCTAACTCATAATCCTTAAAATCATCCGCTATACGCAGCCAACAAAGAAAACTAAAGATTGTAAAACCTAAAATAAACTCTTGAATTCCTATGGTAAAATCAACAATTCCATGATTTAAAATAACAATAAAATATATCTCCATTGCTACGATAAAACCTAAAACCAATCTGGGAATAATCGGATACATTTCTTTAAAATATATATTTAATCTTTTTAACATATCTTGCCTATACGCTCCCCTATATTTACCTTAGTCTCTATACCCTTTTCACTTTGCTCTGCTATATCAGAATCTATCTTTACAACACCATGTTTCAAAAATATAACTATCGTTGAGCCGCCATACCCGAAATATCCCTTTTCATCCCCGTAAAAAAAGACAGGTTTATTATAATTATGTATCGCACCTATCGTAAGAGCGCCTACTTCAACTTGCACTACATCACCTAAATGTTTCATTTTTAAAACAGACACGATACGATGATTCCTGCTAAATACATGAAACTTTTCCGAAATAGAGCGAACAGTATGCAGCTCACCTGCTATCTCATAATGTCTGAAAAGAAAGCCATCGTCTATATAGATATATCTGTGATAATCGGTTAAAGATAATCGAAAAACCAGACAAAGCCCATTGATAAACTGTTTTGCCAACTCCACATCATCTAAAATATCGTCTAAACTGTAACTTGAATTCTTTATTTTCAGCCTCAAATCTTTATCTATATGATAAACGGACAATTTAGAATCCGCTGTGGAAATCAAATCATGATCATGATCCGATATTTTTACTTCTTTTTGTCTGGTAAAAAAATCATTAAAACTTTGAAACGTTTCAATATCGTACTCTTTTACATCCTTTATTCCATGTTTATCTATAAATAATTTTATATCCTTCTTACTTTTCCCACTATTATAATACCTGCCATACCACTTACTAAATGATGGTTTTACAATGAATTTAAGTAAAAGACGGCCTGTCATTGTCTGATATAAAAATTTCAACAGACCCTCGTGGGGTTCAACCTCATTCACATATTCCTTTTTTGCCCTGTCATAAACTATCATAATGCAGCCATCCAGCTTACTACTACTGCCAATGCTATAAATATACCATACCAGATACCTCCAGGTTTCTTGATCCTTATATCTAAAACAAATAAAAACGAAAGAATCAAAAAGGCAGCCAAAACAATATACGGAAACCGGGGAAATTTATTGAATATCACAAAGATTACAGGTAAAATTAATGCAATATATGTCACAGGCAGCCCATGGTAATATTTCATATTCCCATCCGTTATAATATTAAAAAAGGCTAAACGGATGATACCTGCCAAAACATAGAAAGATATTACAATAAACAAGAATATGCCATTTGCTATTCTTCCACAAATCTCATTCAAAATGATAACAGGAAAAATGATACAAGAGATAACATCAGCTAAAGAATCGATTTGAATGCCAAAATTCCTTTCTTCTTTTGTCCTCTTACACGTTCTGGCAACCGGACCGTCAAACAAATCACATAAACCAGCTAAAATTAAACAAATGACAGATATTTTTAAATTCTGTACATTTAACATACCAAATAGTGATATGAAAATCCCTATATATGTTAATACTACAGATCTGTTATAATAACCTATAAAACGCATTAAATATCTCTCCTAATCCTTAATAAATATAAAGACACGTTTATGGCTATATGAGTTATACCACCCAAAAGGATATAAAAAAAATAGTCCATAAAAGATATTCCACTGTATAATTTTAAAATTATAAAAACACCCACTAAAGAATCAATCTGGTCTGTTACATAACATACTGCTCCTGTTAAGCCCTTTCCTTTTTTGCCGGCCTCAATACCTATTCTTCTTTTCATAAAACTATTTGGCAGCTCGCAAATCATATACATAAATCCTACTAAAAAACCAATATATAAATTGAAAGGTAAAGAGTTTGTAGAAATATTATACCAATCATTCAAATGTTCTATTTTTAAAACACTGCAAACAACTCCCCAGATAATTTGAAACAGGATTAAAAACACTATCATAGATACAAAACCTATAACCGTTTTATGATCACCAAATATACGGCGATTATCCCTCCAGCACTTATACCTATCTATGGGATATTTATATTGTTTGTATATATTTGTTTTTGTAAATATCATATTAAATATCCCACCTAATATTAGCGGAAACATTGTAATATACATACCTGTCATATGAAACAACAACCTATCATCACAAACTCACAGATTATAAATGCGATACCCCAGCATAACACTCCCGAAGCCGCAACATCTTTGATAATCCTGATTTCTTCTTTTATGTCCCCGTCTATCATATTAACTAAATGTTCCATACTTGTATTGAAACATTCAGAAGAAAAGACACCTAATGTGGTTACAATATGACAAAAATATCCTAACATGCCTACATTCAAATAAATATTAATAATACAAAATACAGCCGATATAATCAGATAATACTTATAATTCTTCTCGGTTTTTATTGCATAACACAAACCTCTGAGCGCACATTGAATGCTATCAAATAATGTTTTATTTTTCATGAAAGCGTCATACTCCTCAATACTAGCGACTTTTATATCGGTGTTTTTATTATATCATATCAGTTTAAATTTGCAATCCTCCCTTACTGCTTTTCACCACAAACTGCTTGCTTTCCTTCACAAAAAGCAGTCCTTAGTATGGCTGCCGTTTCTGGCCTTTGCAGTATTTTTTGCGGTGGGAATTTGCATTTTGGGGTGGAAGGAATTTATTGAAATGTTTGGGTATGATTATCTTTCACATATCAGTGCTATACTTTCCCTGCCCTCCTGACAGCAGCAGAAGGAGCGTACTTCCCACGGTCATTTCAATAAGGATAAAGTCAGACAATTAACAGTTCTCGTACAGAAGATAGGCAGTTATTCCATACAGAGCTTGAGATGGCAAACATTGTCACCCGCCTGGAGCTGCATGAGTAATTTTGTCCCAAAGGGCGGAACACCCTTATGGGCCAGTTTGTTGTAACCTCTCTTAATATTTACCTACTTCATCCAAAATATATTTTTTAATAGTTTCGGCGCTTGTATCAAGCGTCTTCATTAAATCATAGTCATCGATCCATATGAAACAAGATTGATCTTCTGGCCATGTAGGTTTCCTATATGTGAGCTTAATAGACACCATGGAGGTTATCTGTTGGACTTTCTCAAATGTATTGCTGCAGGCTTGGGATGATTGATAGGACGCAATTTCCTATAAAGATTAAGGCTTTGCTTTAGACCTGTTTGACAACGATTGTATAGATGGATATCATCATCATTTTTACGCCGTTTTAGTTTTTGGAGCACAATAATCTAGGTTATTGATATAATCCAATAACTTTTGGAAATCTAATGCTGCTACTTTAAATCCAAAATGAAACCTGGTTCGATTCTTACCACGCGTTGGGATTTTATCGACATGATATCTTCTTCGCAGAAGAAATACAATTGCCTCCACCCCGTTTCGAGAACGGGCATACCGGCTGAATTCTCCGGTCTTCATGTATTGCAGTTGTTTTGCTCTTCCTACCGCTTTCCAGGGTCATAGCTACATCCCTCTGGAGCGCATCCGTTGATACATTCAAGCAAAAAATGTCCGTCATCAGAAAATTTAAAACCAGCATATATTTCATCTAGCTTGCGTCCGGTAAAGATTGTCAGCATATATATTTTTTTCGTCCGCATAATCAGTTATAAGGCTTCCTTTTTCGCCGACCGATTCAACAACATTTCCAACGTAGCCTAAATTCTTTCTTCCGGCTTTATATCGAAAAGTAGCCTTCGGATCGGATGGGTTTAATAAAACTTCAGATAGAAATTAGTATGTGTCATTGTAGTATGTGTCATCAATACCTTTATTTTTTAATTCATCTATCATCTTGTCTAATTTGGATTTCCAGAATGTTTTAAACCATTTTTGACCTCCAAACCACTTCACCAACATTGGGCTGGCTATATAGTAACACTTAATAAACGCTCTGCCATACCATGTTTTATCAAGTATATAATCTCTAAATCGCCGTAATATCCAAACCTGCGGACAATCATAAGATCCGTAAATACAAGTTGCAATATAACAACCCTTTTTCTCACTCTTATTAACAATAGCAGCAGGTTTTGCAAGATTAGAGTTTTCAATCTCTTTTTCTTTCATAAAATGGTGAACTCGCTTTACCGGTAATGCCGCTATTGTTTCTTCAATTCTTTTTTTTATGTATTCTGGATTTACCCCATAAGAAGTCCATAACTTAATAATAGGTATTCCCGCTTCTTCACATATATTAGTCACTTTTTTATCTCTATTAACCCTATCATGGGATAAATGTGTTTGGTCATTAATCTCTATCAAAATCAAAGGTTTATAAAATAGGTCAGTTATAATAAAATCTACATTTCTAAATAATTCATTCTGGTATTTCGCTCCATCAGTCCTAACAATAAATGATGCAAGATTAGCTTGTGGCTGAATCAAGTATCCCTCTGGCAATGCACCCTTGATGCACTTTAAGTAATTCATTTCCGTATCTGTTACTAAGGAAGACTTTAACTGATATAAAAATTTGCCTTCTATTTCTTTACCAGCCCCTTCCATTTCACATGGGTCGCTAATATAATGCCATTTATGACATTTCCCACATTTAATAATCTCACCTGCTTCTTTTTTACTGTTACATTCTTTGCATAAAGGGTACTTACCACTTTCTGCATTACACACCTTACATTTCATATTACCCCTCCCAAACTTTTAATTTTCTTATTCTATTGTACAGCTGCCTCCGGCAAATCCGGCATAATCACAATGCGGGAATCCTTGTCCAGCTGCTGCACCAGCATTTTTACATACTCTTCAGGAATAGCAATACACCCCTCAGTCCATGTCTTCCAGCTATGAAAACCATGGAGAAAAATAGCAGAGCCCTTTCCCGGTATCCTCTCATCTGTATTATAGTTCAATGCCAGCGCATAGCGATACTGAGGCACAATCTCAATCAGGTGCTCAGCAGAACGCCAGTTTTTCTTTGTTATCCTGGTATTCACCATCTGATTATAATAAGGACTGTCCGAATCATCTACCCAGTAATCCCCATCATCCAGCTGCTTATAAGGCAGGATACTGCCTGGATCTGCAAGGCTTCCAAAAGCACGGATAAAGGAATAGGTCCCTACCGGTGTCCGTCTGTCACCCTCCCGCTTGTCAGCAGCCATGCCGTTGTGACCGCAGAAGCCCGTGGTGCAGAACTGCTCCTGCCAGACTCCCTCGTCATTTTTCCTATAATATCCTACCTTAACAGCAGAGCTGTCCATTCCTGACCCTGCAACCACAACCAGGCTGTCCGTCTCCTTTGCCGCATCCAGCTCTGCCAGGCTGATACCAAGCCCGTTAGAGGATACCTCATTTTGCTCCTCCGCTCTGGTCTCCGCGGTTTTACTCACTCCCGGCCCCTTCTCCTCACCGGCGATTGCACCTGTGCCCATGAACGATACCATTAGCATAACTGTAAGCAGCCAGACTCCTCCTCTTAAGTTTCTTATCTTCACCGACCCATCTCCCACTTTTGATTCCTTTCTGACCTGTCAGCCAATTACTCTTTCACCCGTTATTTACACACAATATTAATAATCTTTCCGGGAACATAGATTTCCTTCACAATCGTTCCGGTAATTTTGTCCGACACAGCCGCCTTACCTGCCGCAATCGCATCCTCCCGGGATGCGTCCACAGGAAGCCTCACCACGCCCCGGGCTTTTCCATTGACCTGAACACCAATCTCAATTTCATCGTCCTTCATCGCTTCCTCATCATAATCCGGCCACTGTGCATGGAATACACTGTCTGTGCCACCAAGCTGCTGCCAGATTTCCTCTCCGATATGCGGGGCAAACGGAGCAAGTAAAACCGTAAAGGTCTTTAAGGTCTCCTTATCAATGCCGCCAGTCTTCTTTGCCAACTCAATCAGCTTGTTATTGTACTCCATAAAGCCGGACACAACCGTATTCAAGCTGAACTGGTTGAAGCGCTGCTCAATGTCGAACACCAGCTTATGGCGCAGACGCACCATCTCCCTTGTCTCGGCAATCTCCTTATCCCTGCTGCTTTGAACCAGGTTCCAAAACCGGCCAAGGAAACGGGAAACTCCCTCAATTCCACGCTCGTCCCACTCCGCATCTAGCTCCGGCGGTCCTACAAACAGCTCATACATTCTTAGAGCGTCACAACCGTAATCCCGCACCAAATCATCCGGGGACACCACATTACCCTTGGACTTGCTCATCTTGATTCCATTCTTTCCGGTAATCATCCCCTGGTTAAACAGTTTTTTAAACGGCTCATCAAAATCAACCACACCGATGTCATGTAAAAATTTGGTATAAAACCGGGAGTACAGAAGGTGAAGCACTGCGTGCTCTACGCCGCCGATATACATGTCTACCGGCAGATACTTGTCCGCCTTCTCCCTAGAAACCAGCTCCTTGTCATTATGGCTGTCCACATAGCGGAGAAAATACCAGGAAGACCCGGCCCACTGGGGCATTGTGTTTGTCTCACGCTTTGCCGGACCGCCGCACTGCGGGCAGGTGCAGTTCACCCATGCTTCAATCGCCGCCAGCGGCGACTCTCCGGTGCCTGTGGGCTGATAGCTCTCCACCTCAGGCAGCTTCAAAGGAAGCTCCTCCTCCGGAACCGCCACATTACCACACTTGGAACAATGAACAATCGGAATTGGCTCGCCCCAGTAACGCTGTCTGGAAAATACCCAGTCCCTCAGCTTATAGTTGACGGTCTTTTTGCCCAGACCCTTGGCTTCAATCATCGCCGGAGCCTCTTTCTTTAAAACAGCTGACTCCATTCCATTCCACTCACCGGAATGAATCATGATTCCATTTGCGTCAGTGTACGCCTCAGTCATATTCTCGATTTCCTTACCATCCTTTGCGATAACTTGGACAATCGGAATATCAAACTTCTTTGCAAACTCAAAGTCACGGTCATCATGGGCTGGCACACACATAATTGCCCCCGTACCGTAATCGGCAAGCACATAGTCAGACAGCCAGATTGGAACCTTCGCGCCGTTCAACGGATTGACAGCATAGCTTCCTGTGAACACGCCGGTCTTTTCCTTATCCTGCATACGATCCACATTAGAGCGCATGGAGGAATCGAAAATATACTTCTCAACCTCCTCCTTCGTCTTATCAGTGGCAAGCTGCTTCGCCAGCTTATGCTCCGGAGCAAGTACCATGAAGGTCGCTCCGTACAACGTATCGGGACGGGTGGTATAGACGGTAATCGTCTCTTTCCTTCCCTCCACCTTAAAATCAATCTCTGCCCCGTAGGATTTTCCAATCCATTCCGTCTGCATCTTTTTAACCTTCTCCGGCCACTCCAGCTTGTCCAAATCGTTTAAAAGACGCTCTGCATAGGCAGTGATCTTCAACATCCACTGGCGCAGGCTTTTCTTGGTGACGGCAGAACTGCAGCGCTCACAACAGCCGTTGACAACCTCCTCATTTGCCAGCCCTGTCTTACAGGACGGGCACCAGTTGATTGGAAACTCCTTCTCGTAAGCAAGCCCCGCCTGAAACATCTTCACAAAAATCCACTGAGTCCACTTGTAAAACTGCGGATCCGTAGTGTTCACTTCCATATCCCAGTCATAGACTGCCGCAATCTCATTAATCTGCTTCTTAATATTCCTTACATTCTCCGCCGTGGAAACTGCCGGGTGAATTCCCATTTTAATGGCATAATTCTCTGCGGGGAGACCAAACGCATCCCAGCCCATGGGATGGATAACGTAGTGTCCCTTTAGAATCTGATAACGGCTCCACACGTCGGAAATTACATATCCTCTCCAATGCCCCACATGGAGACCGCTTCCCGACGGATATGGGAACATATCCAGACAATAATATTTCGGTTTCTTTCCGTCATTAACATTAATAGGAGCCTTCTCCCAGTTTTCACGCCACTTCTTTTCAATGGCGCTGTGGTTATAGCCTGCCATAATTTTTCCTCCTGATTGATTTCCTTTACTGGAATCTTGTAGAACAAAGAGTCCGGCTTGCCGGACTCTCGCGCTGGAGCGCGGTTGCCACAGCAACCATTTCCCCTGAGCGCGAAGTGCGCATCCCCCGGAGGGTTTTGCTTTATAGGACGCAATTTCCTATAAAGGAACAAAAAACCCTGCGTCCCGGACTTTTCATTCCAGAGACGCAGGGTATTCTTCTTGAACCTGCGCGGTACCACTCTGTACAGCTCCGTAGCGTCTACTACTTCCCTTCACTACATTTACACTGATTCTAAATTTAGCATAATCATAAGTCGGTGTCAAGCATCATTTCATCTTCCTGTCACAGGAAATGTAGGATTACAATACATATGTTACAACTAAATATTTAAAAAGCAGAGATGCT
>CANPMS010000016.1 GCA_947575275.1 uncultured Clostridium sp. | reverse complement strand
AAATTACACAGACAAATCCGAAACTGGCACAGTTTATCATCAGTCAGTATGGAGGGCTATACTGCTGAAACCAATAATATAGGAGTGGAGAAGCCAATTCGTTCAGGCTTCTCCTGCGATATTATGCGTAATAGTGGATATGCAGGTCTGTATTGGCACGATCCCATACAATCTCTTTGATGACACTTCGTATGGCAACACCTTTGATTTGATAATCTACGTCCGGGTCAGATAGTAAATCATAAACGCTTTCGACCCGGTTTAGGATTTCTGACTTGCTGGGAGTTGAGGCAACGGAGGAAATCTGTTCTTTGAGCCGTTCGATTTCCTGAAAAATCTCTGCGCGTTCTTTTGCCAGTCTTTGTTTGTTAATCTTGTATTCCTCAAGGGTGTCAACCCCTCCCTCATAGGCTTCTCGAATCCGCAGTTCTTTCATATCCACGCGGGCAAGGGCATTGTTCAGAATTTCTGTATCATCATTCTGGCTGTGTTCTGCTGACACGCATTCAAATTCGATAGTTCCGGTGCTAATGACAGTTTTTAGGGACTCCAGCACCGCTTGCTCAATCCGTTTTTGCGATATAGAGTTGGAGCCGGTGTGGACTCCCTTCATATACTTCCAGCAGTTGAAGAAGCTGCTTCGTTTTTTCGGATTGTTGGTAGGCTGATAAGCCAATGACGCGCCGCAGACGGAGCATTTAATCAGCCCGGAAAGCCAGTGCTTGCAGGAGGAAACCTCCCGGCGCCGGATGGGGCGGTACTCGTTGGCAATCCGCTGCTGGCATGACTCGAATAAATCAGTTACGCTTGACCGGCATTCATGCGCGCCCTGAAAGGTATATCCGTTCCATTCCACAATTCCCGTATAGAATTTGTTTTGCAGAATGCGCAGAACCGTGCGGCGCTCGAATGGCTGACCGCGCCGCGTCTTCCAGCCACGGCTGTTGCAGTCCCGGGCGATTGAGCTCATATCCTTGCCGTGGTAGTAGTTATGGAAAATAAACTCCACGATTTGGTACTTCTCGTCATTGATTACGAAAGGCTTTCCATTGCCGACTGCATCGTAACCGAGAGAGGGCACGATCTGATAGCCTTCCCGCAGCGCTTTTTCCGTCATGCCGCGGAGAACCTCGCCGGAGAGGTTAATCGAATAATACTCATCAAACCACTCGATGATGGTTTCAATCAGGCGTCCAAACATGCCTTCCGCAATCGGCTCCGACACGCTTTTGATTTCAACGCTGCATTTTTTACGGAGTACCCCCTTATAAAAAGTGCTCTCTTCCTGATTGCGGGCAAAACGTGAGAACTTCCAAAGGTACAGACGCTTGAAAGGAGCTGGCTGTTGGGATTTAGCAACGGCAACCATTCGCTGGAATTCCGGCCGGTTGTCAGCCTTTCGCCCGGAAATCCCCTTTTTTTCAATAAATATGTAGTCTTGCGGTATGATAAAGCCATCCGCTTTGGCAGCCTCCAGAATTACCCGAAGCTGTGCATCGGGGGAAAGCTCTGCCTGGTCATCGGTACTGACGCGGATATAAGCAGCGCCAATCTCTAAATTTTGAATCTTTGACATTTATATCACCCTTCCTGTTTGAACGTATGAATTTTGGGTAAAAGAAATACGCCCTCTTGACCGGACGTACCAGGAAATGATATAATACAGGTGCTCAATCTGATTGTATCGTTACCAGTTCGTCTGGAGAAGAGAAAATCCATGTAAAGCCGTTCCTGCCTACGCAGGGGCGGTTTTGCTGTTTGACAAATATACTATCTGACTTTAATTTGCAATTTGTTCTTTCCTTGCGAAATCCTTATTACAAGTTCTTCCTCACTAGAAGCAATGGAATCTGGAATTTCAAACGCGATAATTCCACTTTTTGACGATAGCGGATTTACAGTGGTGTTGTGTATGTCTTTACTATGCCCCAGTAAGTTGGTGGAACTAAACTCATACTCACCTTGGTATAGCAACTTTGCGGAAATGTCACCGTTTAGCCCGTAGCTCGGCAAAAACGAGGCTGCATTTTTCCCGTTGTTCGTTACTGTAATGTCGACATATAGGTATTTATTTCCCTCTTCCGGGTTGAATCCGTAGTAAGCATTTTCTTTGATGGAATCAGTGATTTCCATAGCTGTAACGGTGACTGTCCAATCCCCTAAAACCCCGTCTTGCCCAATCGCTAACGTATCCCCGCTTTCAGACACAGCCTCGGTGGTTTCTTCGGTTTCACTCTCGGTTGCGGTGGTTTCGGGCATAGTTTTCAACTCATCATTTTCTTTCTGCAGCGCCTCAACCTGTGATCTTAATTCATCCAGCTCGTCTGAGTTAGCTGCGGGCGCAGAGCACCCGGCTACTGAGGCAGAAAGCAGTGTGATGAGCAGTAATACATTTTTTTTCATAAAAATTCCCCTTCTCTCTTTAGTATTTTATTAAAAAGCCAAAGGCTATTTAATTATAGTTGAGATGACACTGTTATCCTCCTCCGAACCATTGCAGACGGCTGGGGATACTCCAGGGGTCGCCTCCCTCCATGTTGCGCATAATTTCAAGTTCACTTTCTAACTGCTGAAGCTTTTGTTGGATTTTTTTACGACTGGCTTGCAGGGCCTTTATACGCTTAAGATACTTCTCTGAGGGTATACGCTCTGCCGATTCAGGGATTTCCACTGGCTTTGAGGCGGAGTGAGCAGCGAACTCTATTTCTTGCACGTTTTCCTTTTCGAAATCATTGTCCTTGATATGCCTTATTGCGTGATTATACGCATTTAGCTGCCCGTTGTATGAAAGCCGCGAATTAATTATGATGGTAAAGCTACCATCTTCATTTTCCACGACCATCTCACGTCCGCGTTCCTTGTGGAAGTCTAGTAGTACCACATTAACATCCGGTGTCATCATCGTAACCTCGCTCCTTTCTTTTAAGCGCCAGGGCCATGCTGTGTAGAGCGCGTAAGTCTTCTGCATCGGCATCTTTGGCAACATCAAATAACATGCGGAGCTCTTTGTTTTCGAAAATTTCCTGTGCGGCTTTGGCAGTTTCTTCATTGAGATAATAGCTATTGTCTGACTGTTCTTCTTTGCCGGTCATAAGATACTCCATACTAACGCCAAAGTAATCAGCAATTTTTTGCAGTTTATCTTGCTTTGGTGTGCTTCTGCCATTTTTCCAGTCTGTAAAAGTGGAGCCGGCTATACCAGTAGCTTTAGATACCCTATACGCAGTTACATCAAATTTTTCAAGCAGTTTCACAAATATCTCGTACATAATAAGTGCTCCTCTAAAATATTTATGAAATCATAAATAAAATGCTTGACTATTTATGATAACCGTGATATAGTAGTGTCATGGTTATGAAATCATAAATAAAAAGCAAAATTATAATAAATTTCATAATCAATTCGGAAATGTGAAAGTTTAATGTGGTAATTGAACTATATCACATTTCCGAAATAAAATCAATATTTAATTATGAAAATATTATGTATTCTGGGAGGTGAGTGAGTGTACAGAAAATTTGCTGCACTTTTGCAGCAACATAATGTGACAGCTTATAGAGTATCGAAAGATACTGGTATACCGGCAAATACTTTTACAGATTGGAAAAATGGCAGGAGCGTACCAAAAACAGACAAGCTAAAAAAGCTGGCGGACTACTTCGGCAAGCCGATTGAGTATTTTTTGGAATAGGAGAGAGGAGGTGTGAAAGTGGTAGAGGAAAAAACTCTTAACTGGGTAGTAAAGTGCTTCAATGAAAATCATATCAATTTTATCTGCACGGAAGCATTGGTAATATTTATTAATGCTGAAAATAATGAAATTGCATTAAGAGCATTGGAGCTTTTGGAAAGGGCGGCACAATCGCTTTGATCATACCGCCATCTGACTAGGAAATAGTGATCTTTCCAGAATCACTGTTATAAGAAATTTTTGCTTCTGAAACAGGAAGTTCAGAGAAATGTTGTTTTGCAAACTGGATTGAATTGTCATCGGTTAATTTGATACTGCTATTGCAGAAATGCTTTCCCGACACAGATGTTCAGACACTTTTTGCAGAGTGCATCACGACATAGGAAGTTTGCATGAAAGAGGTGATTGAGATAAATGAAATTGTTACCCCTAATATAAGAAAGATTATTGCCGAACGTGGCTTAAAGCAGTATGTGGTAGCGGAAAGGGCGGGTTATACCAAACAGCAGTTTAACGCTATGTTGACAGGGAGAAAGCTGATAACGGACATTGACATCTGCAAAATAACCTCAGCTTTGGGTGTCGATGCAAACGCATTATTCAACAGAAGGGAGTGAAAACATTGAAAATCGGAGAAAAAGAATATTCTGAAATCCTCGTAACTGACAGCGAGGATCATCTGCTGGCGAGTATCACAGATGAAGATATTATTGCTGAAAAGGATTGCAAGGTCGTGTGTGTGCCTGTCGGATTAGAAAAGATTGAAACTTGCAAACTGGTGGAGGAATTGAAAAAGCGAGAGGGTGTGGAAACACATATAGCAGAGCCGTACAAGGATTTAGCGGTCAATGTAAACGGCCCGGCTGTTGTGCTTGTAGTGACGGATTAACCTATCCTGGTATCCCCATACCGACCTTTGACGTGAGCGTGAAAGTATTTTCCCTTTGAAGATGCCCCCATCAATCCATCATAGACACTGGATGGGACATTGTGATACGCATACAGACCGCCAGAGTTAAAGCGGATGTGCATTGTGCTTCCATCATATCCAATGCTGGAAATATCGGTTGACGTTACAGAAATCATGTTCATTAGTTTTGTTATTCCTTTCTGAATAGGCAAACATTGGTTACGAGGCGATTTTATACTGGAAATGTGCATGAGTCAATACAAAAAACACAATATTTAGAGATTTTATAAATATTTAATCTATATATTGTGCTTATCTAAAAATTTATGTGTGAAATCTAAATGGTTTGGAGGGTGCGGAAGGAGGGTGAGGGGGATTAAGAAGAGGCGTAAAAAGAAAAAGACCGCTTCTGGCAGGAAGCAGTCGATTTCCAGTCAAGAGTTACAATACCTGAGACAAAAAGCTGAACAGTCAGTTATTGCTGCTTTTTTGTAAGTCATATGCTTTTAGGGCGGTGATGATAAGAGTATTGATGATTTTTATTTGGGACTCACTAAATCCGGCTTTTTCAATGATTTCTTTTGATTTAAGGTCACTAAAGAAATGATTGTCAATAAAGCTTTCAATATCATCGATGTCTACCGTAAAAGTATTTTTCATTGTGCTACTCCTTTCTTCCGTATTCCAGATGGCGGTCTGGTACTTACAGTATATGGGAGAAAAATGAAAAGGACAAATCGATTAAGTATTTTTGGAATAGAGAGGAGATGTGAGATATTTGAAAAAGAAATTGATTGTTGAAAAACTGGACAGATTGATTGCTGAATTATACCAAAACAAAAAGGAACAGACACGGGAAGAGATGCAACGGAATATACAAGGAGCAAGCAATGAAAAAATACTCCGTCGACAGATAGAGATGTTGACAGAGTATTCAAGAACATGCGGTGTGGATCGTTCACCAGAAGCGAATGAAGCGATTGCCTCATTGTATAGATCCTTAATCAAAGCTAAATGTTTCCTGTTTGTGAGAATCTTGATAACGTGTTTCTGCATCTTTTACCTTTTGCAATGTATCGCGATAAAGGGCGTACAGTTCATCAAGAGATAAGGACTTTGTATCTTGATTCAAAAGACGTAAGATAGTCACGTTTTCGGCATGGTTGCTCATTGTGTTGCTCCTTTCATGCTTACTCGGCTGCGGCAACAGCCTGTGAGTATAGTATATGGGAGAAAAATGGAAAGGACAAGTCGATTAAGTGTTGGAGGATGAATTTATGTATGAAGTGTATTCCAATCACGGAACCGTGGTTTTCCATAGTGAAGAAGATGCAATCAATGCCCTTTGGATGGTGGGTTTATATCACGGCATTACAATCGACCACGAAAAAGTAAAGAGAGATTTGAACCAAGACGGGTACTATGACTATTTCCCATTATCAATCGTGAAGGTGGGGATGAGCAGGAAACTAAAATCTCGAGATTAAAATATCGGAAACAAGTACAACCGGTGGGGCATAGGGTTTACCAGAGAGGAGGGGTAGCCATGGGAGAACCAAAGATTATCAACTACATAGAAGTCGGGGGCGAAGATGTGCTTTTTGATTCTCTTCCTGAAGATGAGCGAAAGAGCAAAGCAGAGGAAATACAAATCCGAATGATGAGTGCCGCCGGATATAGGAGAAAGCCCGCGTGATAGCGGGAACAGTGGACAAGCATATGCGGGCAAGGGGAGGTGGAGATAATGGCCAGGATAAATTTTGTAAACGCTCAAACCTCGAATCAGTTAGGGTATGCACTAATTAAGTCGAGTGTAAACTGTAAGGCTGCGGAATGCTTACATACCAGTCCCGCGACTGAACAGATGCCTGTGGAGTTGTCAGGCAGGCTGGACAAGCTAAAGAAAGAGTTGCACTATCACGATTTAATGTCGCTATTGCAGTTTATGGTGACACTTGGTGTAATTGCGGTAGCGTGGTTTTTCAGATGAAAAAGAGCCCGCCAGTGGGCAAGGGAGAATGGGAGGAAAAGTCAAGTGAAGAAATTTAGGTTGACAAGGGAGAGTATAGAATTTGCGGGGATCACTCTGCATCGTATCAAAGCCATGGTCGATTTCGGGTGTGTAAAAGCTGGTGACCTGGGCGGATGGGTTGAGAAGGAGGAAAACCTTTCTCAAGATGACAACTCATGGGTCTGTGACAACGCACGGGTTGGTGATTACGCACGTGTTTGCGGAAATGCGCGGGTCTATGGCGATGCATGGGTTGGTGGCGATGCGTGGGTTTATGGCGATGCGTGGGTTTATGGCGATGCGTGGGTTGGTGGCACTGCGCGGGTTTATGGCGATGCGCGGGTTTATGGCGATGCGCGGGTTTATGGCGATGCGGAGATCTGTGACAATGCGCGGATAGAGAGTACCGCGGATTATGCCACGGTCAAGGGATTTGGCTCAGTATATCGCAATTCAACGTTCTTTCGGCTCAAGTCTGGGGACGTGGGTGTCACGTGCGGCTGCTTCCACGGAACGCTTGAGGAGTTTCGTGCAAAGGTACGCGATATTTATCCAGATGATAAGAAAGGGAAGGAGTATTTGATGCTGGCGGATTTAATGGAATACCGTTTTAGAAATGGCGGGGAGGTAACTTAAAGTGGCTGATATGAAATGTGAGATTTTAGATACCCTGGTAGAATTTCCGGCTGATGGGGAATGGCATAAGGAGCTGAACCTGGTTAAATGGGGGGATTACTCCCCTAAATACGACCTGCGCTCCTGGAATGGAGACCGGTCAAAAATGGGAAAGGGAATCACGCTCTCCAAAGAAGAGTTGATACTACTAAAAAAGGAATTAGGAGGAATTCATTTATGATTACAGTTACATTTGAAACATTTGACGAAGTGGTGGATTTTGCGAAGAAGGTATTAGGAGATGTATCCCAGAAAACGGAGATTTCCAAAGAAGAACCGGTACAGATGCCGCAGCCGGGGGTACAGTCGCCGGTACAACCGCCAGTACAGCAGCCAATGCCACAGCCGGTACAGCAGCCAGAAGTTCCGCCTGTGTCTGCGGCATCCGCCATTCAGCAAACATGTATGCCATTAGCGTCGCCAGGGGTACAGACTTCACAGACCAGTTATACGTTGGACGATTTAGCCAGAGCTGCAATGACGCTTATGGACTCCGGGAAGCAGGGAGAGCTTCTGGGGCTTCTCAGAAGCTTTGGGGTGGAAGCTCTGCCGGCGCTGCCGCCGGCCCAGTACGGGGCATTTGCTGTGAAACTTCGAGAGATGGGGGCGCAAATCTGATGGGGCATGAAGATAGGAAGCACGCTCTGCTAAGCGCATCTGGTGCGCACCGGTGGCTATCCTGCCCGCCCAGCGCTCAGTTAGAGCAGCAATTCCCAGATACTACGTCCAAGGCAGCAAAGGAGGGGACACTGGCTCATGAGCTGGCGGAGCTGAAAGTAAGAAACTATTTTTATACTGTGGATTTTGGAAAGCGCAAGTTGACCGCCGCTATCAACAAATTGAAAAAGGAGGAGCTGTGGGAGGATGAGATGATGGGCTATACAGATGAGTATCTGGACTATGTGAAGTCAATCGCATTGGCTTTTTCATCTGAACCTTACGCTGCCATTGAAAAGCGGGTTGATTTGACTGCGTACATACCGGATGGGTTTGGAACCGCAGACTGCATTCTGATTGGGAGCGGTATCCTTCATGTGATTGACTTTAAGTACGGCAAAAGCCCGGATGGACGCGTATCTGCCGAGCAGAATCCGCAGATGCTGCTGTATGCATTGGGGGCCTATGAGGCATACCGGATGCTGTATCCGGTTCAGGAAATACGGTTATCGATTGTACAGCCAAGGATTTCCGATGGGATTTCTGAATGGAGTTGCACGGTGGATGAGTTGATGCAGTTTGCACAGCTCGTAAAGGAGAGAGCGATCCTTGCCATAAAAGGGGAGGGGGAATTTAAGCCTGATCCTAAAACATGTAGATACTGTCGCGCGCGAGCCAGATGCCGCGCCAGGGCAGAAAAGAATGTAGAGCTTGCTTCTATGACGGACAAGAACCCCAAACTTCTTACCAATGAGGAATTGGGGCAGTACCTTCTAAAAGGAAAAGATGTAGCCAAATGGCTGGGTGATGTTCAGGACTGTGCATTGGCTGAGTGTCTGGTCGGGAATGAGGTTGCCGGCTGGAAAGCAGTGGAGGGCCGGGGAGGCAGGGAGTGGACAGACATGGATTTGGCGTTTGCCCGTCTTCAAGAGAATGGCGTTCCAGAAACTATCTTGTGGGAGAGAAAGCCTCTCACTCTGGCCCAGGTTGAGAAAGCTGTGGGCAAAAAAGAATTTGAATCTTTTGTGGGAGATATGGTAATTAAGAGACCAGGAAAACCAACGCTGGTAGAACAGTTAGACCAGAGACCCGCAATCACAAATAAAATAACTGCCGCGGAGGCGTTCAAGGAGGAAAATTGAGTATGGATCATTTGACAAATGTAACAACGGGAGAAGTAAGACTGTCTTATGTGCATCTGTTTAAGCCCTACGCGGCGATGCAGGGACAGGAAGAGAAATACAGCTGTACTGTTTTGGTGCCAAAGACTGACACGGAAACCATGGCCAGAATTAACGCCGCCATCGAGGCTGCCAGGCAGAGGGGAATTACGGATAAGTGGAACGGGCAGTGCCCGCCGATTCTGCCAACGCCAGTCTATGACGGAGATGGAGTAAGACCGTCTGATGGCATGGCGTTTGGAGCGGAATGTAAGGGGCATTGGGTCTTTACAGCCAGCGCAAAGGCTGACTATCCGCCGGAAATTGTGGACAAGATGGGGAATCCCATCATCAACCAGTCTGAAGTTTACAGCGGTATGTATGGACGGGTGAATGTGAGATTTTTCCCCTATACCTTTGGAGGGAAGAAAGGTATCGGCTGCGGTCTGGGACCGGTACAGAAGCTAAGAGACGGGGAGGCGCTGGGGGGCAGCGCCCCAAGTGCAGCCCAAGCCTTTGGAGCGCCGCAACAGGCACAATCAGGTTACGCGGCTTCGCAGTACGCGCAGCCGCAGGCAGCGCCGCAAAACGTGCCGCAATCAGCACTCAACCCAATCACAGGTGTGCCTTGGTAAAGATGAAAAGGGGAGCTTTCGAGCTCCTCTAAACTGACAGGAGAGCGCTATGTTTGAGAGACATTTAAGTATAGACATTGAGACAAGGAGCAGCGTGGACATCGGTAAGGCAGGGGCCTATAAGTATGCCCAGTCTGAGGACTTTGAAATCCTCCTGTTTGCCTATCAACTGGATGATTCTCCGGTGGAGGTTATCGACTTGGCAAGTGGTGAGAAGATACCAGCGCTTATCATATCCTGTCTGTCCAATCCGTTCGTGATAAAACATGCCTATAACGCCGCATTTGAGTGGTACTGCCTGAACCAGGCAGGATATGACACTCCGCTGGAGCAGTGGCGCTGCACCATGGCGCACGGCTTGTACTGTGGATATACCGCCGGTCTGGATGCCACTGGCAGGGCCATGGGTCTTCCACAAGATAAACAGAAGCTGGCTGCAGGGAAGGCGCTTATACGATACTTCTGCGTACCGTGCAAGCCTACAAGAAGCAATGGCGGACGGACTTGGAATCAGCCTTGGCATGATAAGGATAAATGGGAGCTGTTTAAAAATTACTGTGTGCAGGATGTGGTAACGGAACGGGAGATTTTAAAACGGCTTAACGCATTCCCGATGCCGGAATCGGAACAGAGGCAGTGGCAGATGGATGTACGGATGAATGCCTATGGGGTACGGGTAGATACGGAGTTGATTGATGGGGCGTTGTATGTTGACGGAATCAGTAGCCAGAAATTAACGGATGAAGCAATTATGCTGACAGGTCTGGATAACCCAAACAGCGGCGCCCAGCTGATACCCTGGATAAATGTCCACTCAAAGAGGAATGCGAGTGACCCGGATGTGCTTACCGACATGCAAAAGGGTACGGTTGCCCAGGTGCTGGAACAGAAGGACACTCTTCCAGGCGATGTGCGGAGGATGCTTGAAATCAGACAGCAGCTGGGGAAGACATCAATTAAGAAATACGTTGCCATGGATATGGCAAAAGGTGAGGGCAGCCGTGTACGGGGACTTACCCAGTATTACGGGGCTAACCGGACCGGACGATGGGCGGGGCGCTTGGTGCAGTTGCAAAACCTGCCGCGTAACTATATCAGTACGTTGGAGTTTGCCAGAAAACTGGCAAAGCAGAAAAACTATAACGGGCTGAAGCTGCTCTATGGGAATGTGCCGGATACGCTCTCACAGCTTATACGGACAGCGTTCATCCCTTCGGATGGAAATAAGTTTGTGGTAGCGGATTTTTCGGCGATTGAGGCGCGTGTGATTGCGTGGCTGGCTGGAGAGCAGTGGGTCAATGAGGTATTCGCCACCCACGGAAAGATTTATGAAGCGACTGCCGCGCAGATGTTCCATGTACCGATTGAAAAGATTGTGAAAGGAAATCCAGAGTACGACCTGCGCCAGAAGGGAAAGGTGGCAACTCTGGCCCTGGGGTATCAAGGAGGGACCGCCGCACTGATTGCCATGGGCGCTTTGCAGATGGGGCTTTCTGAAGAGGAGCTTCCAGATATTGTGGCGCGGTGGAGGCAGGCTAATCCGCGGATAAAGGACTTGTGGTATGCGGTGGAACAGGCTGCTCTGACCGCACTGGAGACGGCCCGGGCGCAAGCAATTTATGGGCTGATTTTCGCATTGGAAGGGGACTTGGTCTATGGGCAGTCTTTCCTTACCGTACGACTGCCAAGTGGAAGAAAGCTATTTTACCCGAAGCCGTTTTTGAAAGAGAACCAGTTTGGAAAGATGGCGGTTCACTATTACACGGTTGGACAGCAGACAAGAAAGTGGGAGGCTGCATCTACCTACGGAGGAAAAATGACTGAGAATATTGTGCAGGCCATCGCAAGGGACTGTTTGGCTGTAACCCTGGAGCGAATTTACGCAAAAGGGCTGAATGTGGTATTCCATGTGCACGATGAGGTTATTATTGATGCGCCGGCGCAAACACAGGTGGATGAGATATGCGGTTTGATGGGAGAGCCGATACCGTGGGCGCCAGGGTTACTTTTAAAAGGCGAGGGATTTGAAAGTTATTATTATAGGAAAGATTAGGAGGCAGGGGGATGCAGAATAACAGAAAACTGCAAATTAGTACAGCGGGAAGCCGCAAGGCTGCGCATTGGCCGAAATGCAGTATGCTTTGGTCTGAATTCGTGGATCGGCTGAAAGTTCCGGTTCGCGGGTGTGAGACGCTGGAGCAGTATCTGACCTATCCAAAGTCCCGGCAGGATGAGCTGAAGGATGTGGGTGGATTTGTCGGCGGCACGTTTACCGGCGACCGGCGCAAGGCATCCTGCGTGGAAGGAAGGGATTTGATCACCCTGGATTTAGATACGATACCGGCTGGGCAGACCGATGACGTTCTGAAACGGGTGGGCAGCCTGGGGTGTGCCGCTGTGGTATATAGTACCAGAAAGCATGTCGGCTACGCGCCGAGGCTGCGTGTCATTGTGCCGATGGACAGAACCTCTACCGCAGATGAGTATGAGCCGGCAGCCAGAAAACTTGCTTCTTTAATTGGAATCGAATTCTGTGACGCGACCACGTTTGAGGCATCTCGGCTGATGTATTGGCCAAGCTGCAGCAGCGACAGCCAGTATGTGTGCGAGATTTATGATAACCCGTTCTGCAGCCTGGACGGTCTTTTAGAGATGTACGGCGATTGGAAAGACGTTACCCAGTGGCCGCAGGTACCTGGAACGGATGCCGTTGAGAGAAGGAGGCTTGCAAAGCAGGAGGACCCAACGGCAAAACGGGGTATCATCGGTGCTTTCTGCCGGACATACACAATCACCCAGGCAATGGAGAAGTTTATCCCGGGACTGTATGAGGAGACGGCAATGCCGGGAAGATACACCTACACCGGCGGCTCTACCATAGGCGGCGCAATCGTCTATGACGGTGACCATTTCCTATATTCCCACCATGCAACGGATCCGTGTTCCGGTCAGCTGGTGAACGCGTTTGACCTAATCCGCCTGCATCTGTTTGGAGACAGGGATAACGAGGCGAAAGAGGGAACGCCGGTTAATAAGCTGCCGTCTTTTGTGGCTATGAGCCGCATGGCTCTGGATGAGAAGCCGGTCGCGGATTTGATTGCCCGGGAGAAACATGAGGAGGCCCGGGCAGCGTTTGCGTTTCCTGAGGCAGTCCAAGGGAGAGAGGAGGATCTGGCATGGCTCAGCAGCCTGGCTGTGGATGGAGTCGGTAACTACCAAAAAACGGTGAACAATATCATTATTGTGCTTCAGAATGACCCTCTGCTAAAGGGCAGAGTGGTGACGGACGAGTTTGCCAGCCGGGGGATTGCTATTGGCCCGCTTCCGTGGGATTCGGAGCCGGGAGCCCGCCAATGGACGGATGATGACGATTCCGGGTTTTTCTGGTACATAGAGAACTATTACCGTATGGCCCAGCGGGATCGGCTGGATATGGCGCTTGCAATCGTAGGGCGGCAGAATAAAACCAACGTAGTCCGGCAGTACCTGCAGGAGCTTAAGTGGGACGGTGTGAGAAGGGTAGATACCCTTCTGTCAGTCTACCTGGGCGCGGAAGATAATGAGTATACACGGGCAGTGATACGGAAGTTTCTCTGCGCCGCGGTCGCAAGGGCCGTTGTGGGAGGGGTGAAGTTTGACTATATGCCCATTTTCACCGGTCCGCAGGGTATTGGAAAGAGCACGTTCCTTAGCACCCTGGGAAAGGGATGGTTTTCAGACAGTCTGACGACCTTTGAAGGGAAAGACGCTGCCGAGATGATACAGGGAACCTGGATCAACGAGGTGGGAGAGTTGACGGCTATGACACGGCAGGAGACATCTGCCGTTAAGCAGTTTTTAAGCAAGCAGGAAGACATCTACCGTGCGGCCTACGGGCGGCGTACAGAGCGGTATCTGCGGCGCTGTGTGTTTTGTGGGACGAGCAATGACGGGGACTTTTTAAAAGACACTACCGGGAACCGCCGGTTCTGGCCGGTGGACGTGGGCACCCATCCGGCGAAGCGGTCTGTGTGGCAGGAGCTGCCGGCAGAGGTGGATCAAATCTGGGCAGAGGCGTATATGTACTGGGCTCTGGGAGAGCCGCTGTACCTGCCGAAAGAAATCGAGACGCTGGCAATTGAACAGCAGGAAGGCCATAGGGAGGTATCCGGGAAAGAAGGGCTGATTATGGACTTCCTGGAGCGGAAGATACCGTCAAACTGGGATCAGCTGTCAATACAGAGCCGGAAGATGTTTTTGGCTGGGAATCAGCGCTTGGATGATGGAATTCAGCTGGTAGAGCGGCAGAAGGTATGCGCCGCGGAAATATGGACGGAGTGCCTTGGAGGAGATATGAAACTCCTGAAAGGTTCAGACAGCCGGGAAATTAATGGGATTTTGGCGAAGGCAAGAGGATGGAAAAAACTAAAAAGCTTGAAACGGTTTGGGCCGCATGGGCCACAAAGAGGGTTTGAAAAATTATCCTAGCTGGAGGTAACAGCCTGAAAAGGCGGACGTTGATGAGCAACAGATTTGTTTTTCTGATTGGTAACACAGTAACTGAATGATAACAGACGGTGTATCGGTGGAAACCAGCTTGAATATTGGGATTCTTACTAATAGTAACATTGTAACAGATTCTATATAGAAAGTAATAAATAGATAATATAGGTACACACATATTATACCTGACGTACCTAATTTATATATCACACACGTATGTGAGGGAGGTTCGTTTCATGAACGATTGCGAGGAGTGGCTGAGTTGTTTGTTAAAGGACACTGGATTGTGTTTGTGCGATGACGTGAGAGATGCCGCAAAAGAAATGGGGTTTACCAGGCAGGAATTAAAAGACGCAAGGAGTCAGCTGGGGGTAAAGACCTTTCATCAGTTTGACGAGGACGGAGCAACGGGAAATTGGTTTTGGTATTTGGAGGTGCAGTATGCGTGAAAAAGAACTTGAGAAAATCTTGGTGGGAGAGGCGAAGAAGCTGGGTGGGCGAGCCTATAAGTGGGTAAGCCCAGGCAACGATGGCGTGCCGGACCGGATTGTGATTTTTCCCGGCAGGGCGCCGGTATTTGTGGAGCTAAAGAGTGAGACTGGAAGGCTGAGCGCACTGCAATCCGTGCAGATTAACCGGCTGCGGGATTTGGGCCAGACGGTGTGCGTGGTCAAAGGGATTGACGGAGTAAGCCAGTTTTTTCAGGACTTGGGGTTTGAGGAAACCAGCAAATCGCTGGACTGTAAGTATGATGTATAGCCCGCAGGGCTGGGAGGAGAGGTGATGACGCATGATTTTCAATCCGCACGCTTATCAGCAGCACTGCATAACCAAAATCATTGAGACCAAGAAGTTAGGGCTGTTTCTTGATATGGGGTTAGGCAAGACAGTGACCACGTTAACGGCGATTCGGGAATTAAAATATAACCGCTTCCTGGTTCGCAAGGTCTTGGTGATCGCCCCCAAAAAGGTTGCGGAGAGTACCTGGAGCAAGGAAAAGGACAAATGGGAGCACACAAAGATGCTGCGGGTATCCACGATACTGGGAAGCCAGACGAAGCGTATTCGGGCGCTGAACACGCCGGCAGATATTTATATCCTCAACCGGGAGAATACAGTGTGGCTGGTGGATTACTACCGGAATGCCTGGCCGTTTGACATGGTGGTGATAGATGAGTCCAGCAGTTTTAAAAGCCACAGCGCCAAGAGGTTTAAGTCCTTGGCCAGTGTAAGTTGCCGTATCGAACGAATGGTGGAGCTTACCGGGACACCATCTCCAAACGGCTTGGGGGACTTATGGTCCCAAATTTTTCTTCTGGATGGCGGGGAGCGATTGGGGAAGCGGTACACGCAGTTTCGGGAACGGTATTTTCAGCCGGATAAGCGCGGCGCAGACGGAATGGTGTACAGTTACGAGGCAAAGCCCGGGACAGAGCAAAGCATTTTGGAGAAAATATCAGACATCTGCGTCAGCATGAAAGCAGAGGACTATCTGCAGCTGCCGGACATCACATACCATGAGATCCCGGTGGAGCTGGATGCTAAAGCCGGAAAGGCTTACTGCGAACTGGAACGGAAAATGGTTCTGGAGATTCCAGATGAGGGAGACATCAGCGTGACCAGCGCAGCTGCATTGAGTAATAAGCTTTTACAGCTGGCCAACGGAGCGCTGTACGATGAAGACCGCACGGTTCATGAGATCCATAACTGCAAGATAGAGGCGTTTATGGAGTTGGTGGAGTCCTTACAGGGAAAACCGGCGCTGGTATTTTATAATTATCAGCATGACCGGGAGCGGATTTTAAAGGCATTGGAGAGGAGTGGACTTCGTGTACGGGAGCTTAAGACTACACAGGATGAGGACGACTGGAATAACCGGACGATTGATATACTGCTTACTCATCCGGCCAGCAGCGCCTATGGCTTGAATCTGCAGCAAGGCGGCAATCATGTAGTCTGGTTCGGTCTTACGTGGAATTATGAATTATATACCCAGGCCAATAAAAGGCTTCACCGGCAGGGCCAGCAGGAGAAAGTGATTATCCACCATCTGGTGTGCAGCGGTACCCGGGATGAGGACGTGATGCAGTCTTTACAGCGCAAAGATGATGTACAGAACTGGGTCATGGAGTCGCTAAAGGCCAGGATAAGGAGGATCAAGGAAGAATTGTGAGGGAAGGGAGGAATACGACCTTAACGATAAGGAGTTAAAAAAGAATGGGAAAAAAGCCAAGTGAAATCATAACTGAATTTTTAAATTTTCTTGAATCATCAAAGAACGAGTATGAATTTGCCTATGCTGATGCCGGGAAAGAGGACAGCAAAATGCAGACTTTCTTACACGACATAGAATTTGCGCCAAATAAAAGCGAACGCAATAAGGTCTGCACGAAACTTCAGCGGAGTCGCCGGATAAGGCGAGAGGCAAAGGACAGGGCAAAGTTGTATGAGCACATACACAATTTCTATGTGGACAAGCAGAATCAGAATCTTCTAAAAGCCTTGCGGCGGTTGCAGAATGAGCAGATTTCAGAAGAAAAATATCTGTTTGGGAACAGGGAATTTAAAAACAGGGTGGAATAGGAGAAAGGAGGGGAAATCGGTGAGGATGACAAGGAAGTTACTAGAGGGATACCGAAAGCTCAAAAAAGAAATACCACTTCTGGAGCTGGAACTTCAGGAAATGGTACAAGGAGATAACGGATTCGGCAATAGCGTTGTGCTGGATTACCGGACTGGAGAGCCGCGCCCTCAATCGGTAGTAGGGTTTGATTGGAAGCTGTATGAGCGCCGCAAGCAAGTGCTGGAGGGAAAGAGAGAGCAAGTAACTGCGGTAGAGGAATGGATTAATGCGATTGAACATGGTCAGACGCGGTGCGTATTCCGCATGTTCTACATAGATGGGATGACCTGGGACAGGATTGCGATGAAAACAGGGTATAGCGGGAGCCCAGACTATCCGAGGTTATATATTCGTGATGGGTATTTAAAAAAATGCCGAATAAAATAAAAAATATCGTTTTTATCGGAAATATCGTTTTATACTACAATCGAAGCCATAGGTGGACAGCCCACCGGCTTTTCTCCTCCCCCTACGGCAGCCTGGTGTCGCAGCCAGCTGCCGATTGTGGCTCAGACGGTAACGCCGGTGCAAGGGCACAAAGACCGCCGCAGCCGCCGTAAGAGACCTCCGTCTTGCGGCAGCTTATCGGGGAATCCCGCCAATGGCAGGCGGACAGGGTCGCGACCTGTGTCCCGGTTCGATTCCGGGTTCTCCGGTTTACCTGGTTAGGACTCTCCATCCAGACATGCCAGGTACAAAGAAACATCCTCGCAAGAGGGTGTTTTTTTTGTTATGGAAAATAGAAAACCATAACATAGTTGCATTTTGTAAAAACAAATGAATGGTCTATAATTTGAATGTAAAGTAAAGGGTGAATTGAATGTTTGAATTTAGCGTAGCATAGTATACAAAAGGGACATATTATATTTGGTAGGATTTTCCAGTGCGGCATGTGATATAATGTAAAAAAATGTCGGATTGGAGAGTGCGATATGGGTAAGAAAATTAAGTTAACTATCTATGGATTGAGTGTTTTTGATAATAACGATAACCGGTTAAATTTGAATAATATGGGTAACGGTAAATCATTTATTAAAATCGTAGAAAACTATATCGATATGAACAAAGCCAAATATTCAAATGACCCTGAAAAGGAACTAATTTTTCAATTTGATCAATTTGAAAGCGAGGTTGTATGCAACGAAAACAGTCAAGAGGATTATGAGGTGCTATGTGGCAGGGTTAAAACCGGCGAATATGGCATTGAATCCGAATTGGTAAATATTTTAACTGGCGAGACGTATTCAAGAAAATCAGAGGAGGCAGATATGCTACCATTTGGTTTTTGTATTGCGGTTCCGCGAGGAGATATTACGCATGCGGTTATAATTTTACAGACTATGGGCGTCTATGGGATGAAAGTATCACTTCAAAAGCATCTGCAAAAGTGTCTTACTGATTTGGATCCAGATTATAAAATATCATTTAAGGCGATAGCACCTAAGGAATATATTGATAGATATTTTTATAAAGGGGTTTTGAAAAAAATTCGCCTGATAAGGTATGAAATTCCACAAAATATATCAGAACGTATGGGAATAAATTATGGAGTAAAACAGACAAAAGAAGAACGGGTTATACACAAACCTTTAGGATTTATGGAGAGAAACAAAAAGAAATTTCAAGAATGGAGGACAGGACAGCGCACATATGCGCAAATAATCGAGATGGATGGTTATGAATATGACGATTTAAAATTAGAATTTTCTCTGGAAGGAACCGATAAGACATTTGATTTGAAAAATATGGATAGTCTGGTGGTCAACGAAGACGTAACTAAGAAAGTGCTACAGTCAGGGGGGAATCCGATATTTTCTAGCTTAGTTCCAATCATGAAAAATACAGCTAGAGATTATCTCGTAGGAATGGGATTGCTTGTGTAAAAAGAGGAGTTGGTGCAATGATAAAAGTTTTGCAGCGTCCAGAAATTTTAATTTTTGCTATTGCGGGACTATTTGTTTTGATAAGCAAATTTGGACTGGGATTAAATTATTTGTCGGTGTGGGGTATAGTAAAAAATTATGTAGACTGTTTTCGAGATTCAAGAAGCAAAAAAATTTTGATTGCGCCAATAATTAATTACTTTATCGTTCCATTTTTGATTGGAATATCGGCAGCGTTAGTTAAAACCGCAGATTCAGAAGTCGTGAATATAATCACTATAATTGTTTCAATCTTGACCTCAATGTTATTTACCCTTTTAGCTGTAATTATTGACATGAAGTCTAAGATTAATGATAGTCCCTATTACTATAGTTCAGAAGCAAAATTATATAAGGCGTCATTACTTGAGACATATTATGCAGTAATGTTCGAGATTTTAGTGTCTATTATACTGTTGGTTCTATGTTTGTTTAATGTCTTTACAAGTAGATTTTCCTTTGTACAAAGTTGCTTGATGTATGGCTTAGCATTTCTTTTGGTTATTAATTTAATGATGATTGTTAAAAGAATTTTTGGAGTAATCGATGCGGACATGAGAAATTAATTATTCAAGAAGTATTAAGTAAGATGATAGGATCAACGATACAACGATATGCACTTTATTTTAGGCGCTCAGTTATCTGGGTGCTTTTCTTATGTGTATGGCCAGGACGCCAGATATTAAATCTTTGAAGGAAAGGCGGTGTATCTAATGGCGAAATTAACTGAAAAACAGCAGCGTTTTGCTGACGAATATCTGATTGACCTAAATGGTACACAGGCAGCCATAAGAGCTGGATATTCAGCAAAGACAGCAAATGAACAGGCTTCCAGACTGTTAACAAAAGATAATATTAAAACCTATATTGAGGGACGGCTTGAAAAAATCAGTTCTGAAAAGATTGCTGATGCTGAGGAAGTCATGGTGTATTTGACCTCTGTTTTACGCGGTGAGTCTGAATCAGAAGTTGTGGTGGTCGAAGGAAGCGGGGAGGGTTATTCAAAAGCAAGAAGGATGGGGAAAGCACCAGATGAAAAAGAAAGATTGAAGGCCGCTGAACTTCTTGGAAAGAGATATAGCCTGTTCAAAGACAATGTGAACCTGGAGCTTGAACCGGTTGTCATTATGAATGACCTGAAAGAATAGGTGGGGCAGTATGAAAGTATCACTTCAAGACACAGTTGGAAAAAACTATGCTGATTTTTGGAACACCAAAAGAAGATATAGAGTTTGCAAGGGCAGCAGAGGTTCAAAGAAGTCAAAGACAACTGCTCTGAATATGATTTTCAGGCTGATGGAGTATCCTCTTGCGAATGGTCTTTGTGTTAGAAGATACTCAAACACCTTGCGTGACTCTGTCTTTTCAGATTTGAAATGGGCAATTCACAAATTAGGGCTTGATGGATACTTTGATTGTACTGTTTCCCCTATGCAGATTGTTAGAAAGTCCACAGGACAGAAGATATTGTTTAGAGGACTTGATGATGGTTTGAAAATCACGTCAATTTCTGTTGACCATGGCGTGCTCTGCTTTGTATGGATCGAAGAAGCCTATGAAGTCACAAACGAGGATGATTTCAATAAGCTGGACATGTCAATACGAGGTGAAGTCCCTGATGGCTACTTCAAACAGATAACCTTGACATTCAATCCTTGGTCTGCCACATCTTGGTTGAAGCCAAGGTTCTTTGATGTGGAGGATGATGATGTCTTCACTAAAACAACGACCTGGAAGCAGAATGAATGGCTGGATGAAGCTGACCGCAGCATATTCCTGAAAATGCAGAAAAACAACCCCCGCCGATACCGCATAGAAGGTGAAGGCGAATGGGGCATTGCGGAAGGGCTGATTTACACCAATGTTATATGTGAAGATTTCAATGTTGATGAAATCCGGGCAATCCCCGGCATAAAATCAGCATTCAGCCTTGATTTCGGATTCACTGATCCAAACGCCTTTGTGTGTGAAATGGTGGATAACGCTGCAATGCGAATTTATATCTTCGATGAATGGTATCGAACGGGCGTTACCAACAAAATCATAGCCGAACAGATTAAGAAAATGGGCTATGGTGGGCAGAAGGTTATCTGCGATAATGCTGAGCCTAAAAGTATTGTTGAACTCCAAGATGAAGGTATCAAAGCAGAGCCTTCCCGAAAGGGTAAGGACAGTGTGAAGCACGGTATCCAGCTTATACAGAACTATCAGATCGTGGTTCATCCACGGTGTGTGGAATTTAAGAAAGAGATTGATAACTACTGCTGGGGAAAAGATAAAGACGGGAAGCTGACCGATAAGCCGGATCACGAGTTTTCACACGGCATGGATTCCATGCGGTACGGCGTGACAAAGCTTCTGTTGCCGGATGCGTTCAGTTTTGACTAAAAATAGTGAGTTAGTAAAGAGCCTTGAAAACGCCTTGTTTTTGGGCTTTTGATTTTATTGAAAAGGGGTGAAACTGAAATGATGAACGTTGTTGATTTCCTAACGAGAAAGGTTACAAACTTGCTCTTACAAGGGGCAAGGAGTCGTATGTCCGACAAGGAGTTTCTTGAAAAGGAAATCGCCAAATGGAAATGTTCACCCCAAAGGGTGATGCAGATTAAGGGTTTTCTGTACTATGACAATGAACACGATATTTTGAAGCGCAGGCGTACCATGATAGGCGAAGACGGCAAGCTGCAGGTAGTGGAGAACTTGCCAAATAACAGGGTCATTGACAACCAGTATGCAAAAATGGTAAATCAGAAAGCCAATTATCTGTTCGGTCAGCCTTTTGCCGTAGAGTGTAAAAATGAACGGTATGTTGAACTGCTGAAAAAGGTGTTTAACAAGAGGTTTATGAAAATGCTGAAAAACAGTGGCAAGGCGGCGTACAATGGCGGGATTGCATGGCTGTACCCGTACTACACAGAAGAAGGTGACTTTGCTTTCAGGCTTTTCCCGGCTTATGAGATTTTGCCATTTTGGAAGGACAACGAGCACACCATTTTAGAGTTTGCAGTCAGATTGTATTTGGTCATGGGTTATGAGGGGACAACGCCAACGGTCATCGAAAAGGTGGAAGTCTATGATATGGACGGCGTTCACAAGTTCATCCTTGACCGGGGTACACTGATACCTGACATTGCCGATGAAGGGGAATCGGACTGCCATCATGTGACGATGACGGATGCCGCGGGAAAGGTTCAGAAGTGTAATTGGTCTCGAATTCCTCTGATACCTTTGAAAGCGAATGAGCTGGAAACCCCCCTCTTGAAGAAAGTCAAGTCATTGCAGGACGGCATCAACGTCATGCTATCAGACTTTGAAAACAATATGCAGGAAGATGCAAGGAACACCATTCTTGTCCTGAAAAACTATGACGGTACAAACCTGGGTGAGTTCCGAAAGAACCTTGCCGCCTATGGCGCAGTCAAGGTCAGATATGACGGAGAAACGAAAGGCGGGGTTGAAACCCTTGAGATAATCGTAAATGCGGAAAACTACAAGGCTATTTTGGAACTCTTCAAGAAAGCCCTGATTGAAAATGCTATGGGTTATGATGCCAAGGATGACAGGATTTCCGGAAACCCGAATCAGATGAATATCCAATCAATGTATAGCGACATCGACATTGATGCCAACGATACCGAAACGGAGTATCAGGCCGCATTCGAAGAAATCCTTTGGTTCGTCAATGCGCATCTTGCCAACACGGGACATGGCGATTTTGAGGGTGAAGAAGTCACCATCATATTCAACCGGGACATGATGATGAATGAAAGCGAGGTCATTCAGAATTGTGCTGCATCGGTTGGGATTCTGTCTGATGAAACTATCATTGGCCAACACCCGTGGGTGGATGACCCTAAGGCCGAACTGGAGCGGCTGGAGAAGCAGAAACAAAAGGAGCGAGAGGAAATGCTTGCTCAGTATGACCCATTCGGACAGAGGGACGCACCGCCGGGACGGGGGCAGGGTGATGTAGATGAAGAGTAGCGAATACTGGAAGAAACGGTTTGAGCTGCTTGAGCAGTCGCAAAATCAAAAGGGCGTACAGTGTTATGCTGAAATTGAAAGGCAGTACCGACAGGCGCAGAAGCAGATTGAAGGTAAGATTGCCGCATGGTATCAGCGTTTTGCAGACAATAATGGCGTCGCGCTGGCAGAAGCACGGAAGATGCTGACTAACCGGGAATTGGAAGAACTGAAATGGGATGTACATGACTATATCCGATACGGTGAAGAAAACGCGATTAATGGGGCATGGGTGAAGCAGCTTGAAAATGCTTCTGCCCGGTATCATATCAGCAGACTGGAAGCCTTGAAGCTGCAAACACAGCAGAGCCTTGAAGCAATGTTTGGGAATCAACTTGACAGCATTGATTCAGCTATGCGGGGCATCTACAAGTCAGGTTACTACCATACTGCCTTTGAGCTCCAGAAGGGTGTGGGTGTTGGTTGGAATTTTGCCACGTTGGATGAAAAGAAGATTTCCAAAGTCCTCAACAAGCCTTGGGCAGTGGATGGGAAGAACTTTTCCGCACGGGTGTGGGGCAATCGTCAAAAACTGGTCAATGAGCTGCATACAGAACTGACCCGCAACATCATACTGGGGCAAGACCCACAGAAAGCCATTGATGCCATTGCCAAGAAGATGAATACTTCAAAGAGCAATGCCGGGCGGCTTGTTATGACGGAAGAAGCCTTTTTTAGTAGTGCAGCGCAAAGGGACTGCTTTCGTGAGCTGGGCGTTGAGCAATTTGAAGTCGTGGCAACACTGGATTCCCTAACCTCTGAAATCTGTCAGGACATGGACGGCAAGCATTTCCCTATGTCACAGTGGGAAGTTGGCGTTACAGCCCCGCCTTTTCATGTGCGGTGTAGAAGTACGACAGTACCATACTTTGATGATGAATTTGATTCTATCGGGGAACGTGCTGCAAGGGGTCAGGATGGTAAGACCTATTACATACCTGGTAATACGACCTATAAGCAATGGCAGAAGTCCTTTGTGGAAGGTGACAAGACCGGGCTTGACGTGTACGATCAGAACAGTAGAAACTGCTGGACGGGGAAAGAAAAAACTGATAGAATCAGTCCTATGAATGACATTACACAGAAATGGACAAAAAAGGACAAAAAGGGGTCAGTCACGGAAAAATCGTCTTACATAGTCGGCGAAGTAAAATATGTGGTGGATGGAAAGCATGTTGTGTTGAAACCGTCAGATCAGGAAAGGGGTGTAGCGGAGGTATTGAGTGAACGGTATGGAAAAACTGTTGAATTTGTGCCTCAAATTATGCAGCCGCAGGGTATACAGACACCTGACTATTTGATTGATGGCGAACGGTTTGACTTAAAATCACCAACTGGAACAAGTAAGGAGTTGTTTTACAATGTGGTATCGAAAAAAAGAAAACAGGCTTCAAGTTTTATTTTTGATGTCACGAATTGTCCGTTGTCTGATGATGAGATCATACAACAGATAGAAACGCTTTATTTTTCAAGGCACACCCGGTTTGTCGATAAAATTGTGCTAATGAAAAACGGAGAAATACTAAAAGTATATGAAAGGTAATAAAGAAAGACCATCTTCCCGCCCGGTCAACCGATTCAAGGAATCGGGACAAATGGGGGCAGGAGATGGTCTTTGCTTAATTAGTTTATACCACATTTGCAGAAAAGATGCAAGAAAAATAAAATGAAGGGTAGGTGATGATTATGGCAAAAGATGATTACTATGTACTTGCGTATCGAATTTTGGCGTACTTATATCTGTGTCTGAAAGAGGGAGAGATACCAGATCAGGATTACATAGGGCCTGATTCAGAAATATTGAATATTAGCCGGAACTACTGGGAGTACATCATGGTGCACCTCTATCAGGATGGTTATCTGGAAGGCATAGCGCTTGTTCCAACGGTTGGGAAGGTGAATCCTGGAGTTAAAATGCTACGGGGTGTAATGATTACCCCAAAAGGAATTGATTTTTTGCAGGATAATTCAGCGATGAGTAAAGCGAGGGAATTTTTGAAAACATTAAAAGAGACCATCCCGGGATTATAAGTGTCAGAAACAGAGAAACACCGTGAAATAGACGGTGCTTTTTTATTGCGGGTTGTCAAGCGTATAACCGAACAAGCCAACTAATCATGTGTGAGTGAACACGTAGAAAAACGTATTTGAAAGGATGGTGTCATTATGACAAGAAAACAGCTAGAAGATTTAGGACTTTCCAAGGAACAGGTTGACAGCATTATCAAAATCAACGGGGATGACATTGAAAATGCCAAATCGGCATCTGCAGCTGAGATTAAGAACTTGCAGACAGAAGTTTCCGGGCTGAAAACGCAGGTGGCTGACCGTGACAAGCAGCTCGAAACACTGAAAGCATCGGCGGGAGACAATGAAACCCTGAAACAGCAGATTGCAGACTTACAGGCTGAAAATACCAAAGTCAAGGAAACTCATGAATCCGAAATGAACCAGTTGAAAGTTGACTTTGCAGTTGATAAGGCTCTGACCGGTGCAAAGGCAAAGAACATCAAGGCGGTTAAAGCTCTGCTTGACCTGACGGACGCAAAACTTGACAAGGAAGGGACTGTCAAGGGCTTGCAGGAGCAGATTGACAAGCTGACAACTGCTGAGGATACCAAGTTCCTGTTCGATGCCGCACAGCAGCAGCAGACATTCAAAGGCTTTCAGCCTGGGGCATCTGGGGACAACAAGCCTGGGGCAGATGTTGATATGTCGAAGATGAGTTATGAGGAGCTGGCGGCATATATCGAGAACAATCCAGACGCACAATAAAGATATTTCAAGAAAGGATGATGAAAAATGGCTAAATTTGATGCAAAGAGTTTTAACGAAAAAGCCTTTGGGAAGTATATGTCCGCTATCCCGAATGTGAAGTTGAATAAGCTGAAAGAATCGAGAGCGATCGTTTCTGATCAGCGTTTGCGGGAGACGTTCGTCACCAATTCGCAGACCGGGACGGTTTATGCCGTGCTTCCCTTCTTCGGGTTGATTGGCGGGGACGCGTTGAACTATGACGGGGAAACAAACCTGACTGCCGAGAGGACTGACACCTTCGAACAGGGGGTTTTTGTCTATGGGCGTATGAAGGGGTGGACAGAAGCGGATTTTTCTTTTGATGTGACCGGGGGCGTTGACTTCATGGCGAATGTGAGAAATCAGATTAACCGCTACTGGAATGACGTGGATCAGGGCACTTTGCTGGCGATCCTCGAGGGGATCTTCGGAATGGCTGCGACCGGGACAGGGGCAATCAAGGCGGCGAATGCTGAATTTGTCGATAAGCACACGTACGACATTTCGCAAGGAAGCACAGACGCGGTCACAACGGAAGATATGTGCATGGGTGCAACTTCCCTGAATGTGGCGATTCAGAAGGCTTGTGGCGACAATAAGCAAAAGTTCAGCCTTGTGATCTGCCATTCCACTGTTGCCACGAACCTTGAAAATCTGAAACTTCTGGCATACCTGAAATATACGGATGCGGAAGGAATCGAACGTGACCTTGGTATGGGAACGTGGAATGGGCGACTGGTGGTAATTGACGATTCTATGCCCGTTGAAGTGAAGAGCGTAGGCGAAGTCGGCGGTGAAGTTTCCATTTATACCACCTATATCCTTGGTGAAGGTGCGATTGGATTTGAGCATGTGGGGGCGAAAGTGCCGTATGAGATGGTGCGTGACGCGAAGACCAAAGGTGGGGAAGATACCCTTATTTCCCGCAAGAGAAATGCCGTAAGCGTGGCTGGTATCTCCTATTTAAAAGCTGTTCAGAGTACCAATAGCCCCACAGATGCCGAACTGAAAAATGGAAAGAACTGGGCGCTGGTTAGCAACGGGGACAGCAAGACGCTCAACCATAAAGCGATTCCGATTGCCCGCATTATCTCAAGGGGATAATTGTCGGAAAGGTCAGGTGACAGACCATGTTTGATAATGATACAGTTACAGAAAGGTTGAGATCCTTTGGTTATGAGGTCAGGACGGACGATGAATTTGCCCTGACCTTCTGCATTGAAAAAGTGCGAAATACCATCAGGAATGAGACCAACCAAAAAGAAGTGCCGGAAGGACTGGAACATAGTGCCGTTGATATGGCAGTTGGGGAGTTCCTTCTTTCCAAGAAAACTTTTGCTCCTGATGACCTGGAAAGCCTTGATTTGGAGTATGCAGTAAAACAGATCCAGACAGGCGACACCACTACAGTATTTGCAACCGGTGAGGGAAGTCTGACACCGGAACAGAGGTTGACATCCTTCATTAACTACCTTCTATCTTGTGGAAAGGCTGAATTCTCATGTTATCGAAAAATCAGATGGTAACTGCAATCCAGGCGGCGCAGGGGGCTGCAAGGAAGATTGTCGAAGCAACCTATTTTGGAACGTTAACGGTTATGGAAATGAAGAAGGTGAAGGATGAAAAATCAAAGTTGACAAAGATTGAACCAGTGGTTGTGTTGGAGAACCAGCCATGCAGGCTGTCATTTGAAACGCTGAAAGCCGCTGTCCAGTCTGAGTCGGCAGCATCGGTCACACAGATAACAAAGTTGTTCGTTTCCCCTGATGTGTCAATCAAGGCGGGGTCAAAAATAACGGTGGCACAGGACGGTGTGACCACTGACTACACTTGCAGTGGTGTCCCGGCAGTGTATCCGACACACCAGGAGATTATCCTTGAGCTTTTTGAAAGGTGGGCGTGAGTATGGGTAAAATGGGGAAGTTTAACTGCAAAGGTCTGAAAGATTTTCAGAAGAAGCTGGAAAAATTGCAAGACTCGGAAGAGTTTGTGGAATCGTGTGCAAAGGAACTTGCTGCACAGCTGTACGCACTGGTTGTGGAAAAAACACCCATTGGTGATTACAACATATATGTTGAGGTGACAGCAAGGCGTGATTCCAAGAACCACAAGAAAGGCGATAAGTACATGAAAGCCGAATCAACTGGAAAGGATGGCGGTACGCTTCAAAGGGGATGGACGATAGGGTCAATAACCAAAGAAGGGAACACAATTAAGGTCGAGATTATAAATCCGGTTGAGTATGCAAGCTATGTTGAGTATGGGCACAGGCAGACACCGGGGCGGTATGTTCCGGCGATAGGAAAAACCTTAAAACGTGCATGGGTCAAGGGTAAGTTCATGATGACCGAATCGGAACAGGAACTTGAAAGAATTACCCCGAAGGTGCTTGAAAACAAGATTAAGAGCTATTTAAGGGAGTGCCTGAAATGATAAATTCGATAATCGATGCAATCAGCATTTCTCTGAATGAAGAGTTTGGGGACGGCTATGAGATTCACATGGAAGAAATCGAACAGGGTTTGAAGGAACCTTGTTTTTTTGTGCAGTGCTTGAATCCAACCAATGAGCTGTTCCTTGGAAAGCGGTACTTCAGGCGAAACCGACTTTGCATTCAGTATTTTCCGGAGTCTGCTGAAAAGCAAAGGGAATGCAATGGGGTGGCTGAAAGGCTGTGGCAGTGTTTGGAATATGTCACACTTGACGGCGACACCAAACCTATCCGGGGGACGAAGATGAGGTATGAAGTGGTTGATGGCGTCTTGAACTTTTTTGTGAATTATGACTGTTTCGTCTACAAGGTAGAGGAAGAGACGGCTATGGAAGAAATTTCAGAAAATGTTACCGTGAAAGGATGAGGTGAAGTGAATGGACGCAAAAAAGCTAGTTAAACCTGTCGCAAGTGAACCGATAAAAGCTGAGTGTTTGTTTTCAAAAGAACAGTTGCTTGCGGCTGAACGATTCCAGGGCAGAAGAGATATTGTAAATGCTCTTCTTTGCCCTGATAAGCAGTACACGGCTGAAGCCGTGGAACACATGATTGAAAAGTATATGAAGGGACAGGTGATCTAATATGGCATTAGGTGGTGGAACTTTCGTTACGCAGAACAAAGAATTGCCGGGTGCGTATATGAATTTCATTTCGGCTGCTTCTGCAAATGCTGCCCTTTCCGAAAGGGGTATTACTACAATGCCTCTTGAATTGGATTGGGGCGTTGACGGGGAAGTATTTGAAGTGGGAAGCGGCGATTTTCAGAAGAATAGTTTGAGGCTTTTTGGCTATGAGTATACCCATAGCAGACTAAAGGGGATTCGTGATTTATTCCTGAATGCACAAACCCTTTATGCATATAAACTGACTTCCGGCGGCAAGAAGGCAGGTAATGACTTTGCAGAAGCCCTTTACTGCGGGGTGCGTGGAAATGACCTGAAAATCACGGTTCAGGTAAATGCAGATGACGATACTCTGTTTGATGTGAAAACTGTGCTTGATATGGCAGTGGTTGACGAACAGACGGTTGCAACGGCGGCTGATCTGACCGCAAACGATTTTGTGAAGTTCAAGGCTTCCGCAACGCTGACGGTAACGGCCGCAGCGCCCCTTTCTGGCGGTGAGAACGGAACGGTTGATGGAACCGCTTATCAGGATTACCTTGATAAGATTGAGTCTTACACCTATAACACAATGGGTGTTGTGGTGACGGACGATACCACAAAGGGTCTTTTTGCTTCGTTCGTTAAGCGCTTGCGTGATGAAATGGGTATCAAATTCCAGCTTGTGCTTTACAACAAGGCAGCCGATTATTACGGCACAATCAGCGTAAAAAACCGTGTGCTGGATGAAGGGTGGAGTGAAGCAAGTCTTGTTTATTGGGTTACGGGTGTTTCCGCTGGTTGTGCAGTGAACAGGAGCAATCAGAACAAGATTTATAACGGTGAATTCACCGTTGATGCAAACTACACGCAGAATGAATTGAAAAAGGCTATCAAAGCCGGTGAATTTACGCTTCACAAGGTCGGTTCTGATATTCGCGTGCTGGAGGATATTAACACAATGGTCACTGTTTCTGACACGCAGGGTGATATTTTCAAGGATAACCAGACGGTCAGGGTGATTGACCAGATTGGGAATGACATTGCCGTGCTGTTTAGTACGAAGTATCTGGGTGTTGTGCCGAATGACGCGGCGGGGCGCATTTCCCTCTGGTCAGACATTGTGGCGCATCACAGGGAGCTGGAGAAAATGCGTGCGATTGAGGGGTTCTCAGACAGCGATGTGACAGTGGAGCAGGGAGGAACTAAGAAGTCCGTGGTTGTTTCTGACTTCGTGACGGTGGTCAACGCCATGAGTAAGCTGTATATGACCGTTACAGTATCATAAGAAGGAGTGATGAGAGATGGGTCAGAGTGTGACTATGAACGGGAAGGATGCCGTATATGGCAGCCTTGCGGAGTGTTTTATCACAATTGGAGACAGGCGCTATAATTTCATGAGCATGACCGAGTTTGAAAGTAAGTGGGAGGTTAATATTACGGAAGTTCCGATTCTTGGGAAAGTCGGCATGGGGCATAAGGCAGCCGGAGGGAAGGGGACATGGAGCGGCACTGCGCACTATAATCAGTCTGTGTTCCGGGAAATGGCGAACCACTACCAGAAAACCGGGGAGATGCCGTATTTTGAAATTCAGGTGAGTAACGAAGATCCAAGCAGTGCGGCGGGGAGACAAACCATCGTACATAGAGGGTGTCTATGTGATACCTTTGCACTTGCCAAGTTCCAGGCTGGTGAGGAGCTTCTGGACGAGGAGCTCTCCGGCACTTTTGAGGAGTGGGACATGCCGGAGACGTTCAACGAGCTGGATGGGTTTGCCACTAATTAAGTGGCAGAAAGCCCTTGTGTGAGATGAGACCCGCACAAGGGCTTTGTGTAATTCAATATGAAATAAGAAAGAGAGGACAATGTTATGTCAAAATTCAGTCGATTTATGAAAGCGAACAAAATCGTAAAGTTAAATGAGAGGTTCGCACCTACAACCAGTTTGCAGGATGAAAATGGGAAACCGCTTGAATGGGAGTTTAAACAGATTTCTTCCAAGGAAAATGAGGTGCTGCGGGATTCTTGTACGGTTGAAGTTCAGGTACCGGGAAAGCCAGGCATGTTCAGACCGAAGGTAAAAACGGCAGACTACCTGGCGGAGATGATTGTTGCTTCAACGGTGTACCCGGACTTATATGACGCAGGACTACAGGATTCTTATGGAGTAAGGACTCCTAAAGAACTTCTGTATGCCCTGGTGGATAATGCCGGGGAGTATCAGGAGTTTACCATGTGGATGCAGAAGTTCCAGGGATTCACCAAGGGTCTTGACGATAAGGTGGAAGAAGCAAAAAACTAATCGAAGAAGGGGATGGGGAAGCGAATTTTGCTTACTATGCCCTTCATAAGCTGCATATCCTGCCTTCTGTTTTCCTTGAAATGGATGAGCAGGAAAAGGCGTTTGTGATCGCCGCAATCAAAATCAAGGCAGAGAATGATAAGAAAGAAAAGATGAAAGCAGAGAGTAAAGCGAAGAAAAAACATTAAGAAAGGTGGGTGATAAAGGTGCCAGGAATTCAGACCGGCATTGAGCTGAACGACCAGTTTAGTGGAGTGCTCAACCATATCGTCAGTTCAGTGAATCTTGCGGTGTCTGCAATGTATGATATGCAGGAGAGTATGAACGCAGACATTGACACGAGCTCTTTGGAAGGCGCAAGGGCTGAAATCAATCAGGCGACCATGGCAGTCAATGAACTGGAACAGGCCTTGTCCGGGTTATACACCCCTGCAATATCAGCTCTACAGGTTGACCCTGGGGCTGCTCCGGTTATAAATCATAACGCGCCGCCGAGTTTCACCCCACAGGTGGAAAACCCACAGAACATTCCGCCAGCGGTGCGGCCAAATGCCCCTCCGGAACCTGTTACCGTTCCGGTAGTGTGGCAAACGGACGGTCTGGACGTATTTACAAGTTCTGGGGTTGAGCGGTTCCAGCAAGAGGTTCAGAGTGCAAATAGTATGTTGAATACTTTGAACCAAACACAGGTACAGATTGAGCAGACTGCCAGCGGTATGGATATTCTGCCGGATACGGCAGTCCAGGACATTAACGCACTGGGGCAGAGATTACAGGCGATACAGCAGAGGATTCAGCAGGTTGAAAATAACCCTGTAAACCTTGGAACTGACACTGCAAACGCCGGGTTGGAACAATTGCGCTCACAGTTGAATATGGCAGTCCAGGAGCAGACTGAGTTGAATCGGGCAATGCAGGATATGGACGCTTCTGCGGCAAATGATGCCTACCTGCGTTTGTCACAAACCGTCAGCGGGACAGAACGCTACATCCGGGATAACGTGGATGAACAGGGAAGATTCAACCGGGAGATTCAAGAGGGTACATATCAGGCTGGCAGCCTGATGAATGCAATCAAAGGCGCTGTCTTGGCTTATGTCAGCATTCATAGTATCGGGAAAGCACTGAACATTTCTGATGAATTGGTACAGACGACTGCCCGGCTCAACATTATGAATGACGGGATGCAAACCACGCAGGAACTTGTCAACATGGTGTACGCGGCAGCGCAGGACGCAAGAGGCTCATTTGCGGATATGGCCGATGTTGTGGCAAGATTCGGAAACAATGCTGGAAACGCGTTCAGTAGCTCGGAAGAAGTTGTTGCTTTTGCAAACCTAATCCAGAAGCAGATGACAATCGCCGGGGCAAGCACCCAAGAGGCAGCAAATGCAACATTGCAGTTGTCACAAGGTCTGGCAGCCGGAGCATTGCGCGGCGAAGAATTAAACTCGATTTTGGAGCAAGCACCAACGATTGCACGGACGATCGAATCGGCGATGGGATGGGCAGAGGGCTCAATCAAGTCCTACGCGGAACAGGGGCTTGTAACTGCCCAAGTTGTGAAAAATGCAATGCTGAGCTCTGCTGATGAAATTGATGCGAAGTTTGAACAAATGCCTATGACTTGGGGGCAGATTTGGCAGTCTATGCAGAATACGGCTCTGATTGCATTTCAGCCTGTCCTTCAAAGGCTAAACGATATTGCAAACAGCGAGGCTTTCCAGACCTTTGCGAATGGAGCGATTGAGGCAATGGCAGTTCTTGCACATATCCTGCTAAACATCTTTGATTTGGCTGTTACGGCAGGTAGTTTTATCGCTGATAACTGGTCGATTATCGGTCCGATTGTGTACGGTGTAGCGGCGGCTTTCGGAGTTTACACAGCGGCACTTGTTGTAAATACCGCAATCCAAGGAATAAACACGATGCAAAAAAGGCTCGCGGCGATTCAGGCTGTAGCACACGGTGCGGCTATAACGGCAGAAATGGTGGCGACAACGGGATTAACCGCAGCACAACTATCTTTTAATGCTGCACTGTATGCCTGTCCTATCGTGTGGATAATTTTACTTATCGTCGCGCTGATTGCGATAATTTTTGCAGTGTGTAATGCGATTGCAAAAATGACAGGGATTGCAAATTCAGGATTTGGCGTTATCGTTGGTGGCGTTGCTATTGTGGTGGCTGTTGTGCGGAACTTGGTTATTGGGTTGATCAACACCCTGATAACATGGATTGTGAATTTTTATAATATGACAGCAAACTTTGCGGCAGCTTTTGGAGTGTTATTCAATAACCCGGTTGCGGCAATCAAGGCTGTCATGCTCTCACTGTTCAACTACATTGTTGGTGTTGTGGGCAAGGCCGCAGCTATGTTAGATGCCGTGTTTGGTTCCAACTTGGCAGGTGTCGTGTCCCAATTCCAAGGTAAGATTCAGGCAGAAGTTGATGCTACCATCGAGAGTGCCGGTGGAACAGCGGCGAATATCTTGAATCCAGCCGACTATATGATTGACCGGGTTGATTATGGGGAAGCGTTCAAGGCGGGTGCTTCTTGGGGTGACGGTATCACGGATAAGGTACGCAATTTCAGCCTGTCAGATTTATTTGGCAAGGAGGATATACCAGACCCAAGTGAATATACATCAGGTTTTGATGATGTGATTGCAAATTCAGGCATTGGTGACGGTGTGGATGATATTGCCGGGAACACCGGGGCAATCAAGGACTCGATGGACATCACAGAAGAAGATTTGAAATACCTTCGGGACATTGCAGAACAAGAAGCGGTTAATAGGTACACAGTCGCAGAAATCCACGTGGATATGTCAGGTATGCAGAACAACGTGAACAGTGGTGACGACATTGACGGATTTATCACAAAGTTGACAGATTCGGTGAATGAGGCGGTTGACAGTATGGCGGAAGGGGAGCATAAGTAATGGCAAAAAGTGGATATGACGTATATTTGAAAAATTGTCTGTTACCTGTCCCTCCTGGAAAGATACAGATAAAAATTAACAACCAAAACAAGACAGTAACGCTTATCAATGAGGGTGAAATTAACATCTTGAAGAAAACTGGATTGACCGACATTGAGTTTGAGTGTGAAATACCCCAGGTCAGATACCCGTATGCGGTGTATAAGTCAGGGTTCAAAGACGCGGGGTATTTCATGGGTATTTTTAAAGAGCTGAAAACCAGTAAAAGGCCATTCCAGTTTATTGTGTGCCGGAAACTTCCCGATGGAAAGCAGTTGTTGAATACCAACATCAAAGTGTCACTGGAAGATTACAAAATCACAGAAGACGCCAAGGACGGTTTTGACTTCAAAGTAAAGTTTAATTTGAAACAGTGGCGTGACTATGGTGCGAAAGCGGTATCTATTCAGATTGCTGCGTCCAAGCCGCAGGCAAACGTGGAACCACAACGTGATGAATCTACATCACCAGAACCGACAGCCGCACAGTCTTACACGGTGGTAAAGGGTGACTGTCTATGGAACATCGCCAAGCGTTTTTACGGAAACGGCTCAAAGTATACGGTTATATATGATGCAAACAGGGGTGTCGTGGGCGGCAATCCCAACTTAATCTATCCGGGGCAGGTTCTGACTATTCCGGCAGTATAGAAAGGGGCGTTTTGATTGAATATTGAGCTATTGGTTGGAAATGAAGAAGGAACAAAAGTATATCTTCCCGCAGTCCAGGAGGGGATTGAATGGTCGACAGAGCGGAAGAACACCCCTGGAAAACTGGTTTTCAAAGTCCTGAAGGATGATATACTGGATTTTTCAGAGGGCAGCCCGGTCAGATTGAAAGTGGACGGTGACAATGTGTTTTTCGGTTATGTGTTTAAGCAGCAGCGGAGCAAAGACCAAATAATCACAGTCACCGCCTACGACCAGTTGCGGTATTTGAAGAATAAAGATACCTTTGCGTACGAGGACAAAACCGCTTCACAAGTCATCCAGATGATTGCCGAAGACTACTCCCTAGCTGTTGGGACATTGGAAGATACTGGACACATTATAGCATTCGGTACGGAGATGGATACCCCCCTGTTTGACATAGTGGCGAATGCCCTTGATCAGACTCTCACCACCACGGGGAAGTTGTATGTGTTTTATGATGATTTTGGGAAATTGACCCTGAAAAGCCTGTCATCAATGTATGTGGGTGTTCCGGGTGCATACCTGATGATTGACGAAGAAACAGGTGAAAACTTCGACTATACTTCATCTATTGATGATAACACATATAACAAAATCAAGCTGACCTATGACAATGAAGAATCAGGAAAGCGGGAAGTTTACGTTGCACAGGATTCGAGCCACATGAACACATGGGGTGTATTACAGTATTTTGGCACGCTGCAAAAAGGTGAAAACGGACAGGTAAAAGCGGACGCTTTGTTGAAGCTATATAACAGCAAAACAAGAAACCTGAAAATCACAAACGCGTTTGGAGATAACCGGGTCAGGGCTGGTTCAATGGTGGTGGTCAACCTTGACCTTGGTGATGTGAAGCTGAAAAACTGGATGCTTGTGGAAAAGTGCAGGCACACCTACAAAGAAGGGGAACATTGGATGGATTTGACGCTAAGAGGGGGTGAATTTGTTGGCTGATGCGAACGAACTGGTCGGAACGCTGAAACGCGCAGCGCGTGAAGCTGTTGAAGCGGGCAAGCCTGTCAGCGTGTATTTTGGCGAGGTGGTAGGTGTGTCACCACTGAAAATCAGTGTGGAACAGAAGCTGATACTCGGAGAAAAACAGTTGCTTCTTTCAAGAAATGTGACTGATTTTGAAACGGAAGTGTCGATTGGCTGGCAGACAGAGAGCAAAAGTGGGGGAAGCGGTGAGTCTGCGTTCGCTTCCCACAGCCACGCTGTCCAGGGCAGGAAAAAAATCACCGTTCATAATGGCTTGGTTGCCGGTGATAAGGTTATCCTGTTAAGACAGCAAGGGGGACAGAAATTCATTGTGTGGGATAGGACAGGAAAATGATACCTTCATCGGTTGGTTTTTTAGCCCAAGATTTTGAAATTGAGGAACAGCCAAGCCTGACCTATAAAATGGACTTAAACGGTGATTCTGTCCGGGGGATTGTGGATAACCAGGAAGCAATGATGCAGGTCATATTCAGGATTCTAAGCACGGAACGCTATCAGTTTATCATATACCCTTGGTATTATGGGATTGAAACCCTTGACCTGTACGGTGAGCCGGTTACCTATGTGTGTACGGAGCTGGAGCGCAGAATCGCAGAGGCATTGCTGACTGACACAAGAATCAGCAGTGTTACAGATTTTGAATTTGACCTTGAAGTGAAAGGCGTGGTACACGCCGCGTTTACAGTGAATACGATTTATGGTGCAATCAAGGCGGATAAGGGGGTGAGCATCTAAAATGTATGAAAAAGAAACCTATGAAGTCATCCTTGAACGGATGCTGAGCCGGGTATCTGAAAAGCTGGATAAAAGGCCCAGCTCCCTTATTTGGGATACCCACAGCGCAACTGCGATTGAGCTTCAAATCTTGTATATCGAGCTGGAATACCTGATAAAAAATTCCTATGGTGACACTGCCGCAAGAGAATTTTTGATATTGCTTGCAAAAGACAGAGGACTGTCCCCTGAATCCGCAACAAAGGCAATTCTGAAAGGTGAGTTTACCCCGGCAAACACTGATGTTACGGGTAAGCGGTTCAACATCGGCGATATGAACTATGTTGTGTTGGAGCAGATAGTGCCAGGACAGTATAAGGTTCAGTGTGAGAAAGAAGGGGCGGTTGGAAATCAGTACCTTGGAAACATGATACCTATGGACTATATTGACGGTTTGGAGACCGCGGAATTAACGGAAATCCTGATACCGGGGGAAGATGAGGAAGATACAGAAGTATTCCGGCAGCGGTACTTTGACAGCTTCACGGAGCAATCCTTTGGTGGAAACAGGGCGGATTACCTCACCAAGGTCAGAAGCATTGATGGCGTTGGAGGTGTTAAAGTTACAAGGGTTTGGAACAGTGACATAAGACCCGCTGAAATGATACCAGATGCGGCGGTTCAGGCATGGTGTGAAGAGAATATTGACACCGTGCCGGATGCAGTGAAGTCCTGGTTGCAGAGTGTATATGATGCAGCCAGGGACAAGAAACTGACTGTTGGTGGTACGGTTTATATATCAATCACGGATTCAGATGATTATGGAGAGGCATCGCAGACACTTGTGAAGAGTGTCCAGCAGACCCTTGACCCAGAGGAATATGCTGGGGAAGGTTACGGGCTTGCTCCGATCGGTCATGTGGTGAATGTGGAAAGTGCGAAGCCTGTCCAGGTATTCGTCCAAACTACCGTAACTTTTGAAGAGGGTTATAGCTGGTCAAATACCAAGGCCGCGATTCAGGGTGCGGTAAATGCCTATCTGCTGGAGTTGAGGCGGAGCTGGGCTGGCAGTGAAGCTATTATTGTCAGGGTCAGCCAGATGGAAACAAGAATCCTTGGGGTGAAAGGGGTGCTTGATATTGCCAACACGACCATCAATGGGCGAGTAAACAATCTATCACTGACGAAATATCAGATTCCGGTGTTAGGGGGTGTTTCTGCATGATTAGGGATGTTGACCTCATTTCGTATTTGCCGCCATTCATGCAGACATACAAAGAGCCCGTTGCAGCCCTTGAAGCGGAAAATCCTGAATTTTATATTATCTGGAGCGCGGCTGATAAGGTACTCCGCAATCGTTTTATTTCCACTGCTGATGAATATGGACTATCGAGGTTTGAAAAACTGCTGGGTATCTATCCGTCAGAAGAAGATACTGTTGAATCCAGGCGCTCAAGGGTTCAGGCCCGGTGGTTTAATTCTATCCCATACACCCTGAAAGCCTTGATTGCTAAGCTGGTTACCTTATGCGGTAATTCTGATTTTACGATTGTAAAGGGCTATCAGAATTACCGCATTGAAATTTTAACAAACCTTGAGCTGTTCGGACAGGTTGAGGAGCTGGAACGCATGATTGACAGCATGCTCCCGTGCAATATGGTTGTGATTTCTGAAAATGAAATCCAGTGTGGTGTTGATGGGTTTGCTCTTGTTGGTGGAGGTGTGTGCTCAGTGGAACAATTCTTTATTACTAATGACAGCAAGGAAAATACGGTTGTGAGTGGTTTGGCGTTATGCGGCGGCGGGGTGGTCAATTCCGCAACTGTTGTTATAACCAATGATTTTAACGAACAGTTCAGTATAGGCGGCGAACATCTGGCTGGTTCGGGTGTGGTTGCTACTGAGTTGATTGAAATAAAACAATAAGAAAGGACGAAAAGCAATGGCAGAATTTTCAAAGTTGGTTATTACCAACAAAGGGCAAGCGCTGCTTGCAAAGATGATTGCGGGAAGCGGCAACATTGAGTTTACCAAAGTATCAGCTTCCAGCACCGCATACACGGACGCACAGCTTGAAGGGCTTGCTTCCCTTTCCAATGTGAAGCAGACAAGTCTGATTTCCAAAGTAACACGTACAAATGAAGTTGCAATCAAGGTTGAGGCTGCATTTACCAATACGGAACTGACAGCAGGGTATTACATGAAGGCTTTGGGCTTGTATGCGGTTGATCCTGACGATGGAGAAGTTCTCTATGCCGTCACAAGGGAGACTTCGGGAAACTGCTATATGCCTGCATATAACGGGATTACTGTTTCCGGTGCGTATGTACAGCTTGTAACCACGGTTGGAAACGCTGAAAATGTTTCTCTTGAGGTAGACATGGCTGCCGTTGCCACAATCGGGGACATCAAGGATTTGCAGAAGCAGATTGCAGACCTTGAAGCCTTTATCGGGTATTCATCGGATGATATTTTTGGCGTGGAGGTGGATTTTGTCAACAAGAAATTTACACGGCTTGCGGGGGCGGTAAATCGGACACCGGGGGCAGGGTTTGATGACATAACCTGTTTTGGTGGAAGGCGGCGCTGCAATCTGACGGATGACGGAAGGGTTGTAGCATACTATGGCGAAGAAGGGTTTACCACAACTGGGGAGCTGACGCAGACGGTTGATAAAAACCCAGAAGGAGCAGAATTTAACCCGGATTTAAAGTTTCCGCCTGGAACAAAAGTGCAGGTCATGGTTGAACAACCAATCTTTTATATTAAGGCTGTGCCTGTTAAGACTAAAAACGCTACCAGCGGTAAGGGTAAGCAATATGTGAAAGCCAGATTTTACATCAGCCCTACTCCTAAGAGTGGCTTTAGCGTACCTAGAGCCTTTTATGATGCTCACGGTATTCCGCAGGATAAGATTTATCTCTCCGCTTATGAGGGCTGTGTGTATGATGAGAGCGCCGGTACCTACTGTATGGATGATACTCTTGTAGCCGATTTGGATACAGATAAGCTCTCCAGTATTGCAGGTGCTAAGCCAGCCAGTGGTAAAACTAAGGTACTTACCAGAGCTAATGCAAGAAAGCTCTGTAATAACAGAGGTACAGGCTGGCAGAGCCATAATATCTTTGCTATGGCTGTTACAGAGTGGCTCTTTATGATAGAGTATGCCTCTTTGGATCCTCAGCGTAAGGTAGGACGGGGTGTAAGTACCTTTACGGATGATGGCTCTACTAATGCAGCGGTTATCACCGGTGCTACCGCTGGTATTGGTAATGGCTCTGGTATCCCTAGTGGCGGTATAGATGGTAAGTGCTCTGTTACTTATCGTGGAGAGGAGAATTTGTGGGGTAATATCTGGACTTGGATGGATTGTATCAATATCCTTGCAAAGGGTGTTAATGAGGTTTGGGTAACTAAAATCGGTACTACTCCTGTGGATGATACTACAGAGGGTTATGAGCGCTTGGATGTTCACGCTACTCATAGTAACGGTTACGTTAGTGCCTTTGGTATTGATCCTACTCATCCAGAGATCCTTATCCCTACTGAGGCTAGCGGTAATGATACCTTTGCTGATTACGTTTACCAGAACTATAGTCACAATGGTTTCTTAATTGCTAAGTTTGGAGGCGGGTGGGGTAGTGGCTCTATGTGTGGCTTTTCTCTGTATTTGGATACTGCCTCCTTTAGTCGCACTCGAAACATTGGCAGCCGCTTGCTGTATGTACCAAGTAAGGCAGTAGTGTAATCAATTAATAAAAACAGCATTGAGAAAGGCGGTAAAAGAAGAATGAAACAGTATCAGAAAGTGAGAAGCGTCCAGCAGCCGGAGCCGAAGGTGATTGATGAGTTTTCTGTTTGGATTTCAGAAAATATCACCCCGGTATCTGAACCGGGAACCGATGAACAGCCGGGATTTGGAGGCTATGAATATGACCTGACCCAGTACACCAAGGAGGAGTATATCAATCTGATTAGCGAAAAGAACTCGATCCTGGAAAAACAGGTTATTGACACACAACTTGCTTTATGTGAAGTGTATGAAATATTAGGTTGAGAAAGGGGTGGATGATTATGGCAAAGATATACGCTGACCTTATCAGAAAGGGCATAAAGACGATGGATGACGTGCCAGAGAAGTTGAAAAAGGTGGTCATGGATATTTTAGAAGGTGATGACTGATGATTCTTCAGTTTATCATAAAAATTTTATTCAGAAAGGATGTGAAAGAAATGGCAGTGATTTATGCAGTCCTGATTGTAAAGGGGAAAAAGGATTTTGCTGATGTTCCTGAAAAAATCAAGGAGCAGGTGAAGGAATTGTTGATTGACCTTGATTGTAGTGGAATGGTGCAGTAATCAAAGTAATCCCAAGTAAACGAAAAAACACGCTGTATGACGGTTGTATGAAGTCATGGGGCGTGTTTTTTCATGTCAAAACACAGAAGGAAGGTTAAAAGGATGAAAGAGGGAATTTGTACGGGTATTGGCATTATTGGCGGTCTGATTGCGTCACTGTTCGGCGGTTGGGATGCAGGACTGGCAACACTGATTATTTTTATGGCGGTTGACTATCTGTCAGGTCTGATTGTCGCTGGGGTGTTCCATAAGAGCAGTAAAACGGATAGTGGGGCACTGGAATCAAAAATCTGTTGGAAAGGTCTTTGCAGAAAGTGCATGACACTGGTTTTTGTGCTGGTGGCATATCGTCTTGATTTGGTCATTAACACAAATTACATCCGTGATGCAGTGATCATTGCGTTTATCGCAAATGAGTTGATTTCGATTGTGGAAAATGCCGGTCTGATGGGATTGCCTATGCCGGACGTGATCACAAAGGCGATTGATATTTTACAGAAGAAACCAGATAGCAAGAAATAATGAAATGGAGGTTTAAGACTATGAAAACTCAAAAAGAAGTGAAAGAGTATGCACTTGCGGCATCGTCCTGGCTATATGTCTGGGGGGCGAACAGCGAAAAGATTACCGCTGCACTTATGGACAGGCTGTATCGTGACTATGGCTCTGCCAGCTATCCGCGCTCCTATTACGATAAAAAGCTTGCCGTTGGCGCGGGGAAAATGGCTGCGGACTGTTCCGGGTTCCTGATGCCGCTTTCGGGATATGATGATACTGCGCAGGGATATTACCAGTCCTGCCCACAGAAGGGTGTAGCGGCAAGCCTTCCGAAAAACCAGGTGTGCTTGGTGTTTAAGCGTAACAGCTCCGGTCGCATGTACCACGTTGGCATCTACCTTGGAGATGATACGGTGGCAGAGATGGCAAGCTCTGCGGCAAACTATCAGCATCGCAGTCTGTCTGCAAACGGATGGACACACTGGGGAAAGCCGAAATGGATTGACTATACCGCGGAGGTAGACCCTCATAAATGCGTGCTGGATTTAGACGTTGCCTTACCGTCACTGGTTAAAGGGCATCGGTGCAGCTATGTCAAAACTCTTCAGCATCTTCTGGTGGCAAAAGGGTATGACACCAACGGCATCGATGGTATTTTTGGAAGCGGTACAGAGGCAGCGGTTAAGCGGTTTCAGACAGATTCTGGTATTTCTGTCAACTACCCAGGAACCGTTGGGCGAAAAACCTGGGAGGTATTGTTGAAAGGATAATGTAAAAATATTATTGCGGCAGAATGTGGAATATGGTATGATTTGATACATGGGAAACCATAGAGCCAGGCGGCTCCCCTCTTTTGCGGAGGGGCTAACCCTCCAGACGAAAGAAAGGAGGGCGTTGCCAATGTATGTTACATACTCTGATTTGATTCAGATTGGAATATTCATTTGCGCCCTTGTGGGGTTATGTTATACAATCTTCAAGGGAAAACGGAAATAGCCGCCACTACTGCGAATAGTGACGGCTGACGTAAAACGTTAGTTTAACATTATTTCGAGGGTAGCCGCTTCTATGGCTTTCCCTTTTGTATCTTTAATATAACACATCTTGCGTTAGGATTCAAGAGGTTTTGAGAAGACGGGGAGCACCGTAAAATTTTATTTTACGTATTTGTAAAAAAGTTTAAAAATGCTTGAAAAAATTTCCCGTAGCTGATAATATGGAATCAGGCAGGAGGTGAGGGGATGGCGTTTGCAGATAAAAAAGCGGCATTTGCTTATGTGAATGAATACCAAAAAGAGAAATATGATAGAATTACAGTTATGGCGGGAAAAGGGAAGAAAGTAGAGTATCGGGCGGCGGCAAAGGCGGCAGGAATGTCCTTGTCTGCATTTATTGAAATGTGCGTGGATGAAAAAATATCGAAGGAATAGTTTAAAAATGCTTGGCAGAATAGTTTAAATATGCTACAATAATATTGTCAGATAAGGCAAGTAAATCTGATGAACGGAAAGGAGAATGGGAAGATGGAGGTATCGGAGATGACAGAGAAAGAGCAAGCCGCAATTATGATTGATATTTACACAGACTTACAGCGAATTCAGAAAGCGGAGGATAAAGATAAGGAATTATCTAACCAGCTCCGCAAGGCGAAAGCTAAACTTGAAGCATTGGGGATTGTAACCGAGAATTTAACAATCGAGTAGCAAAGAGAGCGGAACTTGCCACCGCTCCTTTGCTTTAAGTTGGCACAAATAATTTTTAAAGCTATGGTTTCAGGCAGACTCCAGACTCACTGTCAGCTACCCGGGAACCGTTGGGCGAAAAACCTGGGAGGCGCTGTTAAAGGAATAGTGTAAAAATATTATCGCGGCAGAGTGTGGAATATGGTATGATTTGATACATGGGAAACCATAGAGCCAGGCGGCTTTATCCCTCTTGTATTTTGCGGAGGGTATAACAGCCCTCCAGACGAAAGAAAGGAGGGCGATACGATGATTACATATCAGGATTTCTTTTCGTTCTGTACGTTCATTGTTGCCCTTATCAGTCTGCTTTATCAGATTTTTAAGGGAAAGAAATAGCCGCCACTACTCGCAATAGTGACGGCTGACGCTGTAAGGCGTTAAGTCAATTCATTTTCTGGGGTAGAGCCGCTTCTATGGCTTTCCCTTTTGTATCTTTACTATAACACATCTGGCGTTAGGATTCAAGAGGTTTTGAAAAGATGGGGAGTGCAAATTAACCATTATTGGTTTTTACAGTACGGCGGACCAGACGGAGAGTCAGCTGCTGCCATGAGATATTTGTCCCAGCGTTATGCTATGCCCTATGAAAAGGGAAAAGCAATCCTTACGGATATTGGAACGGAAGAGCTGGCACACTGGGAGATTATTGCCTCCATCGTCCATCAGCTTACCCGCAACCTGACTCCGAAGCAGATTGAGGAATCAGGCTTTGGTCCGTACTATATTGACCATACTACAGGCATCTGGCCTCAGTCGGCAGGCGGAGTTCCGTTTAATGCCTGCGAGTTTCAGTCCAAGGGCGATCCGATTACGGATTTGTTTGAGGATCTTGCAGCAGAACAGAAAGCCCGTACTACCTATGATAATATTCTTCGCATGGTAAAAGACCATGAGGTATGCGATCCGATTCGATTCCTTAGGGAACGTGAATTAGTGCACTTCCAGCGGTTTGGTGAGGCGCTGCGTGATGTGCAGGATCATCTGAACAGTCGGAATTTCTACGCGTTCAACCCTGCTTTTGATAAAATGACAGGACAAAATAGCTGCCAATGAAAAATTTGAGCCGCCGGGTGCGGCTCTTTTTTCCTCTTGTCCATTTATCCACGTTATCATATGGGCTTTCCTCCTATTATCAGATGGATTAAAAATCTTCTATTACAACAAATATTACAGCGTTAACCCAATATTCATTCAAATAGTGTCAGAATAATTGTTTATGTGAATCCACTATGGCTTCGGGAGATGCCATCAGGATTTCATTTCCCTGCCTGGCAGTTTTGTTGTTAAAATATTTTTCTACTGCCTTTCATCCCTCATCACTTTATACATATTGATTATTCAATACAGAATTATAGAAAATAAATGAGATTTAATTATAATATATATTATTTGTGATTGACAAACAAACTTTTAGCGGTATATTAAATATCATTCAAGTGCTCATTTACATCGGAGAGCCAAAGGGCAGATTATGCAATCAGTGTAAGGGGAGATTCAATGGAGTCTATGTTCCATGATGGTGGCATCGTTTGCTTTGAGAAAGTACTAGGAAAAGCTAAAAATATTTGAATCGCTATGCTCAATTCAAATACTTAAGTTTAAGAAAGGGAGTGTATTATGAATCATTCTACTGGATAAGCAACTTTTTTTGAAATAACAAAGAGGGGGTATTTCTAGGGACGAAAAACTCATATTAGTGATTTCGTTAGGAAACACGTGTATTCCCTGCATGTGCAGGGGTGAGTCTAAAGCACTCTCCTTAAAATGACTTTAAGATTATAAGGCAAAACGGTTCCCACATTAAACTCAGCAGTTCAGATAAAACTCAAATCCCTCGTATGCAGGGGGTAATCCTAAAATGGAAATAATATCTTGCGAAAGGAGTGGTACTTATGAGTACATACCAGGAATTTCAGATTATCTTGGGTATTGCCATGTTAGTCATAGCAATTATCAATATGAAAAATAGGTAAACCGCCCTATTTTTGTAAAAATCAGGCGGCTTACTTAGCTAATTGTTCTCACCAGACAGATATGCTTTATCGGTCTTCCGGATGTTTTCTTAAGTATATAATATATCAAGATTCCATATTTGTTGTGGTCAAGCATTTTTGTAACACTTGTGGCTAAAAAATATCGCTTTGCTTTTTATGATGCGATACGTGCCTGATAGGGTGTACGGTATCCGTTAAAACTATGGGGACGGACATGGTTATAGCTGACGTAGGCAAATTCTTCTACCGCCTGATACAGCGCTTCCTCCGTTTGGAATTCGTACAGATTCGTGCATTCATTTTTTAATGTGTTGAAGTATCTTTCCATCGGCGCATTGTCATATGGATATCCGGCTTTGCTCATACTCTGTGTGACGTGGACAGATTCGCAGAATTCTACGAATGCTTTTGAAGTATACTGTGAGCCCTGAT
>CANPMS010000015.1 GCA_947575275.1 uncultured Clostridium sp. | reverse complement strand
ACGGGTTTCATAACTCCATCGGTGCCTTTCGTAGAAAGGCGGATTATATATATGGAAAAGGTGAGAGAAATGAATAAAACAATTTTTCGTAATAATTTATTAATGACAATTAGTGAAGTAATGGGGGGGGAGTGTAGATGAGAATGATATTAGATTTAAGATTATACCAGTTTATGAGAAAGATAAATCGTTTAACGGTTTAGATGATACTATGCGTTTGGTTTTATTAAGTGAAAAAAATGTAGGAAATAAATTGTTCACACTTGAAGAAATAATAAAGTTAGTAGTATGGAATCCGCCACTTGTTCCTATATGGATTAATATTTCATTGAATGGAAAAGAAGACGGGAAAATTATTTTTGATTTTGAAACAAGTTTACGTCTTCGGAAACCATCACTATTGAGGAATGCGGACACTGGACATGCTCCATTTAAGGCTATTACTCATAATGTGACAAGCTTGTTATAATTACTTCCTTAAAGAAACCAAATCAGGGAGAATTTCAAGGTTTTGAACTTTAGGATTCTCTCTGGTTATAGGGCGGTTAGACCCAGTTGAGTGCGCAGAGCGCATGAAATATAAACCACCTGCTATGCGGGTGTGCGGTGATTGTTATACAAAAAATCACCTTTCCATTGATACAAATTCCAAAATGTCGTTAGGTTTGCAGTTTAAAATATTGCATAAGCGCTCTAATGTATAGACGGTAATTCCTCTATTGTGCTTTAAATTATTTATCGTTCTGGGATTAAGTCCATGCTTTTCTATAAGTATATAGGTAGTATCCCTTGCTTTTCCATGGTCGCTCAGAGTGGCTTATAACTAACCATGTATTTACCTCTTTAAGGGGCGGTAGTAAAGGTAGGATATAAAGAACTAAGTTTTATTCTGGCATCACTTGTATATTAGACGGAGAACAAGAAAATCTGTGTACAGTTTCTAAAACTGACCTGAGCTGTAAATCAAATTACTTGCAAACCATGGATAGATTTGGTAGAATAGGAAAACAGGAAAGCGATTGTTTGGAGGAAGAGGACGATGAGATTACGCCATATTCGGGGCTCGGAGAGAGCGATTGCGGAAAGCCCCTATGTGGTTCAGCAGCCGGAGCAGTACCGGGGGAGGTTCCATGAGCTTTTTGGAAATACACACCCGATTCGGATTGAGGTGGGTATGGGAAAAGGAAAGTTTATTATGGAGCTTGCCGAAAGGAATCCACAGTTAAATTTCATCGGAGTCGAACGGTACTCCAGTGTACTTCTCAGAGCCCTGCAAAAGCGGGAGGAGATGGATCTTCCCAATGTCTGGTTTATGTGTGTGGATGCAAGGGAACTGCCCGGTATTTTTGCACCGGGTGAGGTAGAGAACATTTATCTGAATTTTTCCGATCCGTGGCCGAAGGAGCGTCATGCCAGAAGGCGTCTGACCTCTCCGGATTTTATGAAAGTATACGATCAGATTCTCGAAAAAAATGGGAGAGTTGAGTTTAAGACGGATAATCAGGAGTTATTTTCTTACTCTTTGGAGGCGATACCCGAGGCGGGGTGGAAAATTGACGGATTTACCCGGGATCTTCACCACAGTGATATGGCAGAGGGGAATGTGATGACGGAGTATGAGACAAGGTTTTCCTCTATGGGGAATCCAATCTGTAAATTGATAGCCAGCCGTTAAATTGCATATACTGTTAAAGAAAATGAATTATGGTGGCGGCAGATGGATTTGAAAACAAAGATTACCCGGAGTTTGCGCAGTTCAACCAGCGATAAAGAGTCGATGAACCGAAAAATTCTGAAGTGGCACAAGAGTCTCAAAGAAGTGGAGACAATGCTGAACCGAGGAAGAGGAAAGCAGGGGTAACGGACTCTTGTGAACGGCCAGGAAAGGGTGGAAAATTGTTAGGAAAAGGAGATTATATCTATGGAAAAGAAGTTTACAACTGAGAATTTTGATGCAGAAGTGCTGAAGGCTGATAAGCCGGTTCTGGTGGATTTTTATGCGGATTGGTGCGGACCATGCAAAATGATGGCCCCGGTAGTTGATCAGCTGGCCGGTGAGCTTGCTGATATTGCTGTGATAGGCAAACTGAATGTGGACGAGAATGAAGAGATTGCCACACGCTATGGGGTGATGTCCATTCCGACCTTGATTCTGTTCAAGGGTGGAGAGGTAGTTAGCAAGAAGGTGGGGGTGCAGTCCAAGGATGCTCTGGAGCAGCTCATCCGTAAGGCATAAAAATTGTAATAAAAAATGTAAAAAGGGTTGACTTTTACCTGTCTATGCGATAAAATAATGCTCGTGCCGTTCAAGGAAGGAACGCACGAGCGTAGTATGCGCCCTTAGCTCAGTTGGTAGAGCAGTAGACTCTTAATCTATTTGTCCAGGGTTCGAGTCCCTGAGGGCGCATTTGGAAGTTCCGATTTTGCAGACTTGGAGTTGCGGGGTTGGGACTTTTTTACTTTATACGAAATTGCGTCCTATAAAGCAAAACTCTCCGGGGGATGCGCACTTCGCGCTCAGGGAAAATGGTTGCTGTGGCAACCGCGCTCCGGCGCGAGAGTCCGGCAAGCCGGACTCTTTGTTCTTTTATAGTGTCCTTGAAATCTATACTCTAAGTCTGCTTTTCAATAAAAACCACTGATTGAAACTGTCCCTTAAATATGATAGAATATACTTTATTCGACAAAGGAAGCGAGGTTTGCTTTACATATGGATGAAGATAATGTAAAAAAAAGAAGAAAGCTGCCGAAATTTACCGCAGTAATGTTGATTGCAGTACTATTGGCAGGATGCGGTGTGTCTAAGCCGGCAGATGCCACCACAGAGAACACAGAAGAGGAGATAATTCTGATGGCGGAGACTCTGCCTCAGACCGCAGCAGATGAGATCGTGATGGAGCTCTCTCCCGACGGACCGCTTCTGCCGTCCGTGGCAGGTGTGGAGGCGGAATATTCCGACCCGATACCGGATTACCTGCGGATTGGTGAGAGGCACCCGGTGGTTGAAAAGCTGCAGGAACGGCTGATGAATCTGGGATTTATGGACAATGATGAGCCGACAGATTATTATGGTGAGGTGACGCAGAATGCAGTTAAGATTTATCAGCGTCAGAACCAGTTGGCTCAGGATGGTGTGATTGGACCTGAGACGCTGGAGGCAATTCTTTCTCCGCAGGCGAAGTATTATGCTGCGCAGAAGGGTGATCAGGGCAATGATATTCAATTTATTCAGTCCCGCCTATATGAGCTGGGTTACCTTGCTCAGGAGAGTCAGATTACCGGAAATTTTGGTGACAGTACAGAAGAGGCGGTAAAGAAGCTGCAAAATGTGAACAGCCTGGAACAGGACGGTAAAGTGGGACGCCAGACGATGAACCTTCTGTACAGCGATGAGGTTAAAGCGAATATGCTTTCCTATGGAGAGAAGAGTGACGTGGTTCTGGCCGCTCAAAGGCGATTGAAAGAGTTAGGATATATGACCACAGAACCAGATGGTTCCTATGGAAATGACACGATCCTTGCTGTCAAACAATTCCAGTCACGGAATGACCAGGTGGTTGACGGTTATCTGGGACCTTCGACCCGAATTGCACTGAATAACAGTGATGCAACGCCAAATGGTTTGAGCCTGGGAGACAGCGGAGACAGTATCCGGCGGGTTCAGGATTTACTTAAAAATTTAGGATATTTGAGATCTGCCAATGTGACCGGCTACTATGGTGAGGTGACGGAAAATGCTGTAAAGCTCTTCCAGCGCACAAATAATTTAAGCGCTGACGGAACCGTAGGTGCGCTGACCATGGCAAAGCTGACAGGCAGCGATGCCAGGAGAGCTCCTGCCAATCAGCCGGCACGAACCACCACTGGCGGAGGCTCCTCCTCCGGGAATCGTACCAAGACCGCGCAGAACGGGGGAGGCGGCATTCCGAATACGGGGACGGCCAGTGGTGGAGCAAGCTCCCTGGTTGCGGTGGCAAGCTCCAAACTGGGATGTCCGTATGTGTGGGGAGCAAAAGGACCAAACTCATTTGACTGTTCCGGTTTCGTATACTGGTGTTTAAATCAGGTAGGTGTGCGTCAGAGCTACATTACCTCCTATGGCTGGAGAAGCGTTGGCAGGTATACCCGAATCAGTCGTTTTTCTGATTTACGCGCCGGTGATATTATTGTTGTTAAGGGTCATGTGGGAATTGTGGCAGGCGGTGGAACCGTTATTGATGCGTCCTCCGGTAACGGAAAAGTAGTACACAGATCTCTTAGTGCATGGTGGTCCAATAATTTCATTTGTGGGTGGAGGATTTTTGGGTAGACAGGATTTCCTGTCTACCTTTCCTTTACGGCAAATCCAATCTTAACTTTAAACAGATCCCCATCAATAATAATATCGAAGGATCCGCCCTGCAGCCTGGTCAGGCTTTGGGCTATGGACAGCCCAAGCCCGGAGCCCTCGGTGGTTCGGGATACATCTCCGCGTACAAAGCGCTCCGTCAGATCATTTCCCTGTACATTCAATGGGGATTCTGAAACATTCTTAATCGTAAAATAAACGTTGTTGTCTGTTACAGCCAGATCCGTATATACACGGCTGTGTTCCATGGCATATTTAAACGCATTATTGTAAACGTTCTCCAACACGCGCCAAAGATGTCTGCCATCTGCCTCAATAAAGATACTGTTGTCTGGAAGGCCGGATACCAGTTCCAGATTTCGGGTAGAAAATTTCCCCTCAAATTCACCATTTGTCTGCCAGATCATTTCTACAATATCCAGAGTAGCCATTTCCAGCTTCACATTACCGGAGCTTGCCTTTGACGCCTCCACCAAATCCTCCGTCAAATTTTTGAGCCGTTGTGATTTCTGCTCCAGAACATTTAAGTATTCCTGTACCCTTTCACCCGGTAGATTTTCACGTTTCAGCAGATCCACATAATTGATAATGGAAGTCAGCGGTGTTTTAATATCATGAGACACATTGGTAATCAAGTCCGCTTTCAGCCGTTCGCTCTTTACCTGCTCCTGAAGAGCCCGTTCCAGACCTGTTCCGATGCTGTTGAGCATGGTTCCCATCCTCAGCTCTTTTCCCGACAGTCCTCTTAAATCCATCTGATATGCGGTGTCGCCCCCTGCAATCTTTAAGATGGCATCGGCAATCCGGTCCTTCTGGCGCGAGGTGTCGAACATGTGGTGGAAGGTTCGGTAATCAATGATGATCAAACCAAGAAGAATGATCAGTGCAAGGATTTTTACGGGAGGGAACATGCGGAATTTATAGCATACTGCAATCAGACCTATGCTCACTGCCTGTATGCTTACAAAGGCCATGTAGAACCAGAAGAGACGGCGGGAGAAGGAGCGCTCCTCAAAATACAAATCCATGTTTTGCTTTAAATGATGCAAGATACTGTTTTCCCACAACTGACGGCTCTTGTAGCGGCGCAGCATGCTGAACGCCCCTGTCATACAGCAGGTGTAGATGATAACAGCACGCATCATGCGCTCAGCAAACCGCCAGGAATCTTCCCGGATCAGCAGATGAATCAGTTTGTAACCGACCTTTTCCCCAAGAAACAGCATGAACAGGGTCAGAAGTCCCGTCAGGAGAATCCCGCTTTCTGTGGTAATAGTATCAAAGCCGTGGAGATATAGGCTGGATTGCTCCTCTGTGCGGTAGCCGGACATCAGGATTAGATAGTACAGTGTTATAAGACAGCCGATCATACCCACCGCCAAACTGAGGAGACCCTCAATAAAGCGGTTGCGCATCTGCTTGTAGGCAGATGCCTGTTCTGAGTAAATGTCGTCCGCCGGATAATCAGTATCGATTGCAATCGTAATATGGTAATCGGTGGAATCATATAAATTGTTGTTTTCCATCCCGATCGTTATATTTGCAGGTACCGTTTCCAGGTTGGTTTCAATAATGATGGAGTCGCTGTCCAGCGCGCAGTAACGCCCCAGGCCCTTAAGCTGTTCCGATGTCATGTCCCCGGCATTGGTATAAAGGGAAACAAGTTCGTTATCGTCCGTGTAGGAAATCAGGAAATACAGGTTTGATGGGTTTGCCATCATGCGGTAGTTTACGATATAGTACTCGCTTAAGCAGGACAGTACCTCCTGGGACAGCTCAAGGAGTGAAGTGAAGGCATCACCTGGTTCACTTAAGACCATATTTGGGTTGTAGGCGCGCCAGTTGACCCGCTGATCCTTGGCAGTTGCCGCGTTGCCATAGATAAACATATCGTTTACCACCTCAAACTGGTCATTCAGATAGAATCCCTGGCTCTTGGCGTACCGCAGCACCTCCTCCAGCGTATAGATAATTTCCGGTCCTTCTCCCCGGGTCACGGAAAACATCTGATTTGACAAGTCAAGAGAGCCGTTTGTCTCAAAGACATCCCGGTATGTCACATACTTAAAAATATGGTTTAAATCCTCCTGAACCTGAGCCTGGAACTGCTCCGATTCCTCGTAGCGGCCATTAAGAAGCCAGGAAATTCCTGAACCAGTCTGCATATTTAAATAAATGATGCTGATTCCGCCCACTGCCAGAGTGAGAAAAACGATATGCAGAAGGACTGCGATATTTTTTCTGATCTGCAGGGAATAGTCTTTTAATTTCATGGAATTCTCCTACTGTTTCTCAATTTTGTAGCCTACACCCCAGACCACCTTCAAATACCGTGGCTCGCGAGGATTAATCTCTATTTTTTCACGGATATGGCGGATATGTACAGCAACCGTGTTATCCGCTCCGATTGCTTCTTCGTTCCAGATCTGCTCATAGATCTCATCGATAGAGAATACCTTTCCGGCATTCTTGACCAGCAGAAGCAAAATATTGTACTCAATCGGAGTCAAGCGGATTGGTTCGTCATCTACCCACACCTCTTTGGTATCATCGTTAATCAAAAGTCCGCCGCATTTGTAGACTTTGTCGCTGGTTTGCTGGGCCATGTTTCCCAGCTGGGTATAGCGGCGGAGCTGGGATTTGACGCGTGCCACCAGCTCCAGAGGATTGAAGGGTTTGGACAGATAATCGTCAGCTCCGATATTCAACCCCAGAATTTTGTCAGCATCTTCGGACTTGGCAGAGAGGATAATAATGGGGATACTGCTGGTTTCACGCACCTTTAAGGTGGTACGGATTCCGTCCAATCCCGGCATCATCACATCCACAATCATTAAGTCAGCTTCCTGTTGGTCTAAAATCTCCAGCGCCTCATAACCGTCATAAGTCTTAATTACCTTAAATCCCTCTCCCGTCAGATAAATATCTATGGCATCCACAATGTCCTTGTCATCGTCACATACTAGAATGGTCTGCATACGTTCCTCCTCAATATGATCATTAACCCTTTGTCATTTTTATTATAGCTCAAAAAAGGCCTCACTGCAATCTGCAAGGCCTAAGTTGTTAACTTATGAAAAGCGTAAGATAGCGGTTCCGTATGCGGTCAAAGGCAGTGCGATAGAATAGGGCTGGCCATCGCATTCCTTTTTCTCTGCTTTGAATACCGGCGGATTCTCTGTGGAGGCATATGCGCCGTGATTGTTGTCAAGAAGCAGAGTGTAATTACCCCGTTTCGGCACACCCACACGGTAATCAGACCATTCCATTGGTGTGAAGCTGCAGATAAACAGCAGACTCTTTTTGCGTTTTTTCCCATAGCGTACAAAGCTGAAAATACTGCGGTCTCCGTCGTTGGCGTTAATCCATTGGAAACCGTCCCAATGGTCATCCGATTCATAAAGCGCCGGGTACTTCTTATAGATATGAAGCAGATCCTTCACATATCGCTGCAGATTTCCATGCAGCTCCTCGCCGGTAAGATGCCAGTCCAATCCCACCTTCTCGTCCCATTCATGGAGCTGGCCAAAATCCTGACCCATAAATAGGAGCTTTTTGCCCGGATGGCCAATCATGAAGGTGTAACCTGTTTTCAGATTTGCAAACTTGTCCGAGAAGTATCCCGGCATTTTGTTAATCATGGAGCATTTTAAGTGAACCACCTCGTCGTGGGAAAGTACCAGAATAAAATTCTCACTATTAAAATAGGTAAGACCAAAGGTCATCTTGTTGTGGTTGAATTTACGGAAATAAGGATCCAGCTTCATGTATTCCAGGAAATCGTGCATCCAGCCCATGTTCCACTTGAAGGTAAAACCCAAACCGCCCTCCTCCGGCATATGGGTGACCAGAGGCCATGCGGTAGATTCTTCCGCAATGACTATGGCGCCATGACCGCGTCTGGCCATAACACTGTTTAAATGCCGGAAAAATTCGATTGCTTCCAGATTCTGGTTTCCTCCATGCCTGTTTGCCACCCACTGACCGTCCCTGCGGCCATAATCCAGGTATAGCATGGACGCCACCGCGTCTACTCTCAGACCGTCCACATGGTACTTTTCCACCCAGTATAGTGCGTTGGCAATGAGGAAATTGGAAACCTCGTGCTTTTCATAATCGAATACCTTGGTGCCCCAGTCAGGATGCTCACCCTTGCGGAAATCCCCATACTCGTAAAGCGCCTGCCCGTCAAAGTCCGCCAGTCCGTGGGCATCCCGGGGGAAATGTGCAGGTACCCAGTCAAGAATCACGCCGATGCCTTCTTTATGTAAATGATTTACAAAATACATAAACTCATCAGGCGTTCCGTAGCGGGAGGTGGGGGCGTAGTAACCGGTAACCTGATAGCCCCACGAACCGTCAAAAGGGTGCTCTGCAATACCCATCAGCTCCACATGGGTGTAACCCATATCCTTAACATATTCCGCCAGCTCCACAGCAGCCTCCTTATAGGTATAATACCCATCCTTTTCCGGACGGTTTTTCTTTTTCCAGGAGCCCAGATGTACCTCGTAGATACTCATAGCAGCCTCCCGAGGATTCATCTTATCGCGTTTTTCTATCCAGCCGCTGTCAGTCCATTTAAACCCTTCTGTGTCAACGATAATGGATGCGGTGCCGGGACGGTATTCTGCATACTGAGCGTAGGGATCCGCTTTAAAAAGCACCTTGCCGGAGGTGGTAGTGATTGCAAATTTGTATAATTCCCCAGTGCCGAGATCAGGAATGAACAGCTCGAAGATACCGGAGTCCTCCAGACAGTCCATGGGATTTGCCTCTGGATTCCAGCCGTTAAAGTCTCCGACTACGCTCACTGCGGCAGCGTGGGGCGCCCACACTGCAAAGTAGACACCCCTCCTGCCCTTGCAGATCATAGGGTGAGCGCCCAGCTTATTGTAGATTTCATAATGAGTGCCCTCTCCAAACAGATAGCGGTCGTCCTCAGTGATAATGCCTGTTCCAATCTGGTTTCTTGTTTCTTTGACAGTCATAATGTCAAACCTCCCTGATTTTCAGGACAACACCACTGTTGCCTGATAGTGTAAGTTTCAGCGTTCCATCTGTGATTGAAAGGATGGTACCGTCCATCAGATTCTCTGCCTGGGAGGCAGAAATTGGAACAGGCACAAAAATCGTACTTTCCTGCTCGTCGTTATTTGCTGCGGTAATCACCACAGAGCCTTGGGTGTGCCGCGCAAAAGCGTATTGCCGGTTGGTCAGCAGAAGCTCCTGATAGCGTCCGCCCCAGAACTCCGGATGATTTGCGTGGACATGTCCCAGGGTCGCAATGATGTCTGTCAGACTGCTGTGAAGGCGGTCTTTGTCTTCCGGGGCAAGGCGGGGGCGAAGCGCCGCGTCACTGTCTTTTGTGCGCATTCCCTCCACGCCCCATTCACCGCCGTAGTACACGGATGGGATTCCCGGCAGTGTGAACAGCAGCAAGTATGCCAAAGGTAAATGTTCCTTTTTGTTTAGTTTACTGGCAATCCGGTTCTCATCGTGGTTGTCAAGAAAGGTGTAGAGTCTGGCGCCGGTTGCCTCCAGCCGTTTTACATTGTGGGCGATCTCAAAAAAGTTATGGTCATTCAGTCCGGAATACAGACTCTTATGTAGCTCGTAGTTGGTGACAGAGTGGAGTGTTTCGTCATTTACCCATCGGGAGTATTCCCCATGGATTACTTCACCCATCAGCCAGAACTCCGGCTTCATTTGAGATGTCTGCCACCGCAGTTCTTTCATAAACTGAAAATCCAGCACATTAGCGCAGTCAAGACGGATTCCGTCGATGTCAAATTCGTCCACCCAGAAGCGGATTACATCAAAAAGGTATTGCTTTACCTCCGGGTTCTGAAGGTTTAAGCAGGGCAGCTCAAAATGACCCTGCCATGCCTCATAGCTAAAACCATCATTGTCTGGACTGTTGCAGGCAAAATTTACGCCTCTGTACCAGCCGCAGAAGGGGGAAGCCTCCCGGTTGTTTTTAATGTCCTTAAAAGCAAAGAATTCTCTTCCGGTATGGTTGAACACCCCATCCACCACCACGCGGATTCCCGCCTCATGGCATAACCGGACAAAACACTTAAAGCCTTTGTTATCCCCCAGGCGTGTGTCTATCAGCTTATAGTCGCGTGTGTCATAGCCATGGGAGGAAGACTCAAAAATCGGTCCGATGTAAAGAGCATTTACCCTAAGCTCCGCCATATGAGGAATCCATCGGTTAAGCTCCCCAAAGCGGTCTGTTACAGTTTCATCTGAGTGACCGCGGGGGGCGCCGGTCATACCCAGAGGGTACATGTGATAAAATACTGCCTGTTCATACCATGTGCTCATAATTTCTGTAAATCCTCCTGCTGTATTTATTTTACAGCTCTTCAAGCAGCTTGAAGCGCCGCAGCAGAAACTGATATCGAAGTTGTGCCGCATTCAATTCATAGATATAGCAGTCGATCAGTGTGGGATCCACAACTTCCTCAAACTGGCTCCGCACGGACTCCATTTTGTGGCGTGTGCGTCTGATTTCCGCCATCAGTTCCTGGTTTTCGAGGGAAAGCACGGATTGGCGCTCCCGTCTGCGAAACATAAAATTTGTCCTCATAACATCCGTCTCCTTTAACATCCATCTCCTTGGTATTATAGTATCCTGCAAAGATGGAAAGTTATGCAGAGTTTGGAAAAATATTTCTGTTACAGCCGTTTATTCCTTGCAGAACATTTCCTGTACCAGATGTCCCAGCTTCATCAGCTCTCTGGTGCCATGAAGAAGGGTCAGCCGGTAATAATTGGCGGTACCCGACTGTCTGACCTCCACCAGACCGGATTCCTTTAAAATCTTCAGGTGGTGGGAGATTGCCGGTCGGGAAAGGCTGGTCTGACAGGTAATTTCATTGACATTTAATCCCTCTTTGCATCCTGCCTGCGCGGCGCGGCTCAGAGTTTCTATAATGCCTAAGCGAACCTCATCTCCCAGTGCAATGAACAACGGCATACAGCTATGGAACTGCTGTTCCAGCGTTTTTGCGTCCGTCATAAAGTCTCCTTGGTTTAAAAATTTAAACTAAAGTTATTCTACCATGATTTAGGAACAGCGTCAATCAAATGTATTTTTTCACCTGTGTAAAAAACGGCAAAAAATATGTCGATTTTTGGTATATGTGTTGAGCTATATGGAATTTTATGGTAAATAAAAATGCTGGTAAAGTGTCTGCATATTTGAAAACGGAAAAGTATGTACGTATTGCGAAAGAGGATTAGTGTATGAAAGAAGTGGTTTTTCTGATAGACACCAGTGTATCTATGAACACACTGGATCGCGAGCGGGAAGTAATCACCATAATCAGACAGGCGGCAGAAAAGCTTCAGGAAAACTGCCGGGTCGGGATGGTAGCCTATAATACAGAGCTTCAGGCGGTGGTTCCTCTCGGAGCAGAGATGGAAGAACTGTCTCAGCAGTTAGAGATGATTCAATATTATGGTTATACCAATGCAGGCGCAGGTCTGGAGCAGGCGGTGCAGCTGTTTCGTCAGGGGGAAGAAGGGCCGGAGGACGGCGCAGCTGCAGAGGTGACTGAGCAGTATATCATTATGCTGTCGGACGGGGAAATTGATATGCCCCAAAAGAAAGAACGGGAGTTATCGCGGCAGACCTATGTGGACGCTGCGATTCAGGCAAAGGAAGAAGGAATCCGGATTTATATAGCAGCCATGGGAAATGAGATGAATGACCCGAAGCTGCATATTTTTGACGGCGCCGGGATAACGGATGGAGCAATCTATTGGGCAGGGCAGCACGAATCACTGGAAGCGACCATAGGACGAATCATTGAGGAGCGGGTCAGACCGGAGGAAGTCCAGACGGAGCCGGAGACCGGACTCTATGCACTGACAATCTCGCCAATCCCGGAAGCGGCGCCTGCCCCAGAGCCGTTGGATTATCGCCCTCTGTGTGTGATACTGGGACTGTTGGCAGTGGCCATAGCAGTGATTGCACTGTATTGCTCCAGAAAGAAAAGAACCGATGTTGTCTATGTGCCCCAGTCTCACACGGATCATCCAAAATCGGTCAGGCAGACACGGGCTGACCGGCTCCCGGCATATTCCGGGAAGATGAATATCTATGTGGTGAAAACGGCTGAGGAACAAGATATTCCGCCGCAGACATACCGCCTGTTCGGAAGGAGCGCTGAGTGGCTTTCCCTTACCAAAGTGCTGGAGACCTGTGGAATCCATATGGATCGGGCAAAGACCGATGGGATTAAATTTTTTCCGGGACAGGATCATTCTCTTATTGTGACGGACAGATCCTCTTCCTGCAGCGTATTCAGAGGAATGGAAGTCCTTCGGAAGGGAATTGAGTATCCGGTTTCCTATAATGCCAAGATTACGGTGGCTTTGGATAAGACGACAGAGATCGAGATCCATTATAAAAGCCTTAAGCCCTCAGAACTGACCAATGGGTGATTCAGGATAACAGAAGTTTTGAAGTAACAAATAAAAGAAGAAAGATACAATTAGGAGGAAAATCTTATGTCAAATGTAATCAAACAGACAAACCGCACCATGCTGATGGATGTAATCAATTCAGAGAAGATGGATATTCTGACGCTGGTGGGAGATGTACGGGGAATGGAAAGCCTGACAGATGATAAAATCAAAGAGATTAATGAGCATCTGCTGGTACATAGCTTTGATGAGCTGCTGGAGAAATTTGAACCGGTGGTCTATAACTATTACAATGCCAATACCAGAAAAGCGGTATATCAGTTGGAAAAGCCGGAGACCATTCCTGAGGAGATGGTGACAAAGATTCCTTTAAACCGGCAGAATGAAGTGCTGAATATGCTCCTGTCCATGATTGCCGCCAAGAGGACAGGCGGAGTCATCAATGTGGACTTTAAGTTCGAGAAGCTGACAGAGATGCTTGCGCCTAAAAAGGTAATGGAGTCCATTAAGCAGAACCGGAAGGAGCTGCAGTATACATATGGAGAATATGCCACGCTGGATGAGGGAGATCCCAAGAAGAAGGATTTGGCAGATAAGCTGAACGTAATGTTCGAGGAGGCCAGTCAAAATTACAGCAACCTGAATGCAATGCTGCCGCTGCTGATCGAAGACTCCAAGGCCCGACTGCTGTTGGGTAACGGTGATGGCAAAAAGGATAACACACCGCTGGCTTTAGGAGTTCTGAGCATGGGCGAGAACGGAGAGCTGAAGGTTCTGGAGGCGCCCAAGGCAGAGACAACGGCTATGGTGGCTGTTGATGATAATGTGAACACGGGTCTGATTGAAGCGTTGAAGGAAGACTATGAGGCGCTCAATGAAGATGGCAATGATTATGTGAAAGAGCTGGTGGCCAGAACATTCTGTCCTCTTTCCTCCACACTGGAGAGCAATATTGATCATGAGCAGGAGGTAGCCAACTACAACGCATATTTGGAGTTTTACCGGGAATCAAAAGCGGAATTTATCAAGGTGGTAAAGCCTCTGATTGAGAAGCTGCTGGGAGTATGGTGTTTCTTTGAACAGTATCCGAAGAAGCTGAAAGGTGCGCGCCCGTCGCTGTTAATCACCAACCAGTCCAACGAGATGCTGGCAAAATCCAATAATATCCCGCGGCTGATTACTTATTTGAACACTACAAATGCAAAGAATGATTTTTCCAACACGGTATGGTATGCAGTTGTTCCCGATGTGTCGCTGGATCAATACAGTAAGATGAAGCTGACAAGGGAGCGGTTCAAGGGGAACTCACAGCAGGATAAAGACGGCACGAACAGTGTGGAGTCTCTTGTAAGAATTCTTGACGTATGCAAAGATTATGAGATTCAGTGCTTCTTTAGCTATGAGACAGGAGAAAGCACCACCTTTTCTGCTTTGTCCACCGAGGGAATTGAAAAGTACGAGGACCGCTGTACGCCGCTGATTGGAAAAGCTTTTTCCGAGTTTGCAATTCCATGTATTCCAAATTTCACCGTAATCCCGAAGGATCGCTCCGGTGTGGTTTTGGACAGAAGAATGGTAATTGGGGAGGACAACAGCATTATGCTGTCCGAGGAGAAAGAGGATGTTATGAAGCTGTGGATTGAGGGCGTGTATATTGGCGCAGCTTATGTGGCGGCAGGTCTGACAGCGGCTTACCAGTGCCCTGAATACCTGAACGAGAAGCTGGACAAGACAAATGTTGATTTGGAGCTGCCCGGCGTTCGTTTTGACATAGAGGCAGATAACAACTCTCTTCAGGTATATACCACGATGGCAAAGGAGATTACTGGTTTTACCAATACCATTAAGAGCGATATTAACCGTAAGAATTTTGGATTTGTATTTAGTTCTGAGAATGCAAGCTTCAAGGGACAGGATATTACCCACATTATGGTATATAAAGCAAGAAATCTGATGAGTAACGGCAGTATTTATGAGCCAATCTACAAGACCCAGGCAACAACGTACATTGAGCGCATCATGCGCCATGGCACCGGAGATTTTAAGGAGGACGCCATTGTACAGTTTTTCTCAAGCAACCCGTCAAGCCAGAAAAGCCAGTGGATGGCAAAGCGCGAATGCACCAATGCAATCCTGAAACAGGGAGACGACATCGAATATGAGATTGATAAGCAGAACGGCTACTGCACACTGAATATTACCTTTAACGGCAATCAGCGCAACCTGGAAGTAGAAATTAACCGATTGTCCAATCAGGCATAAGCCTTTGGAGATAAAGAATAAAGGAGGAAAATAATATGGGATTTCGTATGAAAATCACCGGAGGTGTAGAGGAAGCTGCATTTGACGAAAAAAGCATTACCAAAGTGGTATTTGACTCACAATCCACCCAGGATTCCAATGCCAGAGCAACCGATTTTGGTCTGGGAGTGAAGGTGTGGGGCAAGATGCTCTATAAGGTAGGAGGAGAAGGCGGGGATGCCACACTGGCGCTGGCAAAGTGGTCTCAGGTGCCATCCGAGAAAGCGGACTGTTACCGCAATGCGCAGATTACCGTGGTATCTGCCGGGCAAATTGTACGCCAATTCTCTCTCCCCAATGCGTTTGTGGTGGAATACAGTGAGGAGGTGGACGACGAGAGCGGAGTAGGCACCTTTTACATCCATATGCGTGAGAAGAAGGACGAGAACGACAAAGTAACAATTGAAGGCGGATTTAATGGAGAATAAAGAAAGAGACGAAAGGAGTACATACAGATTATGTCCTATACAGTAAAAATTGAAGGTGCAGAGCCTTTTGAGATAGCAAAAGAGTGTGTAAAGAGTGTAAAGTTTACAACAGATATTCCGCTTGATTCCAATGCCCGAACGAAAGATGTGGGAGCAACAATGGAAATCACAGGACGTATCCTGACGGCAACGGACGGAGACCCGTTCGACAGCACCAGGAAACTGGCCCAGTGGTCGGCGGTTCCGGCGGAGCGGGCAGACTGCTACCGGAAGGTGACTGTGGAGCATGTGGCGGCAGGAATCATGGAGAGAAAATATTATTTCCCCAACGCGTTTGTGGTGGATTACAAAGAGGATTTCGGAGATGCAGAGGGCGTAGGAACCTTTACATTAACAATTAAACAGAAGAAAGACAAGCTGGCACAGCTTACAGTGGAAGGTGGATACCCGGCTGCATAGCTGCCTAAAAACAGGGGTACATCGGGACTAAGCAGGTGTACCCCCTGTTTTCATATGGCGGAATTTTATGGAATCAGGAGGTTCTTAAATGGATTATTATAATGTGCTGGGTGTGAAGCCGGAGGACAGTGCGGATACAATCAAAGCAGCATACAGGAAATTGGTCAAAAAGTATCATCCGGACGCAAATCCGGGGGATGCGGAAGCAGCAAGAAAATTTGGAGAGATTGCAGAAGCTTATGAGGTGCTTAAAGACGCAGATAAGAGAAAGAAGTATGATAAAAAGCGGATAAAAGCTATGGCAAGAAAGAATGCGGCAGGAGAGAAGAGTACATACAGCCAAGCTCCTGGGCAAAATATGACAGCAAATTTTGAACAGTTTTTTGGATTTCATCCGCAGAGTGGAGAGATCCATAAAGGAAAGAAAAATCCCACTGATGTATCGGATTTGTTTGAGCGATATATGGGAATAAAGAAATACTAACAAAAATGAGAATATGGAGCGAAGCAAGGGGTATCGATGAAGAAAACAATGATTGATTTAATGCTTATGTGCATGAGTGCGGCAATCTTTGGGATCGGGTGGGCATACCCGCAGGAAATAAGGAAACAGCCGGTGATTTTATGGGTAAGTGCAGGGGTGGCGTTGCTATTCCTGCTGCTGGCTGTGTGTGATTATCAAAGAGAGCAGCAGGGTATGACGTTGGAAGAAGCGGAACAAGAACCGCTTTTACCGGAAATACAGGAATCAGGAGGGATTACAGAAGCAGTCCTGTTAAGTGAGGATGGAACAGAAGTTATGGTATGGGATATCTATAATAAGGTGTCTGTTATCATTGGAAGAGATGTAGGAGAAAACCGGGTGGAGATTGATTTAAGAAATAGTCCATATGCAAGTATGGTGGATGTGGAACATGCGGTACTAAATTTTGCCGGAGGAAGCTGGTATGTGTCGGATCTGGAGAGCCAAAACGGTACGATTGTGAAAAAAGCGGAAGATGGAGGAGAATACCATATTTCTTCAGATGTACCATGTCTGGTAAGGAGTGGGGACTGTATCCACATCGGGTTAAATCGGTTGTTGCTTCGCTAGGAAAATAGAGGTGTAAAAGAAGAACATAAGATTAGCGTATAAAAAGAGAAATGAAGGGAGAAATCGAAAATGTACGGAGCATTAAGGCGATGTGAAAATGGACATTATTATTCGGCTCGAGTGTTTGGGAAGGAATGCCCGTTTTGTAAAAAGGATGCAGAGGCAGAAGCGACAGAGGAAAAGTCAGAAGAACTGCAAAAATTATTGTTAAAAGAAGCTATTTCTCCGGTCTGCGGGTGGTTGGTGTGCATATCAGGAGCGCAGCAGGGACGTGATTATCGGATAAAAGAAGGAAAAAATTTTGCAGGTCGGGCAGACGATATGGATATTCAGATATTAGGTGATGATAAGATAGCGAGAAGAAATCATGCAATCATTGTGTATGATCCGAAACAGAAAAGTACTGTCTTATTACCTGGGGACAGCAATGGTTTAGTGTATCATAACAACAGGGTGGTTTTTGCACCAACGCCGTTATCTGCATATGATGCGATTGAAATCGGAGGCTGTCTGTTTGTATTTGTGCCTTTTTGCGGAGATAATTTTGTGTGGACCGGAGATGAAGAAGAAAATCAAAAAAAGGAGCAGGGATATAAACTGAAACAGGCAGGATCGGACAGGAAAAAATCAAATGGTTCGGGTGTGGAAATAGAGGGATAAATTATGACTTTTTCAGAACTTACAGTTGCTATGGTATTTCTGATCATGCTTGTCTTATGCTCCATACGGGTTCTGATGGAATTGCCACAAGCTAAACGGCATGAAAATAAGAACGGCATAGATAAGTTTGAAACCGGAATGGCAAAAACGATTGGAAACAGAGAGATTCAAGAAGATGAATATGGGATTCAAAACTTTGGAGACGGGATTATGGCCGTATTAGCGGACGGTCATGGGAAACTCCATTATGGACGGGTCGCCAGTTTAAGCTGCGTAAAAGTGTTTCAAGATATATTTAAAAGAAAAGAAGCTTTTTATAATCCACAGTATTATTTTCGTCAGGCGTTTCGGTGTGCAAACAGGGAGGTTCTCAGGCAGCTTGCCGATAGTCATGGAACTGCATCTGTGGGAGCGGTCTTAATCCGTAATCATAAGCTATATTATGCAGTTGTGGGTAATATCAGGATAGCGGTATATCGCAATCATGAGCTGGTTCCAGTCAGTGTGGGTCACACGATTGATATGTTGGCACAACAGCGCTACTACGAAGGAAAGATAACAAGGCAGGAGACGATAGAATTGTTAGAGCAGCGCCGGCTGTATAATTTTGTGGGACGCGATGGTTTCCGGGATATAGAAGTGTTTGATACTCCGATTTCTTTGCGAGAAGATGATTACGTGCTGCTGATGAGCGATGGGGTGTATGAGACTATTCGCTGGCGTGACATGGAAGAGTGTTTGAGTCAGGGGGGAGGCTGCCAGTTAAAAGCAGAGAACATTATCAAAAAAATAGAACAGAGTGGGCAGAAGGATAAGGATAATGCCTGCGTTATCGTGATGCAGGCCCATTAGATATTTATATTCAGATTGTTGAGGAAGGAACAGATGAACCAATGAGGAAGCAGAACAGCTCGTTTCAAACAGAGTTTATATCAGAGGCAGGCATTGATTTAACCAATAATGATTATTTTGCCTATGTAGAATATGACAAATATGCGTGTTATGTAATTGCAGATGGATTAAACGAGCATCCGGATCCGGTCAGTGCAAGTCTTGCCAGCCAGGCAGCATTCCTGAAATTTCAGGAGCGCCCGTCCATGTCCAGGAATACCATTTCTGCCTGTCTGAAGGCAGCGAATGACGCTCTATGTGAAGCAGAGCATAAGGATCGTTTGAAAGCGTCTATTATGGTAGTCATTACAGACTATACAAAGATGCGTTATGGATACGCAGGAAATACCCGTCTGTGCCTGTACCGGAAGGGTTATATACAGAACCGCTCCAAGGACACTTCCTTAGCGAATGAAATAGCGGTGAAGCAGCGGCAGCCGGAGGATGTTCTTGCAGAACATGAAGAGAAGAATAATCTCTATGCCTATGCCGGACAAGGACAGGGATTCTCTCCTGTTATTTCAAAGAAGATCAAATTGCAAAATGGGGATGTTATCGCTCTATATACACGCGGTATATGGGAGAAGATACGAAGAAAAGAAATGGATGCCGTCTTTGCGGATGCAACAGAACCGAAAGAGATGCTGTTGGAGCTGGAAGGTAAATTGTTTCAGGAACAGACGGGAAGGCTGGAGAACTATACCTGTGCTGTAATCTATGTAAATAAGATATTCCTTGATCCCAATAAAAGGCGGAAAATCAAGAAGATAATCATCGTCAGCATTGTAGCGGCAGTTGCAATTCTCATTTTGTCTCTGGTTTTGTGGTTTCTCCGATTGTGGCGGAAAAAGCAGATAGAGGAATTGGAGTTAAGGTATGCCGATACGATCGAGTATATACAGGACAGGAATTTTATTCGGGCGCAGGAGGAGTGTGTGAAGGCGCTTGATGTGGCCCACAATTTGAGGGATAAAAAACGGATCGAAGAAATTTCTGACTATCAAAAATTAATAGAAGCAATCAATATTGCCGATGAAGCGTATTATGTACAAAATTATGAGGAAGCACAAAGTGCATATCTTACTGCATTGAACCGGTCACGATATGCGGATCGGGTTGCGGATGAGTACATTGATAAAAGGCTGGATACGGTTGCCGCATACCTGGAAGTATTCGAGTATATTGAAATGGGAGATGCGTTGGTGGCAGCAGGAGATTACGAGCGGGCTGAGAAAAAATATCAGGAAGCGAAGAAAATGGCTGCAAGCGCATACTTTGAAGAAGGCAGACAGGAGGCGAAAAAGTCTCTGGATAATCTGTATACGCTTAGAAGTGAGGCTGACCAAAGCAGCATAGAAGCAGCGCAGAATAAAGCAGCAAACGAAGTGGGGGCAGCGTCCTTGGTGAGCGAAGGAGACAGTGCATTTGCCAAAGGCGATTATGACAGCGCCAACGTATACTACCTGATGGCATTAGAGAAATACCAGGAAATGGAGGATACGGTTCATGTGAAGCTGCTGCAGCCCAAAATCTCCTCTGCCAGTGAGAAATTAAAGGAGAATGTGCGCAAAAAACAGCAGGCAGAAGCTTACATAGAGGCAGCAAAAGAACAGGAGGCATCGGGCGATAAACTGGAAGCAAAAAAACAATATCTCTTTGCCAAAAATATTTACCGGGAATTGAAGATGGATGATAAGGTAGAGCAAATAGATGGTTTTTTGGAAGTTCTGGAGACGGAGATCACTGCGGAGAAAGAAAAGAAAGAAAAAGAAGAGAAAGAGAGTGAAGAGGCAGAGCAGGCAGAGCCTGTGGAAGAGCAGATACCGCAAACAACAGAAGCTGACAATTCAGAGGTATTATCAGAAGAAAATAATATACAAAAAGAAAATGTAGAATATTAGGAGGGGCGCAGAGTGGATAAATGGAAAAATAATAACTTGTCATCAATACAGGAATATCCATTTGATTTTGAACGGTATATTGCAGAACAGTTGCGGGAAATTGCAGATCCGGAAGAACAGGTATTTGCCAAAAAAGTATTGCTTCAGGGTATGGGAAACGCTATTCGGGAGATGGAAGGAAAATACCGGGCTCTGGAAAGCCGCATTTATGAAGAATTGGAGCTGACCGGAAGCCAGTATGAAATAGTGACTACGATTATCCAGAATAAGGATTATGACAAAACTAATCGAACATTGTACCCGGTAAGGGAAGAAGATCTGCAAGAGAAAGAATTGAAAGAGGCAGTATCGACTCAGAAGGAAGTGTTTTTGGGAACGGTTTTTTTGCGTATTACAGAACCGGATTTAATACACTGGAAGCAGAAACGCCGTCTCTTTGCCACATGGAAGACAGACGGAGAAAAAAGGCAGGTAACGGTGTGCATCAGACCGGCAATACGCTACCGAAAAGAAATTGAGCGGCTCTATCAGATATTCCAGGACAATATGATTCCCTGGGAGACTGTTCATGTAGGATATTTGGAGCGTTTTTTTGATATATATATGGACAGGGATTCTCTTCCCACTGAAAAGACTATTACCCTTTCTCAGCTGGATATTAGCTGGGAAGAAGCTGACGGCGCTGTTGAGTATGGAATGATGCCCTTGTGGAATATCGAACATATCAGACTTGACAGTGAGAAATTTAGAGAGGCAACCATTGATGGAATTTATTATGAACATGAAATTCAAATAAAAAATCGGGTACAAACCGATGGATATTTAATCGAAAAAAATGCTGATATTTTAGATATTCGACAGGAAAAAGATAAAATTATCATAAAATCACAGAAAGAGGAATATCATAGTTGGGATTTGCTTCATATTGTCCAGGCGGAACCTGTCCGTTCTCTGGATTACCGGGAAGAATTTTTGACGAACCATAAGAGGGATACGTTTCTTGGGAGGATTTCGGCTTATACGGGGAATCGTCTGTTGACAAAAGCGGATGTATTCCGCAGGATTATGGATTTGGATATTCGTAAGTTTGTTAAAATAGTAAACTATGAGATCTGTGAACAGACATCGGAAATACCGCAAATAGAAGGGATGAACTGGTTTCTGGAGCAGGAGTTAATACCTGCCGCTCATCGCAGGATTCTGCTGCTTCAATTTGAGGCGCTTCAGCCAGAGCATTATCTGACGGACAGCATGATTAATTTTGCGGTATCACAAATGCAGATGGAATTTATCGAATACCGATTAGCAGGGGTGCGAATATGAATTTGGCATGGGAGGCAGCATTACGTGCGGACAAGTCTGGAATTGACCGGGAGGAGCTGCGTTATGTTCCGACGCAAAATGGAAGTCCGTATACGGAGGTGGCGCTGGAATATCTAAATGAGAATCAAATAGAGCAATCGGTTGTAGAGATCAATCCTCTTTATCGTTTTGCAAAAATATTCTCAAAAATATTTGATATAAATTTAAAGGAATACCAGAAGAGCAGGGACGTATTCTTTGATATTTATATACATTATATCGTGCAGTTGGATTTAAGACAGGGATTGTCCAGAAAAGAATATCAGCTCAGATATATTTTAAAAGAACTGCTTGAAGATGTATGCCAGATAAATTCAGAAACAGTCATAAGACAGATAGAAAAAGAAAAATTGCCGCTGATTTTGAGGATGGTATGGAAGTTATATCGCTGTGGGAGCAGCATTGCCCTGTTCAGGGAGGCGATGCGGCTCCTATACCCATATTCAATTATTTATGAAAACAAAGAGGAGGCAAATTATCTGCTCATATATATTGGAGAGAAAGAGGGCAGAAAGAACAGGGAGCGGTTTGCGTTTTTGCAGGCAGTATTTCTGCCGATTAATGTGCAGGTATATTTGTTCTGGGAACGCCACTTTGGGATTATTGGAATAGATGAGACGATGGTTCTGGATGAAATGGTACTGTTTTAATAAAATCTATTTCAAGGTGAGATGCCACAGAAGATAGGGTTGGACAAGCAGCAGCCTGTTGAAAAATGATACGGAGAGAATAGTGGAGAAGATGATGAACAGGTATGGATACAAATTAAAACAAAATACGGAGACGAAACAAGCAAAAATTCGTTATCATAAAGCAGATCTGGAATTGATGACAATTTTCCAGCTGCGTGAAATCTGCATAAAGGAGAAGATTGTGCAGGGGATGGTGAATCCGATGGATAAAGAGGAGTTAATTCATACAATCCTGCATTATCGCGGAGCGGACGAATATTTCCTGATTCAAAAACAAAGCGGTGTGGGAAGAGATGCAATCGAACAAGTGTTGAGCCGCAGCAAATTGCAGATGCAGGACTCAAGATTTTTATATTGCCGTGCCAAGATAGTGGCTTATCAGGGACTTGCCATAGATTTTCATGATGGGTATACCATTCCCTACGATAAGCGTTTTGCAGGGAGCAATGCACTTTTAGTCAGTGGGGATGGTATGCTTTGCGCGATCCTAAATCTTCTTCCCAAGGGTGAGCAGACAGATGTTTTATATCTGACAAAATCTGCAGATATTTCCTGCATGGAATCGGAGGTAAAAAATTATACGCTGTATTGTCTGGAGAGGGAACAATCGGAATTGTTTTATCGAATTTACGGGGGAAAGGAGCAGTATGTCCCGGAATATCTGCCGGTATATCCGGTTCCGCTGCTGGATTTCGAGATAAAAGAGCCTGTGGAATTGATGGTGCCGGTGGCGCTTGACTTTGGAACTGCCAATACAACGGCAGGCGTGTTTCTTGACTATCATTATTATGAACAAGTTGAGCAATCAAATGCAGATGCAGAACAAATTAATGCTATTCGCTATGCAGCCTTTTATGACACAACAGCGGGATGGAAGGAAACAACACTGCTTCCAAGCGTAGTAGGAGTACATTCCATGCCAAATGGAAGACCTGAATATTTATTTGGTTATGAAGCCATTAAATTGGCAAACTCCAGCTATATTGATGAAGGATTCTGCGTCTTTTATGATATTAAACGCTGGATAGGAGATTATGAAAAATCGGAAGAAGTCACAGATCGTGAGGGACATCGGCAGCTAATTAAACGAAAGGATATTTTGAAAGCGTATTTTGACTATGTGCTTTCATCGGTGGCCAATCAGTATAAGTGCAGGATTGAAAGAGTACATATCTCCTGCCCGGTAAAACAAAAGGCTCAGTTTTTAAATCTGTTTCATGAGATCCTGCCGGGATATGCGGTAGAGGAAGAAGATATGATTGATGAGGGAGTAGCGGTGCTTTACAATACGATTTCCGATTTAATCAGCAGGAATCAGTTTGCAGAAGGGGAGGAATATAAGGCGCTGATTCTTGACTGTGGGGGAGGCACAACCGATTTATGCTCAGGAAGTTTTCATATCCAGGATAAAAAACCGGCATTTTGGATTGAGGTAGAAACGTCATATGAGAACGGAGATACCGATTTTGGAGGGAACAATCTGACCTACCGGGTGATGCAGCTGTTGAAGATTGCGATTGTGAACCGGATGGGAGTGGGCAGCTTAAAGTCTGTGACGGAGATACTGGAAGGATTTGATTTAGATATTTATCGGAGCGTAGATCAGGATACGGCGGCAGCGTTATATAAGGAACTGGAGACTGTTTATCAGGAGGCGGAGCAGTATATTCCGACTCAGTATAAAAAATATGAAAACCGAAGCCGTGAGGAATATTATAAAGTAAAGAATAATTTTTATTTCCTGTTTTTCCTTGCTGAAACAGTGAAAAAGGAATTTTACAGTCGAAAAGGGACGCTGCAAATCGGGTTAGGGGAAGAAAAGGACAGAAGCGAGTCCGTCACATGGGTAGAGGCGGATAAGTGGAAGTTGTCGATTGGGGGAAAAAACGGTTTGGAGACTGTGAAAACATTTCCGGCAATTCTCTTTAATATTTATGATTTGGAGTTACTGTTAAGAGCGGATGTATATGGAATTGTGAAAGAGTTTCTGGAAGATATGTACCGGAGGGATATGCTGGAGGAATATTCAATGATAAAACTGACCGGACAGTCCTGCAAAATGGAACTGTTTCGGGATGCAATCAAGGAATTTGTACCGGGGAGGGCGATTCAGACGAATCGAAGCAGAAGAGAAAAAGGCGCAGACAGCAGTTTTAAGATGAGCTGTGTAGATGGGGCCATTAAATATCTTCGGGATAAAAAATTGGGTCTGGCACATATATCCATTCGCTCAAAGGAGCCGGCGCTGCCATATCAGATTAGCGCCTACACCCATCAGGGGACAGAGGTGGTGTTGATAGAGCGTCTTGCAAGGAGCAACGCAAGTGGTATGATCTCCCGCAATGTGGAGAATCTGACGTTGGAGCTTTACCTGAAGGATTTGGCGGGAAATGTGCGTTACCGGTATTTGTGCAGCAGCCGGTTAAATGATTTTGAAGAGGTGGAATATGAGCAGATTTATGACAAATATGGAGAGCATATTCCACAGAAGAATACGGATGACATTGAAGAATCGGAGGTGCGGTTTTTTATCTGGACAAGACCGATGGAATGGGCATTCAGCGTGGTTCCGGTGAGCTGCAGAAAGCAAAAGCTGTATGTGGGCAGGGAAACGGTTTTTGGATTTGAGAATGAGCGATGGGTAAAGAATTTTTTTGACGGGATGAAGTAAGAAGCAGCAGCTTTGGGGATTTTACGGAGTCAGGTATTTATGTATGGGGAGGGGCAAAATGGTCATAAAAGCAATCATAAAAAGAACCTTGTTGGTGTTACTAAGTGTTCTGCTGGGAATTGTAATTAATTACCTGGATAGAAATATTTTAGATTCAATCTATTTGAGTGCGCAACACGGAGGGCTTCTGTTTAATAATGTTAAGGAAGCAGAAGGACATATTGACTATTTCCGTTGGATGTTTTTTACTGACAATAAATATTGCAGGATGAATTTTGACTGCGAATATTTACGTGATGAGTATAAAACAATTGCGATAGTATATCTGGGTGACGAGGAACCAGATATACTTACAATATTAAGTACAATATATATGGAAGACCAGAATTTCCTGTATTTAGAAGCAAAGTATAACTATAAAACAAAAACGCTTACATGGCAGCCATTGGAGGTAGGTATTCATAAAATTGGTACAATAACAGATGGAGAAGCAGTGCAGTCCTATCTGGAGGAGGCGGGGGTTACAAAGAAGGATATAAAGAAGCATCAGGATTATATCTTAAAGGAGACGGTGTTGAAAAAATGGGCAAAGGGAAATTACCGGTTTCCTTTTCACTTGATGAAGGGGATTAAGGTGACTGACAGCTCCTGGGATTTTACGGAGTAGGTCTGTTCCCCTATTCCATATAGGGAAGGCAGTATGGCAAATACAAAAGAGAAGGCTTGGAAGCCAGTGTAACTTACGAAAAAGGAGGAAAACCGTATGGGGAGCAAGGGAAAAGAGGAAAATGGGATACAAGGCACGGCAGCAGGCTGGATGGGGTTGGCTGCGCAGATAGAGCTCTGGAAACAAGACAAAGAAAAGGCAGACTTGATGGGACTGGAGTGGATGATGATACAAAATCAGCGATATAAGGGGAAACCCACCGTCAAATATGTGACGCTGGGCTCTATCATCGCCTGCAGCGAAGGCACACAATATTCAAGAATCCAGATGACACAGGACCATGGAATTGTGACAAAGGAAGGGCGTCTGCCGATTGCCACAGTGGAAGATTTTAAACAGAGCAACATTGTTACCTTTGGATTATGTAAAAAGTGTTCGTCTGTTGGTCTTCAGCCATGCGTGCCTAATATAAAATACCCATGGATACAGGCAAACAATGCGGTATTGGCAGGCGGTCCCGGTGCAGCGGCGCTTTTACAGGCAGATGCAGTTGCGGTATGCAGCAGAGGAGGCATGATCTGCGTAAAGGAAGTAAATACCTCGCCGCAGGAATACCTGATGGCTGTCTTATATGAGCAGTTTGGATTTGATGCAAGGACAGCAAGAATCATGGCGGAGACCTATTCGCTGATTGAGAAAAAATACCCGGATAAGTCCAATCGGGAGATTGGCTGGTATTTTTCCCGGGCGCTGAGTCAGGTAGGCGGGTATAACAATAAAGAGATGAAAATATTTGGGATTGAACGCGAGACCCATGCATGGAAAAAGGGGGCGGGGCTTGTTTTTGAGTATGACAGTGAGAGTATGGAAAGATGGTTTACGGAAGAGCTGGGACTGGGAAAGTCAGATTATCTGTACCTGCGGCAGATGGTTAAACTGCAAAATATAATGACAAGCGATTCAGAGAACTATTCCTATGATGCGGCAGAAGCGCTAGCCCGGAGGTATCAAGATGAAAGTGAAAACAAGAATAAAGACAAGAATGATGGCGCAAAAGAGGAGTTTACACTTTGGGTAAAAAATATGGAACGGCTGGGGGAGCGTTACATTGATGAAGACGGGGTGATTGATGTGGATGCTTACCTGAAGAGGTACAAAGAAATTTATGACCGGTATGAAGGAAAAGGGGATTTCCCCCATATGATGTATACGGTTTCAGCAGGATTGGCGGATGAGAGCAAAACAAAACAGTTTCATCAATGGACGGGTTGGACAACGGGTGGAATGGGATGGGAAGACTCAGAGACAAGGCAGGATATAACCGGATGGCTGGGGGATGCCATATACAAGCCGGAAGGGAAGACATCGTTTGGAAATGACGATTTTATTTCTGATTTAGATGGGGACAATCTGGTACATAGGGTAGGGGAAGAAGTGACGTTGCTGGACGCCATTCAGCAGTATTACCAGACACTGCCATTAAGTGATGAAGACCGGATTGAGGAGTTTCTGGAAAATAATCCTTATGATGAGGTGGAAGCCATAATTATGGAGCGGTTGAAGATTAAGGATAAAAATGGAGACAAGAAGGAGACCCTGGAGGATCTGAAGGCTGAACCATATAGAGAGAATTATAAAGAGACCTATGATTTTTTAAAACGCTTAAAAGACCACAAGGGGTAATGAAACAGATGGAGTCAGGTATTTATGTGTGGGGAGGGGCAAAATGGTCATAAAAGGAATGATAAAAAGAACCTTGTTGGTATTACTAAGTATTCTGCTTGGAATTGTAATCAATTACCTGGACAGAAATATTTTAGATGAAATTTATTTAGATGCGGCGGATGGAGGGCTTCTGTTTAATAATGTCAAGGAAGCAGAAGAACATATTGACTATTTGCGCTGGCTGTTTTTTACCGACTCTAAATATTGCATTATGAGTTTTGACTGCAAATATTTGCGCGATGAATATGCAATAATTGCGATAGAGTATATGGGTGACGAGGAGCCAGATATACTTACAATATCAAGTGTAATATACATAGAAGAACAGGAGCGGTTGTATATAGAAGCAAAGTATAACTATAAAACAAAAACGCTTACATGGCAGCCATTGGAGGTAGGTATTCATAAAATTGGTACAATAACAGATGGAGAAGCAGTGCAGTCCTATCTGGAGGAGGCGGGGGTTACAAAGAAGGATATAAAGAAGCATCAGGATTATATCTTAAAGGAGACGGTGCTGAAAAAATGGGCGAAGGGAAATTACCGGTTTCCCTTTCACTTGATGAAGGGCATTAAAGTGACTGACAGCTCCTGGGATTTTAAGGAAGGGGAGAGTGAGACAACGCCGCACGGAGGATAATTGAGGATTTGACAAACGAAAAAACAAAAGATATGGAGGTAACAGCGATGCAGAGTAAGTATCCCTTATTTAAACAAAACCGTATTTTAAAAAAGGAAGCATTGACAGCCATCCGCGATTACAGCTACGAATATGGGCGGCTGACCTATCAGGATTATGATGATGGTATATTAAGTGGGTGCGACATCAGCGTGGAGGGTGATACCTTGAAAATCTCTCCGGGCATCTTAAAATATCAGGATAAAATCCTGCTTTTAGCGGAGACAGAACGGATTGTTTACACGGCAACAGACTGTATGCAGTATCTAAAGGCAAAAATTGAAGCAGAAACTTCCAGCCCGGAATTTATTACTTACCAAGTGGTTTTTTCTCTTTCCACGCAAATGGAATGTGCGGAAAATGAGCTGGAATTTTGCCGCTTCCATTTGCGTCAGGGAGCTGAATTGCGGTATCAGTATAAAGACTTCTTTGATTTGGACACAGAATATGACACCATACATCTGATTTCTGCCGCATGGAGCGGAAAGGGAGGGAAAACGTTAGCGCCTTTTATCACAAAGTTTTTCTCTGAAGAAATTTTAAAAGCGCCAGGCAAAAGAGCAGAAGACATTATTTTTGCTTATGGCAGTTTGAACCGTTCTACGGCAGAAGCTCCGGCAGTTCTCACACATTATGTGAATGACTGGGCACAGACAACGGGAAAATGGAAGACGAAGGATGAGATTTATAAAGGTCTTTGCGCAATTTTAAGGGCGGCACAAGCCGGTCAGCCGCACAAGGAGCTTCCCAGGCAGGAGAGAAGAAAAATCCTGATTGATTAAGAAGGACAAGAACCGGTAAAGGAGGAAGAATCAGCGATGAAATACTTTAAGATGACGGAAGCGCTGGAATCGAAGCAGGCGCCAAGACTGATAGACTGGTATGGACGGTTTGATGTCCGGGATATTTCATATAAAGGGTACGGTAAACTGCCCGACCGGGAGATGTTCTTTGTAGAGCAGCAAAATGAGACAATCTTTATTGACATCATCTGTTCTCCCTTTCTGCTCATATCGCCCAGGGTGAATCAAGTACTCAGACAGTACCGGGTAACGTTTCTTACGAAAGAAATTATTTTGCTTCATCCGCAGAGCGGAAAACCGGAGCTTTATTATCTGCCGGTATTGAATGAGATTCATCAGGCGCAGATGGTCACCTATCAATTTGAAGATGGGAAATGTATCTGGCAGAGCGGGCAACCCGGAAATAAAAGATTTCCAATAGAACAGCATATATTTTGGTTTAAGGAGGGGAATGAGCGGCATACTGTTTTGTCCCTGGATTTGGCGGAAAGTCTGATTCGAAGAGGGATTACAGGGCTTGGACTGGAGGAAATACAATTATATTATAAGGTACAGGAGGAACTATGAGAGAGGAACAACTGAGATTAGAACACTTTGAGGATTTCCGTATATCCGGCTGCCGGGGAATACAGGAAGTAAACGAGCATATGCAATATTGCTTTGAGGGCATGATTCCGATGTCTAAAATGAAAGAATATGCGGCGCTGGGAGAAAAAGATACATGGGTTCATGTTTATACACTTGGCGAACAGGGGGAAAATATCTGGCTCTGCGGATGGATAAAAGATATGGTGTTTCAGGTAACGGGACAGACCTGCAAAATGTCTTTGATATTGGGCTCAGGCACGGCTTTGATGGATTTGAAAGAACACATAAGAACCTTTCAGGAAGAATCTATAACATATGAACAGCTCCTGGACACCTGTAACAGCACGTATGAGTATGCGGCAAAAATTATGACGGTCGGAAAAAAGGAGACCGTTGGAAAACTTATGGTGCAGTATCGGGAAACAGACTGGGAATTCATAAAGAGGCTGGCAAGTCAAAAGCAGACGGTAGTAGTGGCAGATGCGGAAACAAAAGGGTGCAAATATTATTTCGGACTGCCTGCGCGTGACAATACCATAATGGGCGATATGCAGGAATATCGCACACAATTTGATATAAAGACTTATTGGGAGAAGCAAAACCAGGGGCTGTCAGTATTGCCGCAGGATTTCATCTATTACATATGGGAAAGCCGGGACGTGTATTATCTGGGGGACGTGGGAATCATAGACGGACGAGCCATGACCGTATGGAAAATTGAAACGCTCATGAGTGGAAATGAGCTGTATCATACTTATTATATGAAACCAAAGTCAGGTTTTTATACTGCGGAAAAAGAGAATGCAAAATTGGCGGGAATCTCTCTTTTAGGAACGATCACAGCAGTGAAGGGAGAACAGGTGCAGGCAGCGATACGGGGTGATGAAAATTCAGGGAATGCGGGAAGCCGTTGGTTTCCTTATGCGACAGTTTACTCTTCTGCTGACGGAACCGGCTGGTATTGTATGCCGGAGCCGGGAGACCTGATTCATCTGCACTTTCCCACCGGACGGGAGTCGGATGCTTATGTGATAAGTGCATATCATGAAAAAGAAAGCAGTTTAAGGAGCGATCCCAGCTGCAAATTCTGGAGAAATAAGCAGGGAAAAGAAATTCGCCTGGCAAAAGACCGGATTATCGTGACCAACAATAATGGAACTTATATGGAACTGTCAGACGAGACCGGAATTAATATCGTAAGTGATGGTTCTGTGCATATTCAGGCGGGAGGCAGCATGGAGCTTAGCAGCAATACCTCGCTGATCGAGCTCAGCGCGCAGACAAAAGTGAGCATTCGCCAGGGAACAACAGAGCTTGTTGTGGATAAAAGTGGATTCAATGTAAAAGGAGCAAAAGTGAAGATATAGGGGGAAATTATGGAAATCCAAGTGAATGATTTGCTTACAGTGGAGACAGAGGTACCGTTGCTGGAGATACACCGCTTCCATTTTGTCTGGAAGTTTAATCAGCATGGCATCATGAAACTGGAAGGGATATTAAATCCGAATGCGCCCGGATTGGGGGAAGAACTTTTTGACAGTACCATTAAGATAAAAAATGGAGAGAAAAACCAGACGATTTTTGCGGGATGCCTGACAGACATGCAGGCTGTGGCTTTCGGCAATGTAAAAAAAGTATTTCTGGAAATCACAACAGGCTCATGGAAGCTGGATGGCAGGAAACGCAGCCAGTCCTTTCAAAGGGTGGAAAACACCTATGAAGATATTGTCAGGGAATCGATAGAGGCTGGAGGCGGAAGGGTGATTTGTACTGCGGGCAGGGAAACCACCATCGAAAAACCGATTATTCGTTATCAGGAGACAGAATGGGAATTTGCGAAACGTCTGGCAAGCTGCCTAGGAGCTTACATTATAGCAGATGTGGAAACAGGAGCGCCCAATCTGTGGTTGGGAATCCGAAAAGGGGAGGAGATCCCAGCCTTTTCTGAGGAGGAATATCAGGTACATATCCGAAAAGAGGAAAAAGCCAGCGAAAAGCAGGCAGCATATGAGGTACAAAGCAGGGAGTATTATCAGCTGGGAGATACCACAAGCTTTTGGGGGGAATCCGTCATCATTAGTGAGGTGAGGGGCGCATATGAGCATGGGGAGCTGATGTTCACCTACCGGTTAAGCAGGCAAACAGCCAGTCAGAAAATCTATCGGGAGCCGTTTACCGTCATAGAGCTTTTGGGAACCGTGCAGGAGGTAAAAGGAGAGCAGGTAAAAATTGCATTTGACATAGACGGCGGCATTTCTACCGGAGACTATTTTTATGAGTGGCTTCCTGAAACGGGAAATGGCGTTTATGCCATGCCGGAAAAGGGAGCAAAGCTCTTTGTAACTTTCGCTGACACAGATAAACGAGGGGGATTTGCCAGCCGTTGCCTGCCGATGGAAGCAGGAAGGGAGGCAATCTATCAGAATCGCCAGTTGGTAACCGGAGAGGGAAACACAATGACGCTTCACAGGGAACAGGTAAGTCTGTTTGGTGAACAAAAGCATAGATTTGTGCTCACGGACAGCGCCATTAATCTGCAGACATCTAGAAAGCTGAAGATACAAAGCGGCGATAAAATCAGGCTCAAGGGAAAAGAGATCATGGTAAAGACGCCGGACATCATTAAAATGGTGCAGGGGTAGGAAACGTAAAAATTCAGGGGGTGGGTAAGTTGAATACGACAAAAGAAGCAGACGATTATATAAAGGATTACTGCAATCAGAGGGTTATGAAGAAAAAGCAGCGGCTAAAAACGAATCGGACCGATTTGAACCGCTTATTTTGTGAGGCGCTTGACACATTGATTATCCGCCAGACAGAGAAGCAGCAAAACGGACAGCAGGAAAGAATCTGCTTTTTATACCTGTGCCGTCTGGAAAGCAGCAATTATACAGAGAGTTATAAGGTTCTGATGGGGATGAGTAATTCCATGTTATATCTGGATGAGGAGAAAGTGGATGTTTTCTGGCATCCCGAGCCGGTTTTTTGTGGAGTGAAGCAGGATATGGAAACCATAAGAAAATGGCTGAAAGAAAACAAGGAAGATATGGAGGAAAAGAAATTATCTGAATGGAAATGGAAGCTCTTGGAAGACGACTGGAATATTATGAGGGAGCAATTTTGTGAACTGATAGAAGAGAATTTCTACCGGATTGCGGACAGCGCCCTCCTGACAGAAGAACCGTTTTTAGCGTTGAGCGGGGATTATATGGAGCCATTGAACATAGCATGGGAAACACAAAAAGAAAAGGGTCAGGGTGCAGTGTAACTTACGAAAAAGGGAGGAAGAACAATGGCTAATTCAAGTACAAATGAGATGATTATACAGCCAAATCCATATGCAGGAGGACGGCTGGAACAGCCTCTGGTTATGCCTCTGTCACAACCAAATGCTTCTGGTACAGGAGGAAATTCATCAGCCGGTAATCAGGGGCAGGGAGGGAATTCCGTGGTTTTGGATGGGGACGTGTCATTTCAGGGTCCGTCGGCGGGACTGAGCGGCACACCACAGGAATCCGCTCCCTTTCCGGGCGGCGATGTGCGTCCCACAACGCCCAACACAGAGTTTATTAATACTGTGGTGGGGATGGAGCCGTCCGTAAACTATGGAAATGGAACCTCTTCCGCTTCATCAGAAGCGGGAACCGGATGGAGGCGGACAGGGGAGGCCTGGTATTACATTGATCCGGGAAGCAAAACACTGGCAAAGGGATGGAACCAGATAGAGGGCTTGTGGTACTACCTGGAGATAGACAGCGGAGCTATGGTGATTGGATGGAGAAAAATAGATGGGCTGTGGTATCATTTCCATACGGAACGAGGGGATATGGAGACAGGATGGAAATACATAGATGGACAATGGTACTATCTGGAGACGGACGGAGCCGGAGCTGGTCAAATGGTGACCGGGTGGAAGCAGGACGGAGAAAAATGGTATTTTCTTCATGCGGACGGAGCGATGGCATATGGCACATGGCTGTTGTTAGAGGAAAAATGGTATCACTTTGAGACAAATGGAGAAATGTCAGTAAATAAAATAGTTTCAAGCGACGGGAAGAAATTTTATGTTCATGCAGATGGGGCGATGGTGACAAAAGCAGTTATGCCGGAGGTTACCTGTCGGGGAGTTACTTATGAGGTGGCGGAGGATGGGGTATGTACAGCAACCAGTATGACAGCGCCGCCAGATGCTAATATACAGGCATGGAGAGAGTATATTACCAATGACCCGACGCTTAGTGAAAAACGAAAAATCATTGTGTTGGAAGGGCTTGATACAATAGAGCAGGGCTGCGTATACCATCAGTTGAGAGGGGGAGAACAACCGGAAAAGTGTATGGGAGGCTGTAATGGAAAGAAGCATCCAAGGCAGGTGGGGGCATATAATTTCAGTACGATGGCAAATTATAATGTGGAAGATCCGCTGTATCTGGATTGTTCATTCTTTGTAAAGCACTGCTATTGGAAAGCCGGGATCGAAATGAAGGAGGCAAATACAGAGGGAATGTATAAGGAGCGAAGCTTTGTGAAAATAGCAAAAGACGAAATGCAGCCGGGGGATATTGCGGTGTATTCCAGGTATACCTGGAATGAAAAAAAACAGAGAAATGAAAGGAACGGCCATGTGGTGCTTTTTGTTGGATGGACAAGTGGACATGAGATGGTATGGGCAGAAATGAAGAATCACAAGGAAAATGGAAAGGTATCTTCGTTCACACCTGCAAATCAGTATATCTATAAAAAATATGGGGAGAGGCTTTGATGGATAAAAGAAAAGTGATGATTTATGCGGCAGTCTTGTTTCTGATGACAGGCTGCGACGGTCAGGATGCTTCCGGGCAGATGGCAACAGTGATAAGGGAAGAATCGGAATTATTAACACAGCCGATTACAGAAACAGCCGGAGAAACAGAGTCAGAACAAACTGCGGGCACAGAACCAGAAACGGTGGCACAGGCTGCTGTCCTTCCGGAATCCGTGATAAGAGAATCCGCTTTGGAGACAGAGGCAGAAGGAGCCAAAGAGCAGACAGGAGGAGCGCCTGTAATAAGTATTAATACAACAAAAAAAGCTGCTGTTTCTGAATTGGACAAATTGGGGTATGGTGAGATAGAAAAAGAGCATGCAAAAGAAGGAACGTGCCTGATGATGTCGGAAAGGGGGTTGGAGTGGCCGCGAACCCGCATACAGGATACCTTTTATACGGATGTGCAGGAAATCTGCGAGGAGGTTTTTGGTGAATATATGAGTCCACTCCAGGGGCTGACGGGAATTTTAATAAGTTATGGAAAACAATATAGAACAGATAGGGAGACTGCAGTTATAGGGCCAGACCGGGCAGAATTCTATCTGTTCCTCCAGGATGCAGTTGCGCTGGCAGTCATAGAAGATAAAGGAGACAGCTATCGCACCACGTTTCGCATTTTAAAGGAGGAGGAGGCGAAAGGGATCCGCATTTTGCAGATACCGCCATTGGGGGGAATAGGGATAGCAGGAACCGCACACAGACCGAAAAGCCCAAATTATGATACCCATACGATGGTCACATATGAGGGGGAGGCTGAGTATACAAAGGCAGATATTCAGTTTCTTTTTAACGAATATGTACAAACGATAGCAGAGATATCGTTTGGCAACTATGTAGAGTCGTTGCAAGGACTCTATGCGCTTACAGAGCAGGAAGGATATGGACACACATGGGGGTTTTCAGTAGATGATGTAATTCTACCCTGGCTTGAGGAAGCGCTTGGGCACGAGGAAGAGCATGAAACGACCTTAGCGGAGAAAGATTATTGCGAGTTCACGCTGTGGTTGGGAGGATTAGACCGGGCGAGAGTCACCATCAAAAAGGAGAGAGGTCAGTACACCACAACCTTTCGCTTTTTAAAGGAAGGGGAGTGTGAGACAACGCCACACGGAGGATAATTGAGGATTTGCAGAAATGAAGGGACATAAAGTAAATGGTGTGGTTTTTTCTTATACACCAGATATAGAAATCATGAAAAGTCAGGAGGGTATCCATGGAGGAAAAGCAATTGAAATGTCTAATTGCGGCAGGGCTGCTGTTGGCAGCAATTTTTCTAATTGGTAAAGGTATGCACCAATCTGTAACCACATCGGATAGAAATTATGTGTCTTCAGAATTAAAAGAATCTTCTCTGCTTTCGGATGGGGGAATGGAGAAGAGCAGTGAGCAGAGAGAAGAAATAGCATACGAAAGTATCGATATGGAGGAGACAGATACTGGTGCAAAGAATGAGGTACAGGAAGCGGAACAACTTGATTTATCTTCCGAGGCAGAGACGGAGGAAAGTGGAAAACAAGAGGGGCTAAAGTTGTCTGAAAACATGACTGTGGCAAGCATGGCCAGTACGAACACGTCCTGTGAGGTGGAGGAGCTGGGTTATAATCTTATTGAGAGAGAGGAAGCAAAGGAAGGGACATTTGAATTTGGTGAAATGGGGCTTTATTGGGATCGGGTTACAATTCAGAGTACATTTTATCCAGATGTTCAGGAAATTTGCGAGGAGGTATTTGGTGATTATCTGAGTCCCTTGCAAGGATTGACTGGAATGCTGCGCCATTATGATAAACGGTACCGTACGGATAAACAGACTGCAATACGAAGTCCGGGTCGAGTGGAATTCTATCTGTTCCTCCAGAATGCGACTGCGTTGGCAACAATAGAGGAGCGAAAGGAAACTTATTATACGTCATTTCGAATTTTGAGAGAGGGGGAAGCGAGGGGAATCTGTGTTTTGGAAGTGCCGCCGCCAGGAGGGATTGGAATCGCAGGGACTTTTCATAAGCCGGAAACTCCAAACTATGCCACACACACCACGGTTACTTATGAGGGAGATTCGGAATATACAAAAGCGGATATCCAGCTTGTTTTTAATGTGGGTCTTCAGAGAATAGCAGAGGAAACGTTCGGTGATTATGTGCAGGCGTTGCAGGGATTATATATGCTTGCAGAGCAGCAGGGATACGGGGACTCTATTCTTTTTGGCGTGGAGGATATGGCAACCTATCGATTTGAGGGGCATTATGAAACCACCATATTAAAGGAGAACTTCTGTGAATTTACACTGTGTTTAAATTATCAGGATCGAGCCAGAGTCACTATCACAAAAGACGGGAATCGATATATTACAACCTTTCGCTTGCTGAAGGAAGGCGAACTGGAAACGGAGGTGCGGGCAGGGTAACTATGAAAAAATAATGATTTTAATAATCCTGACAGGATTATATATAACACTACAGGGATGTATTCAAAATGAAGCGTTGTATAGCCCTAATGTTACAGAACTAGAAATGAATGCAGAAAAAAATAGAAATATTGAAATTTGATAAGCAATATTTATTAACCGGTAATGGAAAGAAGTGCTTACTGGAAATTAACACTCATTGAGATAAAAAGTCCGGTTTTTAATTGGGGAACAGAATACAGGAGGAGAAAATGTCTAAATCAACATACGAAGTATATACAGCCAATGGCCCATATACGTCACAGGCTGCTAAAGTAAGCACCGGAACGGCGCCGGGAGGGAGCGCTTCTAAACCGGCAGCGTCCCACACGGGAAACGGTGCACCTACGGTAATTCCGGGGGCAGCGCCGGGGAGCGCGACACCGGGACAGAGTCTAATCGAAGGGGTCACGGTTGGAAGTATGCCGGTGGTAAATGAAATAAATGTAAAACAAAATCCAGACGGAACGATAGGCGCAAATGTATTGATTGCAGATGCAATGCCGGTAACAGGACCGGGTGTATCCAATCATACCTCACCTGTTTCCGGAGGTTCACCGGGATCGGGTGTGGTTGGTGTGCAGACCGGTTGGGTGAAGTTGGGAAACGGTTTCAAATATTATAAGGAGGACGGGAGCGGATATAAAACAGGCTGGCACTCGGAATATGCCGCAGATGGAAGTAAAGTATGGTACTATTTTGATGAAGACCCTGGCAATAAAGAGTGGATGGTAACCGGATGGAAAAGGATAAAAGGATCTAAGGATGAAAAGTGGTATTATTTCCGGTCAGATGGAAAGATGTCAATTTACTGGAAGAAATTAGACGACCTGTGGTATTATCTGGAACCTCAGGAAGATGCCGGATATATGGTCATGGGGTGGAAGGAGATAAATGGATACTGGTATTATTTTGTACCAGAAGAAGATGCCGGATACATGATGGTGGATTGGCATAAGATTGGCGGTAAGTGGTACTACTTTTATAAAACTGAGGACAAGTATGGGATTATGGCGGCCAATGATATGATAAACCATACGGATGGAAAGAAATATTACTTGGCTTCTGACGGCGCCATGGTAACGAAAGCCACGATGCCGCAGGTTGTGTTTAGTGGAGTTACCTATGCAGTAGCGGAAGATGGGGCATGTAGTGAGATAGGGAATAGCACCTCTCAGATAATTGAGAAAATAGGATTTATTTCTGCAAAATATGAAGCGGGTGGTTTTAATCCAGGGGCTGTTTCGTCCGGAAAGGGTGATCACGGCGGAGTTTCTTATGGTGTACCACAATTTTCGACAACAAAAGGAAGTGCTGATAAATTTGTTGCGTGGCTAAAAATGGAATATCCTGATATGGGATCATATTTTAATGGGTGTAAGGCTGGCACAGACGAATTTAGTAATGCGTGGAAAATGGTTGCCAATACTTATGGTGATGAATTTGGATATATTCAAACAACGTATGAATATAATACAGTAATTTCTGTGTTGATTGATAAAGCTAAAAATAAATATGGCATTGATTACGGAAGATCTGTTGCATTGCGTGAATTAATTTATTCTACAGGAGTGCAATTCCATTGTGGGAGTCTTGGTTTATCTGTTTTAGGAAATGTTAATTCAAGCATGGATGATGAGCAGATAATAAATGCCTCCTACCAATATAAAATCAATAATTATAAGAGTCTCTTTAAGAGTAGTTCTCCACAGATTCAAGAAAGTGTAAAAAATAGATTTATAAACGAATGGAAAGATGTCTTAGCATTAATTGAGTAGAAGGGAGAGAAAAGTGTGATGATGAAGATGAAGAAAAAAATATGTCTTTTTGGAATGACTGTGACAGTTTTGTTGGGAGGCTGCAATAATGTCAATGTTCCACAAGCGGCAGTAACAGTAGAAGAGCATCAACAAGCTATATTTGAACAGGAGAATATGGAAGCAGGCGTAGAGACAATCACCCAAACCAGCCAAGAAAGTCACTTAGGGAAAATGATACAAACCAGTATGGAAGTGATGACGGAAACAAACGATGAAAATACCTCCTATGATTTAGATAAGAAATTTAATGAAGATATGGAGAACAGCGGTGGTATAACATCAGAAATGATAAGGGTAATGTCTGACTATTCAGCACTCTGGGAAAATGAAATGAATCAGTATTATGGTTTGCTGATGGGGAAACTGGACCAGGAAGGAAAAACCATGCTTATCAATGAACAGGAAGCATGGGAGATGTATAGCAATCAGAATAATGAATTGATATTGTATTGTAATTCTTTATTATATGATGGCGGGGGTACCGGCATAACAATTTTGGAAGCGGAACTGGAATATAACAAATATAGAGAACGCGCGATAGAATTAATGGATTTATATGAGATACTGGATATCATTAATATTCACCAGGAATAGGAGATATTGTACATATGGAATATTTTGACGAGGAGATATTGGAGAGAAAATGGCAGACAGAAAGGCAGAAGCATACGACGATTGAAACAGGAATGTATGCTGGGGATGAGCTGATTTTGTTTGAGAATATGGACATCCCCCACACTACTGTTAATATGTATCTTCCAACCTCATTTACAATTTTACCTGAAAACGTGAGGGAGATTAAGTATCCCTCCCGGAATGGTCCAGATTTTATAGTCAGTAATGAGAATACAACTGTGAGTTTTGCATTTAAACAGTTAGAGATGCGGATAACAAAAGGAGGAACGAAGGAGTTAGGACTTCAGAGCCAGCAAGTATTAAAAAATCTGAATTCAGGTATACGGATTCGTGAGCAGAGAATATGGGAAACGGATGAGGGGAACGAAGCCTACTGGTACGAATACAATGGGCATCAAATTGATGGACAAAGCTATAATCAGGTACATTTGATAGCGCTGAAGCAGCACTTGTTGTATGCGGCATTCAGCTGCTTAAAAGAGGATAAATCAAATTGGAAGGAAATTGCAAAAAAGCTGTTTTATACAGTAAAAGAAGATGCTAATTTGCTAAAAAACAACAGCAATGTTTGGAGTGATTAAGTGGAAAGCACGGATGCAAAGGAGGAAAACCGTATGGGGAGTAAGGGAAATGGAGAAAACGCGATAAAAGGTACAGCGGCAGGCTGGATGGGATTGGCTGCGCAGACAGAGCTTTGGAAACGAGACAAAGAAAAAGCCGAATTAATGGGATTGGAGTGGATGATGATACAAAATCAGCGCCGTGGAGGAAAACCCAGCGTCAAATATGTAACGCTGGGGTCTATCCTCGTCTGCAGCTGCGGCACACAATATTCCAGAATTCAGATGCCGCAGGATCATGGAGTTGTGACAAAGGAAGGGAGTCTGCCGATCGCCACAGTGGATGATTTTAAACCCAGCAATATTGTTACCTTTGGATTTTGTAAAAGGGCTGCATCGGTTAAATCGCAGCCATGCGTGCCCAGTATAAAATATCCATGGATACAGTCAAACAACACCGTATTGGCGGGCGGTCTGGGCGCGGCAGCGCTTTTGCAGGCGAATGCGGTTGCGGTATGCGGCAGAGGCGGACTGATATGCGTAAAGGAGGTCAATAAGATACCGCAGAGAAACTTAAGCATGGTTTTGTGTGAACATTATGGTTTTGACGAAAGAACGGTTGGGATTATATGGGACGTGCATCAGGCAATTCAGGCTCAATATCCGCATGAAAAGCAGATAAAAAGGGACTGGCGGTTTACGCGCCTGATAGGCGGACTTAGATATGGACTGGAAAAAGATGGTGGGGACGAAGTATTCAGATGGAATCAAACAGCCGGGGATGCCACCCGTGTTTTGGAGAAAACAATGTATTATAACGAATATGGAGAGATGGGAATAATGTCAGAGACAGATTTGTCTGTGAAGGACTATATGGTGGGCGTGCTGGGAATATCAGGTGAGGACTACGAGTATTTGCAGTATAAGGTCAGGGTACAGAATTATTTTGCAGGGAGAGATGCGGATGCTGCCAAATATGAAGATAAAAGCAGCTTAGAGGAAGATGAAAAATTTTTAAGCAAACTAAATAATATGACCACAGGCTTGGGCAGGGCGCTGACAGAGGAGGAATTTATGGAGATTTGGAACCAGCAGTGTGATGATATGTGTGGAAAGGCAGATTTTGCCCATCAGCAGATTACAACAGCTGCCATATTGGCGACAGCCGTGTCTGAAGATGGATGGATGGCAAATCTATATACGGGAGGAAGGCGGAAAAGGGAGCAGATGGCAGGCTGGTTGGGAGATGCGACCCTATTTGGTTCAGATGGCAAGCCGCCGTCATTTGGAAATGATGATTATATGGCAGACTTAGATGCAGAAAATCTTGGATATATGGTAAGGAATGAGGGGTATTCTTACATAGAAGCGGCAGAAGATTATTACGAAAGGCGATTACAGGAGGACAGCCGGGCAGAGCTTTTTTTGGAAAATAACAGTTTAGAGGATGTGAAGCAGTTGATTTATGAAGAACTGGTTTTCCTGGAATTACGCGACAAATTGGCCTGTACCAATGACTATGAGGAAAGGAAACATCTGGACGAATTATTGCATGGCGGGGAAGATGTATGGTTAAACATAGTGAAAGAAAAGGCGCCGAATACCTATAACTTTATCAAAAGCCTGGAGCAGTCGCTGCCGGAGATGGGAGAATTTAAATGAATCAGAGGAAAAAGAGGATTAGAATCGTAATCACAGGAATGTTGTGCTGTCTAATCGCAGGGTTTATTATTTATTGGCAGTTTATTCGAGTTCAGAATATTTTTGACGAGATGTACTATGCGAGAGTCCAGACCTATTATGACGATGGGAGAAGTTTTGGTCAAATGCCGCAGATAGAGCCTGTAACCAGAGATGAGGAAAGATTTTATAGATCGGATGGTGAGTTTTATAATTACTATGAAAAGGAATATTTAAGAGAGGGAGAAAAGATTACTATCATTTGTAGCCAGGATCGAGGATTGGTAAGGATAAGTGCGGTAAAAAAGCTAAATGAATTTAAAATTTTTTACAGATACAGTTATTATGTCAGGACAAAGCAAATGGAGGAAAAAGTGAAGTGCCAATATGGAGAAAAATATGGTGAAACGATACAGGAAGTGATTGCACTTGCAGAAGAAGCAGGCTTAACGAAAAAGGATTTAATGGAATACAAACAGTACTTCCTGTATGATAAGCTGCTGACAGACTGGTTAAGCGTGAATTCAAGCCGTTTTTCAGTCAACCGATGGGGGAATGTGGAGTTTATAGAGGTGCTGCCGATGGAGGATGGCAGGTAATCAGACTCAAAAATATATAGTTTTTTAAATTAAATCTGTTCAGCTATTTTCGTTTGATTAATAAGTAGAATTTAACTACATAGGAGGAGGTTGGTGATGTTCCAATACAAGTATAAAGTACCTAAAAGTAAATTCAAAACCACATATGGTTCAATATGTATTGAGAATATTGTTTTTGAACCAAACGAAATTGAGCGAGTTCTACCTGATATAGTGTTTGAAGATGAAAATTTAAAACATATGTTTGCAGAAGATAATTTAAGTACAATGAAAAGAAAAAATATATATAAGCGGTTTAAACCTAGAAGCAAAATTACAACAGATATAGATAAGTTCGTGGAAGAAAATATACGGACTAATAAATCATTTTATTCTTTTCTTGCAGAAGGGATATTAGGATTGATTTTTAGAGATATATATGGTTATAGGCTTGCAAAAGGAGTAATTGATATAGGAGCCACGTTAGCCGATGTACATACAGGAGTAGATGCCTGCATGTACAATCTTGAGCATAACATAATTGTTTTAGGGGAAGCTAAATTTTATGAGAGTTTAAGTGGAGGAATGAATCAAATAATTACTGATTTAGTTGATAAAAGCATAAAAAATAAATTGGAGAGTTTGCAAACGGGAGTAGAAAATTGCGAAGAAGCATATCAGATTGTCATTAAAAATTTGGCGCTGGAAGATTATGATGAATTAACAGTAGACGAATTTATGAATCAAAGAATTGTGTTTGCTGGATTCGTTTTACATTCGGAAGCAGATGTAAGCCAATATGGAAATCAGGATTTTTATGATAAGTATGTTGTTTCTGCACAGCAATTAGAAAAAAATGTATGTGATTCTTTGAAACATGATGACATAGAAGGTGACTATGAAATTAAATTAGTGCATTTACCAATAAAGGACAAGAAGAGTCTTATTCTTAAGATGATAGAAACTTCTAAAGTTAAGCTTAGAAGTATGTAGAGGTATTGTATGAGTAGTGATAAATATAATAAAAAACGGAAGAGAATATTGGAAGAATTGGATAAAGGAAAAGAAGTATCTATTATGGAGTTGGGAATGTATGACCTAACGCCCTATTTTAGAACAGATGAATTTGACGTTAGTTTGTCAGAATCAATAATGTTAAATAAGAATTCTGAAAGAAAAATTGAACATGTAGACAAAGAATTATTTTTTTCGCCGCCTCAATATAAAGCGCTGGCATGTCTTTTTGAAATGGATAGAGTGATTCTATCAGCGCCAACATCGTTTGGAAAGACATTGCTTATTAAAGAATACATATATAAAAAGAAACCTAAAAGTATAGTTTATATTGTACCAACTAATGCGTTGGCTTATGAGTTAGAAAAAAGTTTTAAAGAAAATGAACATTTTTCTGAATATGTTATTTTTGATAAGTGTTCAATAATAGAAAATATAAACAATGAAAGATGGAATGAAGAGAAGTTATTTTTTATCGGCACACAAGAGAAGTTTTTGGAAATAGATCAGAGTGTTATAGGTCAAATAGACTTATTTGTTATAGATGAAGCATATAAGCTTCAAGACTCAATTAAACGTCAAAGGGCATATAAGTTGTCAGAAACTTTTTTGGATAGTATAACAAGAAATTCTAAAAAAATCTTTTTGCTTACGCCTAAAGCAACTATTGATGGTTTTGATAAATATAAATTTTATATATTTAAATCAGATTTTAATGCTGTTGATAAAAATTATGTGGTTCTAGAAAAAAAGGATTTTTTTGAGACTCTTCTGAGTAAGGGGAAAAAGGAAAAAACAATTTTGTTCTGTTATTCACCAAAACAAATTAATGCGGCATATGAAGAAATAAAGAACAGTATAGGAAGTGAAATAAACACGGAATTTATTAAATTACTTGAGGCAGATATACATCCAGATTGGAGCGTTGTAAAACTTTTAAAAGCAGGTATTTTAACGCATCATGGACAGATGCCGAAGTATGTTCAAAATAGAATGATAAGCCTTTTCAATGAAAGTGATAAGTACAATATTTTATTTGGCACCAATTCAATTTCAGAGGGGATAAATACGGTGACTAAAAACTTGTTTATTCATCCAGAATACAATGATATGAAGGAAATATTACTGTTGAAAAATACAATCGGCAGAGCAGGACGCTTGGGAAGATATCCAATAGGATATATATATTCAGTTGTTAAGGTGGAAGAATTGGTCGAAAATGAGATTATAATATCTTTGGCAATTGCAAATGAAGAAGAATTATCCGAAATAGAGGATAGTAAAAACATTGAAAAAATATTACAATTCAGTGAAGAGTACGACCTTGAATTTGAATTTTGCCAAGAACTATTAAAAGCATATAAATTGTCATTGGTTAAATTGGGAAAAATACTTAATGTATTAAAGACCAACAAAGATTTTAAAAGTATAACTAATCTGCCGTTTCTTTCCAAGCAAGCATTTAAAGATGAGTATAGGGGGGAATTGGATATTGATAAAGTCTTGATTACTGGATATTTGCAAAACTACTATTACAAGGATGAAAGTCAAAAAATATATCTAAATAATTTTAATGATAGGATAGTGCATTTTAAAAGGAAAAGTAAAATAAAGCTGGATAATACGGAAATTATAAATTGTTATATGAAATTTATATATTCAACCCTGGAATACTATATCATGCCACTTGTGAATATTGGAATAGAAATAAAAGCGAAATGCCCGAATTGGAAATTTGGTAGAAATGTTATTGAATCATTGGAAGATTGTAAAAGTAAGTATTATGCTAAAACGTATGGAGGGTTAAATGTAGATGATTTATCACAAGCTCACAGACTTATAATAGGTGCTATGAAGGATTATGGAATGATAGGTGTGCTTAAAAATTTAAATGCAGAAATACTTGATGAAATAGAAGGTTGTCTTAATGTGAGGTATTCTACAATTGATGTATTAAGAGCAATAAATTATTTAGCCCAAAATTCCAACAATCATGGAGGTTTCTTTGCTGATTTGAAGAAAAAATATATGATAACTTTATAGACAAATTGAAACTTACTGAGATTTACTGAGAGGAGATAGTGTGAAAGAAAGTAGAGGAAAACTATAAATGGGCACACTTCACGAAGCTGTTTGAGGCAGGCAACTTTTTGAAGTCATATTAAAAGAGATTCAAGCTAAGAAGCTATTGACTGAACTGCCACACAATTAAATTAATAAGTTTAAACAATTCTTAGTGTACGGACTCGTAGTACCACTTATTTGTGCTTGAAAAGGCGAGTGTATGAAGAAAAGTCTGTAAATTCAGATCTTCTATGATAATGATTGGGGC
>CANPMS010000014.1 GCA_947575275.1 uncultured Clostridium sp. | reverse complement strand
ATTTAATTAAATTTATTAAATCCCCCGCCACAAACCGGTTTTTTTTTTTTTGGTAAAATTTTTTTTTCGGGGGCGGCAATCACTTTCCTGTAATGCCCCCACCCTGTTTTATCAGGTCATCTGGCAGAATAAAGCTCACTAAGTCATAGCGGATACAGATTTCCTGCCGTAGTTTACCACTGCTCTTCTCTGAAGCCCCAATGTAGATACACGACCCCCATCAAAGGGCTTTCTGACATAGTTATCCTGCTGTCTAGTTCCCAAGATATAAAATACCTTTATTCTTTAGCGTCCATATTCATTTCCATCTTGTAGTAAATATCAATATCTCGAATAATACCATCAATATCATGATTGCCCAACTCTCGTGTCCAAGTTTCTAACTCATTGATTGTAATTATTTCTTCAATAGACTTTTGGTATCGTTCTTCCAAGACCGTCATACCACTTGAACGCATAGTGATATACTGCTCTAAATCATCTAAAACGATCTTCTTACTTTGTTTTGTTTTAATTACAAAGCTGATTGGAAAATACATGACCTTATCTATATCTAAGAGATATTTGCCATAGTTATTAACCTCTGTGACCTGAAAGAATCGGCCGACAGGTCTCATGACAAAATCAATACCACCATCATTTGCATTAGTTCTTCCAGTTTTGTAAAGTTCAAGTTCAACTTCTGCTATGGTTTCTCGCGAATAGCCAAAATACACTTTTATATTCTTATAATGATTCTTTAAAATAGCATAACTAATTATTTCAAATATCCTTGCTTCCGCATCTTCAGTAAGCAATGCGTTAATCTTTTCTTTCTTTTGTGAATAATCTGTGAGATGTCTTAACTCTTCCAAAATGTTGATAAGAGCGTGATCCTTTGCCATAAGCAACTCTATATACCGCTCAATTATTCTGCAAGAGAGCTTGCTTATGTCATGACCATTTACATATATGTAATCAATATGAATCAGGTATTTCCCGTTATTGATAATAATTAAATCATTTGTAACATCTTTTATCTTGTTATGAAATTCGCCATTCACACGAGAGTTCAGTGCGTAATTCTGCAATTTACTACCACCATATAGACTGCGGTAGAAATTGAAAAGGCGCATATAATCATACCCTTCAAAACGACAGTATTCATCTTTTCGATTATAAAAATCATTTTCGTAAAAATAAAGAATAGAATAAATAGCATAGATATTCGCTAAGCTTCTGCGTGTTTTACTGTTACCGTGAACAGCTTTCATTTTCTTGTCTAGATATTGAAGCATAGGGCTATTGTCATATACCTTCTGATAATCTGCCGGATATTCCTCTTTCAGTATATCTGCTATAAAAGTCTCCGTAATTTTCAAGTGCAGGCTCCCCGTACATATTTAGATTTGGCATTCGTCTTTCTAATTTTAATTTTTTCAAGTCTCTTCCCATTTCGTTCAGAAGCAATTCCGGTGCGGCGTAAACCTATCTCATAGTATTCTTCATTCAAATCTATCCCTACGCTGATTCTTCCCAAACGAACTGCCACTGTGGATGTTGTAAATGAACCTGAAAACGGATCTAAGATTACATCTCCTGGCTTTGAGGATGCTTTAATAATTCTCTCCATAAGAGCTTCCGGCTTCTGCGTAGGATGATTTTCGTATTCATCCATTTTAAATCTTACTCGGCTAAAATCCCATACATTCCCCGGTACTTTTTCGGTATTATATGGTTGAGGTGGGTTTTTTCGATAGTCAATAAGTTTTCTTTTTGCCCCTGTTTTTGCTTCCACAAGAATATTCTGATAATTAAAAGTATATTTACACTTCTTACTCTTGTTTATCATTAGTATAGGCTCATAAAGCGAACCATACATTTTTTTTGATTGAACACCAGAACTGTCATATGCCCAAATAATTCTACATAAAACATTATATTTTTCAGATACAAATACATCAAGATATGGCATATGCTGTGTTGCTGTCATGAAATACATTGTACCTGTATCAGAGACAATCCTCATACATTCATCAATCCATGACTTGCACCACTCAATATAATCTTGGACAGTTTCCCACTTATCTCTGTTATTTCCAAAATCTTTTCCAATATTATAAGGTGCATCTGCGAAGATAAGCTGAACAGACTTATCCTTCATCTTTCTCAAAACTGAAAGACTGTCTCCAAGAATAGCTATGGAATTGTTGCTCTGTTGGTACTCTTCGTTTATCGGAGCAGAAAATAGATCACGAAAATCAAAAACAGTCTCTGGCAAAATATCATTCGTCATTCCTTTATGAAATATTTCCTCATCGAAAATCAAAGACAGCTGCCCACTGCTATTTATGCTCATAGTAGCTCCTCTCTGCTTCATGCTGGGTAAATTCCAAAATATCATCAACGCTACAATGAAGCGTATTACATATCTTCTCGATAGTATCAAGGGGTATGTTACAGCCACAACGCCCACTCCTTATATTTTTAGAGCATATCACAGATATGTGAACAAATCAACGAATTTATGTTTTTCTATGCCGAATAACACATATACACTGTTCTGTATGGGGCAGAAATCCCCTATCAGACCAGTTTCTCCCGAAGAGATTCCCCAATCGTTCCCTCTGGCATCTCCACGCCGAACAGATCCGCTGCCGTAGCTCCCACAGCCGCAAACGTATCCGTCTCCGGCAGCGCTCCGCTCCCTGTAAATCCTTTGGAATAGATTAGAAGCGGCACTTTCTCACGGGTATGATCCGTCCCCGTATATGTGGGATCATTCCCATGATCCGCCGTAATCATCAAAATATCATCTTCACCCAGCTTTTCCAGGAGCACTCCCAGCCTCTCATCAAACCGCTCCAGCTCCCGGGCATAACCTTCCGAATCCCTCCGGTGTCCCCACAATGCATCAAAATCAACCAGATTTACAAAACACAGCCCGTGGAACGGACGATCTGCCAGCTCTATCGTTTGCTCCATTCCATGCACAGAGCTGTTGGAATGAAACGCCTCTGTAATTCCCTGCCCTGCAAAAATGTCGTTGATTTTCCCCACCGAAATAACATCAAGTCCTTTATCCTTCAGCCCATCCAGCGCAGTGCGTCCAAAAGGCTTCACCGCATAATCATGACGGTTGCTGGTACGCTTAAACTCACCCTTTTTTCTTCCCACATACGGACGGGCAATCACACGTCCCACCTTCCACTCATCCCGCATGGTCAGTTCCCTTGCAATCTCACAACAGCGGTAAAGCTCCTTTAAGTCAAAAGTCTCCTCATTACCGCAAATCTGAAGCACCGAATCCGCTGATGTGTAAACAATCATATGTCCGGTGGCAATCTCCTCCTCAGCCAGTTCATCCAGGATTTCTGTCCCGCTGGACGCCTTGTTGCCAATAACCTTGTGCCCCGTCCGCCGCTCCAGCTCCGCAATCAGCTCTGGAGGAAATCCTGTATCTGTAAAGGTAATAAAAGGCTTTTCTGTCTTTAACCCCATCAGCTCCCAGTGCCCCGTCATCGTATCCTTGCCACGGCTTCTCTCACTCATCTTGGTATAGTACGCCAGAGGCTTTTTTATCGGTTCCACCTGTTTTAAAGGGTGGAGATTTGCCAAGCCCAGCTTTTGAAGGTTCGGAATATGAAACACATCCACACTCTGGGAGATATGTCCCAGAGTATCTGCACCCTCGTCATGGTACTCAGCCGCATCCCCAGAGCTCCCCACACCCAGGGAATCCACCACGATTATAAACACTCTCCTGTATGTTCTTTCTTCCATATGCTGTATGCTCCTTTCCATCACTCCTCTGATTCTCTGCATCCTCTCATTTCACTATAAGCCTGGCAGCCCACTCACCGCAAATTCTCTGGTCCAAAGCCTAACGGCAAAAGCTCCCTAAGAGTAAACTCACGGTACTGTTCTGCATCAATCGCCAGAATAATACGAAAGGTTTCAGGATTACAAAACTCCATCATCACCTGACGGCAGACGCCGCAGGGTGCAGTATAATCTGTGGCACAGCCGTGCGTTCCACCTATGATACAAATCGCCTCAAAATCACGTTCCCCCTCACTGAGCGCTTTAAAAAACGCTGTCCGTTCCGCACAATTCGTAGGGGTGTATGCTGCATTCTCAATATTGCAGCCGGTATAAATCCTTCCGTCCCTGGTCAAAAGCGCCGCCCCCACCTGGAAACCGGAGTAGGGCGCATAGGCGCCTGACATAGCGCCTGACGCTGCCTGAATTAAAGTCTTAATCTCTTCCATACTGCTTTCTCCGCTGAAATCAATGCTGCCCTCCATCCTCATGAATCAGAATCCGAATCGCCTCCACAGCGGTGCGTATTGCCGCATCTGTGTCGTGGACAACAGGATTATCGAGCCCTGCCTTCACCCGCTCCTGATTCGCCATCACCAGCATCACCGCTCCTGCCCGCGCTTTTAAATAGTCTGCAACAATAAACTCCGCCGCCGACTCCATCTCAGAAGCCTTGCAGCCCAGCTTCACCCAGGCATCCCACTTTGCCAGCAGCTCATATCCCACCGGCTTAGTCTCCGGTGAATGCTGCCCATAAAAGGAGTCTTTACACTGAACCACGCCCACATGATAAGGCAGCTTTAAATTCTTTGCCGCCTGCACTAACGCTGTGGTCACATGAAAATCGGGAACTGCCGGAAACTCAATAGGGGCATACTCCCGGCTGGTGCCCTCCATACGGATTGCCCCGTTCGCTACCACAAGGTCACCGCTTTTCACATCAAGCGCCATGCCTCCGCTGGTGCCGACCCGGATAAAGGTATCGGCTCCGCACTGGTACAGCTCCTCCATGGCGATTGCCGCAGAAGGTCCTCCGATGCCTGTGGAGGTAACGCTGACTTTCACCCCGTCCAGAGTTCCTGTATAAGTTACATACTCCCGGTTGTCCGCAATTAAAGCCGAATGATCAAAATATTCTGCAATTAATTTACACCGCTTAGGGTCTCCCGGCAAAATCACATATCTCCCCACCTCACCCTTCGCCGCCTGGATATGATACAGCCTGGTCTTATCCTCCGAATAGTTAATCATTGTCCTACCCCCTGTTCTTTACACCGACTTCCTGTTTCTGCTATTTTGCCTTCTCAAACAGCGTCTTAAGTTCCTCCACTGTCACCGGATAATGTTTATTGCAGAAATGACAGTTGACTTCAATGGTCTTCCCGTCATCAATCATGCTTTGAAGCTCCTGCCCTCCCACACTGATCAGCGCCTTCTCAATCCGCTCTTTCGAACAGCTGCAGGAAAACTGTGTAGGTATCTTATCCAGAATCTCCATCTTAAAATCTCCCAGAATATGTGTCAGGATTTCTTCCGGCGTACTGCCCTGATCAAGCATCGACGTAATAGAGGTAATCCCCTGAATCCGCTCCTCCAGGCCGGAAATAATTTCCTCAGAAGCCCCCGGCAGAAGCTGTAAGATAAAGCCTCCTGCCTGACTCACCGTATTATCCCGGTTCATCAGAACGCCCAAAGCCACACTGGAAGGAGTCTGCTCAGAGGTTGCAAAATAATAGGTCAAATCCTCCGCAATCTCCCCTGTCACCAGAATCGTCTGACCTATATAGGGATCCTTCAGCCCAATATCCTTCACCACACTTAAAACGCCGATGCCCAGAGCGCCTCCCACATCCAGTTTTCCCTTCTCGTTTGGAGGCAGCATCACCTCAGGATGGAACACATACCCTTTCACATTTCCCGCCGAATCTGCCGTGACCGTCAATCCGCCAATGGGACCATCCCCCTCAATTTTAATTGTGAGAAGATCATCATCCCCCTTCATCATCACTCCCATCATTGCACCTGCCGTTAAAAGGCGCCCCAGCGCTGCAGTCGCCACAGGGCTGGTATTATGGGCGGCTCTGGCAAATTCCACCATTCCTTTAGTAGTGGCGGCAAAAGCGCGTATTTGCCCCTCCGCTGCTGTTGCACGGATAATATAATCTGTCATAGTCATCTTCCTCCTTATCCTGTTTGTGCTGCCTTCCCCCGCTCTCTGGCAATAAAATACAGACGCCCGCTGTCCGGGCGCGGACTCCCATGGCCAAAGGCATCATAAACTGCCAGAAATTCCATCCCCGCCTCCTCAATCGCCCGCCTCACCGTATCCGGATCATAAGCACGCTGGAAGTGAGTCTCCTGGTACTTTCTGTAACGCCCGTCCTTCTCACGGATAAATAAAGTCAGCTCATACTGGTTGATCTGCTCCTCCTCATCAAAATAATTATCCCAAATGAAGCTGCACTCCTTCTGATTCTCAGCAATCGTGCATTCTCCCAGCTCCTCCCTGTACTTATATATCGTATTCAAATCAAAGAGAAATACGCCGCCCGGATCCAAATAATTATTCGCAAGCCGCATTACCCGTACCAGATCCTCATACTCCATCAGATAATTCATAGAATCACAAACACTCACGATAGCACGCACCGTTCCGTAAAGCTCAAAATCCCTCATATCCTGCTGCAAATACAAAATTCCGTCAGGCTTTTCTAACTGGTGTTCCATGGCAACCTCCAGCATCTCGCCGGACAAATCCACACCAATCATGTCATATCCCCTCTGTGCAAGAAGTCTGGTCACTGTGCCGGTTCCGCATCCTAAATCAAGCACAATCCCATCCTGCACTCCATGCTCACGCAGCAGTCCTGCCAGATATTCACACCATTCCCCATAAGGAATATTGGACATAAACTTTTCATAAACGGCCGCAAAGCCGGTGTATGCTTCCATTTCCTAAACCTCCCAAATTGAAAGAGAGCAGGCGCATCCATACATGAATACTCCTGCCTCTTACTTTGCCTCCACCTGATTCAGGCGTTTTTTCCACAACACTTTTTATACTTCTTTCCGCTTCCACACGGACACGGATCATTGGGGAAGACTTTTTTCGCCTTACGGACTGTTCCGGAAGCCTTCTGCTGCTTGTACAGCTCTTTTCTGCGCTCCTCTGTTAAAATCGTATCCCACTGGGGCAGGTTATACAGCCACTCTGCTTTCGCATCCACCATATTATAATACAGCTTCTCCGGGTCAATTTCAATTTTCACCTGGGTGTTCTCGTCCATAGTCTCAATCGGATTCTCGTAGCCTTTCAGGCTTTCGTTAATTCCGTCCAGAAAACCGACCATAATCTGAATCTCGGTATCATACCTCTCTGCCAGCTCCTTCACCGTCCCGGCAATAGCTTTCCCTGGCTCTGAGAGAATCTGCTCGTAAATTCCTTTCTCCACCACAAAATATCCGCTCCAGAGCCGCTCTTTCTCTTTATCACTTAAGCTATCGCCATAGGCAAGATTTCTCCAACTCTCTAATAAGGTTGCCATAACGTATACCCTTCCTTTGTTTTGTTATCTGTACATGCTACATATATTCTTAAGTAGTATATAACACTTCAGAAGATTTTGCAAATCTTTTATTTCGTTTCCTACGGGTCTAACCGACCCAGAACAAAGAGTCCGGCTTGCCGGACTCTCGCGCCGGAGCGCGGTTGCCACAGCAACCATTTTCCCTGAGCGCGAAGTGCGCATCCCCCGGAGGGTTTTGCTTTATAGGACGCAATTTCCTATAAAAAAATCGGCCTCGGTACGCCTTGGCGCCGAAGCCGACTAAAAAGGGGAGGATAAGTATTTCTTTTTTCTTTGGTACTACTCACATTATCTCCCTGCTGTGGAAATTTATACACTCCATAAAAAAAATTATTAAAAAATTTTTTCACGGATACTCAGGCAGCCGGCTCCAGCTCCTCTATGGTCACGCCATCATAAAAGAATTTCAAAATTTCCTCATAGCCAATTCCATCCTTAGCCATACCCTGAGCCCCGTTCTGGCTCATGCCGACTCCATGACCGTAACCGCCGCCATAAATGGCAAACTGCTTTACCCCGGAGTCATCAGTCCCGGCACTCTCCACAGTCAGAAAACCGCTGGGAAGAGAACTCCACCCTTCTGAGGTCTTTCCATCATTGCGCTTAAGCTTAAGGCTTGCATCACCCAGAGCCGCACGGATTGCATTCTGCCCGTTTATCGTCTTTTCGCCCTCACTGCCCTTAACAAAAAGCTTCTGGGCCACACCTCCAGGTCCGCGCTCAGCCACACGAAGCTCCGTCACCTCGCCCACGCCTTCAATATTTGCCCCGAGCACTCTCCCGTTCGTGGTCACATTCCAGCGGTAAAACGGGAATCCCGAATCATAGGCAGGGTAATCCTTTCCCTTAATAAAGGATGCAAATGCGTCATTATCCGTCAGATCCAGACTTCTGCGCCCGGGCTGCAAAGCCGCACATCGAATATATGGTGTATTCTCCGGTTCACTCCCCCAGATAGAAGTATTAGTAGTTGTGCCGCAGGAGGTGGAGAAATAGTAAGCAGAAATAGGCTGTCCCTCATAAAGCAGCATTTTTCCGTAGGTTTCCTGTACTGCCTCTTCCGTCCGCCCATCTGTCTCAATATTATTGTACACCTGAAAATTGGTGCTGTCATCCACATGGGCGCCGTACTGGCTGTATGTATTGCTCTGCAGCTCCATGTAAGCGTAAGTTCTGGCACACACCGCCTGTGCCTTTAGCGCCTCCTTCTCATAGCTGGAAGGCATCTCACTGGGAACCACTTTCTTTAAATAGTCCTCCAGATAAAGTTCGTTAATCAGCACCAGTCCCTCAGGTGTCTCCAACACCTCCAGCCTTCCACTATAAGAAGGACGTCCATGACCGCGCTCTAACGAAGCCACCGCAAGCTCCGCCTGATTTGTGGACTCAATAATGATTCTCTCTCCATCCCACTGACCATCCCCTGCTGTGATGGAAAACTCCTCTCCCGCCGCCAAAGTCCGCTCACTGTCGCCCTTGGTCAGCTTCATGGGGGCTTCGCAGGAAATTCGCACCGTATCATGAAATATCCTCTGGAAACCATTATTCATAAGCAGCACACGAATCGTATCTGCATGAAGTGTTCGCACAGTCAGCACCCCGCAGATTTTTCCTTTTGCTACCACAAACTCTTCCAAATCATATCCCACAAGAATATCCGACAGTTTCTTCCTCTCAACCTTCCCATAGGTCTTTAGCACCTTGCACTCGTCATCCAAAGGCACAAAACCGTACCCTTCCAGCTCAATCGCATCCTCCTGCACCGATAATACTTTACCCACCAGGGTCTCTTTCTTTAGAGCCACCTTTGTGATCTTGCCGTCATCCATCTGTAAATCCGCAAGATTATGTACCAGCTCCCCCGTGTTCCCGGATTTTTTTCCAAAAGGAATCCGGCGTTCAATGTCCCCTAAATATACCGTAATTCCCTTCTCGTCACCATCCAGAATCCACACATTCCGGTAAGTGGTATTCTGCCCTCTGTCCTCCAGCACATGAATCAAATCAGTGCCGCGCATATACACAGTCAGTTCATGATCAAGCAGCGAATCAAGAGAAAGCCCATCGAACCGCACAACTCCCAGGCTGGTATAAGCCGTCCAAGCCGGAGTGCCGTCAATATTATCAGGAGTTCCGTAAATGCTCAGAATCTCCCTTCGGACTTGGCCTTCTGTATCTGCCGTTTTGAGCACCGAATCATAAAACAGCCACCATAACTTCTCCGGATACGGCTTTTTCTCATTTTTCTTTGTTGACCGAATCAAATCTTCTAATGACGGATGAATCGTCCTGGCTATCCGCGCCGCTTCCCCATAAGTCAGCCGCCCTTCCGCAACGCTCTCCTTCGCCGGAGTATCCGACTCATCCAGATAACCGTTACCATAAAGATAATCCAGATACGGAACATACCATTCTCCAAGGCTTTCGGCTGGGAAATGAGAAACGTTCTGCTCCTTCACCCAGGCTGACAATTCCTCCGGCGGGCATACAGCAAGAACCACAGATTTTGCAGCTACGGATCTGCTGATTCCTTCCCGTTCCGGCTCATGATACAAAATGATAAAAATCAGAACTGCCACTATAAGCGGAATACACGCCACCCAACTAATCAACTTCCGTTTTCCCATAAATTCCTCTTACTTTTTAATATATGTCTTGGCTCCCTCATCAATATAGTCCAGACTTTTATACTGGTCAATATCCATCGAAAGCTGTCTTTTACCCAGCAGATAAGTTACCAGCTCCGTTACCAGCCTATAAAACACTGCAAAGGTGGGCACACCGACAATCATACCTACAAAGCCGAACAATCCCCCAAAAAGCAAAATAGCAAACAATACCCAGAAGCTGGACAGCCCAGTAGAATCCCCCAGAATTTTTGGTCCCAGAATATTTCCGTCAAACTGCTGCAAAAGCAGAATAAGTATCAGAAAATACAAACACATCATCGGATCATCCATCAGAATTAAAAATGCGCTGGGAACTGCTCCGATAAACGGACCAAAAAACGGGATGATATTGGTTACGCCCACTATTACGCTGACCAGCAGCACATACGGCATTCCTGCCACACTCATGACCACAAAACATAAAAGTCCGATAATCAGAGAATCCAGCAGCTTTCCAATAATAAAGCCGCCAAATACGGAATGCACATAGCGTGCCTCCTCTATCACCTTATTCGCAATCTTCACCGGGAATACCCCATAAATAATCATTTTTGCCTGGGTCAGCAGCTTATCTTTCATATTCAGCAGATACACCATAACGATCAAGCCGATTACCGCATCCAAAACTGCTCCGACTGCGCTGATCAGACTGCTGGAAAGCCCCGACAAAATTCCGGAAATATTCGGCATTACCCCGTTGGTGAGCCAATTCTGAAGATACGCAGACGCCAGATCATAATACTGCATAACCTGAGCCTCCATATCAGGATTGTCCGCAAACATCTGCTCCAGCCACAATTCCAGATTTCGGATACTGTACGGAAGCGCATCAATTACTCCCTTGATACTGGTAATTAGCTGAGGAATCAGCATGGAAATAAGACCTACCACCACCACAATCAAAAGTACAAGGCTTACCAGTGTAGCTGCCACACTCCCCAGCTTTTTCCGGGAGGACTCCCGTGGAATATACTTCCCGGTTTTTTTCACTACTGCACACATGACCCGGTTGTAGATGGGGGACAAAAGATAGGCAAAAACTGCGCCATAAATAACCGGAGCCAGAATTCCCACAATCATTCTGACCGCTATCCGCACTCTTCCCCATTTCATAATCAGAAAAATCAGGGCCACAAGCAGCGCCAGAACAATAAATGCCGTTACGCCCCAGCAAATATATCTCTGATACTTTTCTTTTTTCATAGCTTCTCCTTATATGGAAATTATTGCCAGCAAACCGGCGCATTAAACCCTGCGCCGGTTCCGGCAATCATTAGCTTATCACAAAATCCACAAAAAAGAAAGATCCTGCATGTCCCAGATGTTATTTCCTATAAAGATAAAGCAGCGATTTCTCGCTGCTTTCTTTTGTAACCCCAGGAATGCCGGTCTTACTTATTGACGCCTAGCAGTGCTAGGTGGGCAACCTCACGCAGGCTTCTGCCTTCCACTCAAAAGGAGGCCTGACATCCACCTGCAAATATTGGAATCCCTTGGTCAGAAATGTAGGTTCAAAATGGGTAAGATTATCGTACATCCCAGGAATTACACCGCTGTTTCTTATGAATTGATTATATAACAAATACAGTTCATTTTCAAGTTCCTTTTGCTGGTATCCGCGATTTTCCATCTTCTCTTAACCACTTATCGGAAAAACCTCCGCTTATGCCGTCCATTGGCCTATATCTTTCCTTTTTATTTTTTGTTCCAATCAAAATTTCTCAAATCGTTCCACATCGGTCACAAAGATAGTCGCACCGCCCAGCTCCACTGTAACCGGCATCATCAGATAGCCGGTGGCTATGGAACCGATCCCTGGAGAAGGCATATCACAGGTAATTCTCTGACGCTTGCCGCAGGTACTGCGAATCAGCTCAATTGCCTCGTCCACCCGCTCTTCATCCGTTCCTACCATCAAAGTCGCATTCCCCTTCTTTAGGAATCCTCCCGTAGTCGCCAGCCTGGTCACACTAAATTTATTTTCATTCAGCACATCAGTCACACGGTTTCCGTCATCAGAACTGACAATTGCATATATAATTTTCATAAAAATATCTCCTCTGTTTTTTCATATTTTATCACATTTTCCTATCTATGTAAATGCGGTTCAGCCATATGCTTAAGCATATGGCTGAACCTGACCGGTATGCCTCAGTATACTCCAGCCTCCCGCACCAGCACTGTTGGGTAGCCTGCGGCACGCAGGGTCTTTTCCATCCACGCCGCATTATCCAAATTCAGATATGCACCCACACGAACCTTGAACAAACCATCCTGAGCCACCATAAATGCCGGATAATCCTCCTCCAGCAAGCGATTTAACAGCTGCTGAGCCATCATACGATCCTGGAACTCTCCCACCTGAATCTGATAATATTTGGGTCCGGCTTCCTCCTCACGGATGGTTTCCAAAATTCCGTTTGCAATCGCCTGGGCAGTCCTCTCAAAATTTGCGTCAAAATATTGATTATCTGCTTCATTATCAATAAATCCTGCCTCCACCAGGACGGCGGGCATCTCTGTGCGGCGCAGTACAATAAGACCAGGACGCTCGATAATTCCCAAATCATTCCAGCCTTCACTGCTCAACGCACGGTTGATATTGGATGCCAAAACCTCTGCCTCACCACCCTTGCTGTAAATCAAGCTTTCCGTACCAGAAGCTGTGCCAGGCGTGGGCATTGCATTACGGTGAATTGACACAAAAAGATCCGCATCCCAGTTGTTAGCCATCTGTGCTTTTTCAAATGGTGTATGATATACATCTGACACGCGGGTGTACGCTACCTCCACCCCGTTATCACTTAATAACTGTCCCACTGCCAGCGCAAGCCGCAGCGTATCATTCTTCTCCATTCTGCCCTGATACACGGCTCCCGGCTCCATGCCGCCGTGACCGGCATCAAGAACTACTTTTGTCGTATCTGCCAAAATAAAAACTCCTTCCCCATACTGCTCTATCTTTACAGTATGAGAAAAGAGTCAGAAAGGTGCTTATTCGGGAATTTCAATCTCTCCGTGAAATACCTCTACAGCAGGTCCTGTCATAAATACATGACCGCCCTGACGATCCCAGGTAATCGTAAGGCTGCCGCCTTTAAGCTGAACCTCCACCGTATCCTCCGCAAGCCCCAGCATAATCGCTGCCACTGCACTGGCAGTGGCCCCTGTCCCGCAAGCCCAGGTCTCCCCGCTTCCCCGCTCCCAAACACGCATCTGCAGGCGGGTTCTGTCGATAACGCGGATAAACTCTGAGTTCACCCGATCAGGAAACCGCTCATGATTCTCAAAAGAAGGCCCTATTTTCTCCAAATCCAGCACATCCACATCATCTACAAAATATACTGCATGGGGGTTTCCCACATTGATTCCCGTAAACTCCATTTCCTTTCCGTCTATGGTAATCTTCTCAGGAAGACTGCTGGTCAGTTCCGGCACGCCCATATCTACCTTCACGGCAGCCACCTTCCCGCCACAAACCTGCATGTCCAGGTATTTGATGCCTCCCAGCGTCTCCACAGAAATCTTCTCTTTTCCTACAATTCCGTGATCATAGGCATACTTGCCCACACAGCGGATTCCATTTCCGCACATACTCCCCTCACTGCCATCCTCGTTAAACATACGCATCTGCAAATCTGCCCTCTCCGATGGACATATAAGGATAAGACCGTCAGAGCCGATACCAAAATGGCGGTCACTCACAAACCTTGCCAGCCGCTTCGGGTCATCCACCTGTTCCTTAAAGCAGTCTACATATACATAATCATTTCCAATTCCCTGCATCTTTGTAAATCTCATAATCTCCTCCTATATGTTAATCAGACTGATAACCATCTGAGCCGTCTCAATCAGATTCGTTCCGTTGTCCATACTCCTCTTTTGCATATAGCGGTGCGCCTCGTCCTCCGTCATGCCGTTGCGCTCCATCAAAAGAAACTTGGCCCGGTTAATCAGATTCTTTTCCTCCTCATTGCGCTGCTTCGGCTGGTAACGCTGCTTTTTACGTTTTCTCACCTGCGTCTGCCCAATCATCTCAAGAGTTTCCACCAAATCATGAACCTTTAAAGGCATCGGCAGGCATACAATAGCCTCCGGCATCTGTGCCGGCCGCCTGCCGGGAGACGATACCATCAGCATAGAGAACTCCTGCGGCATACAGTCATACAACTCTGTGAACAGCATATCCGTAAGCCTGTAACCACACACAATAATTCCGCTGCTCAGGTTCTCTGCCTGAGACAGCGCCTGGGCGCCGGAGGTACAGGCAGACGTCACTTGAAATCCGCTTTTAATCAATATATTCTTTATGCTTTTTGCGTCTTCCGGCTTGGAAAATGCCACAATCACGTTTGCCAACCTCTCACCTCCAAGCAATCTTATGGTGATCCTGACGCTTCCTTCGTCAGACCGATCTGGTTAAAACTTATATAGATACTCCTCCACCTCCCAGTCGGTCACTTCGGCCCGAAACTTTTTCCACTCGGCATTCTTCGCCTCTAAGTACTTCGTATAAACATGCTTTCCCAAAAGCTCCTTCACGAATACGCTGCTCTCAAATGCCTCCAGCGCCTCCCCCAAAGTCTCCGGCAGCTGCTCGATCCTGTGCTCCTTCATCTCCTCCTCAGTCATAGCAAAAATATTGTCATCCACACTTGCAGGGGGCTCCATACCTTTCCTGATACCGTCCAGACCAGCCTCCAGGCACGCTGCCAGCGCCAGATATGGGTTCACTGCAGAATCAGGACACCGAAGCTCAATTCTGGTGCTGCTTCCCCTGGAGGATGGGATACGGATTAAGGGGCTTCTGTTGGCCGAGGCAGACCATGCCACATACACCGGCGCATCATACCCCGGCACAAGACGCTTGTAGGAATTTACAAGCGGGTTGGTGAGCACTGTAATCTCCTTAATATGTGCAAGGATTCCCGCCATAAACTGATACGCCACCCGGCTTAAGCCCAGACGGTCGCCCTCATCCACAAACACATTATTGCCCTTCTGATCAGCCAGAGACATATTAATATGCATACCAGAGCCATTGACTCCTGCCTTCGGCTTGGGCATAAAGGTGGCATGGAGACCGTGGCGCTTAGCAATGGTCTTTACTGCCATCTTAAATGTCATAATATTGTCCGCCGCCGTCAAACCATCCATATATTCCAAATCAATCTCGTGCTGCGCCGGAGCAATTTCATGATGGGACGCCTCAATCCCAAAGCCCATCTCCTCAAGATTCAGCACAATATCGCGGCGCACATTCTCAGCCATATCAATGGGCGCCACGTCAAAGTACCCTGCCGTCTCGTGGGTGCTGGTAGTTGGTCTTCCCTCCTCGTCCGTGTGGAACAGGAAGAATTCGCACTCCGGTCCCACATGGAAGGTATAGCCCATATCTGCCGCGTCCTTCAGAGCACGTTTCAGCACATACCTGGGGTCTCCTTCAAAGGGCTCTCCATTGGGCCGATAAACATCACAGACGAGACGGGCCACCTTGCCCTGCTGCGGTCTCCAGGGGAATATTTCAAAGGTATCATAATCGGGATAAAGATACATATCGGATTCCTCAATCCGCACAAAGCCCTCAATCGCCGAGCCATCAAACATACAGCGGTTATCCAGCGCCTTCTCCAGTTGGTTCACTGTGATGGCCACATTCTTTAACATGCCAAAAATGTCTGTAAACTGAAGGCGTATAAACTCCACATCCTCCTTCTCCACCATCTGGATAATATCTTCCTTACTGTACTTATTCATGGTAAATTCTCCTTTTTTGCTCACACGGGTCTGACCATCAACGTAAAAGAGGGCGGCACGAAGATCGTTTAAACAAACGACCCGTTATGCAACCCCCTCGTTCCATGGTTTGATAATAACAGCTGAAATACAGTTTGTCAATGTGAAAATACACTCTGATGCTGACTATCCTCTCTTATAGGACAGAGCACGGACTGCGTTTAAAACCGCCAGCACCGACACACCCACATCGCCAAATACTGCCGCCCACATAGAAGCATAACCCAAAGCGGCTAAAACCAATACCAAAATCTTGACGCCGATGGCAAACACAATATTCTGGCGTACAATCCCCATAGTCTTTCTGGCAATTCGGATTGCATCCACAATCTTTGAAGGGGTATCGTCCATAATCACCACATCGGCTGCTTCCACCGCAGCATCAGAGCCAATCCCCCCCATAGCGATTCCCACATCAGCCCGGGACAACACTGGAGCGTCATTGATCCCGTCTCCCACAAAGGCCAGGGTTCCGTTCTCCGTTTTTTCCCTGATCAGCTGCTCTACCTTATCCACTTTATCCCCAGGAAGAAGATTTCCGTAAACCCTTGTAATTCCAATTTGGCTGGCAACGATTTTTCCCACCTCTTCCCGGTCTCCAGTCAGCATCACCAGATTCTTAACGCCCTCCCTCTTCAGCCCTTCCAGCATCTCAGGCACATCACTCCGCACTGTGTCAGATATAACGATTGTGCCCAGATACTGACTGCCGTCAGAAAGGTAAAGTGTAGTCCCCGGAACCTGTGCCCCAGTGTCTATCACCACACCACAGCTATCCATCAGCTTTTTGTTTCCAATATAGAGCTCCCGCCAGGTACCCTCTGCCTCAACCTGTGCATGAATTCCCTGACCGGAGATTTCCTCCACCTGACCGATACGGGACAAGTCTGCTTCTTTTCCATATGCCTCACGAACAGAAACCGCAATCGGATGATTAGAGCTGTGCTCTCCCAAGGCGGCCAGCTCAAGAAGCGTCTCACGGCTTCCATGAACTGGAGATACATCAGTCACCTTAAACTGTCCTGTAGTCAGGGTGCCTGTCTTGTCAAAAACCACCGTATCCAAATTTCCCATAGCTTCCAGAAAGCTGCTGCCTTTCATCAGGATACCATGCTTCGACGCTGCACCCAACCCTCCAAAAAAGCTTAGGGGAACAGAAATCACCAGCGCACAGGGGCATGAAACCACCAGAAAACTGCATGCACGATAAATCCAATCTCCCCATCCTCCCCCCAGTACCAGAGGACAAACCACAGAAAGCACCAGCGCCAGCCCCACCACAACAGGCGTGTAAACCCGGGCAAATTTAGTGATAAAATTTTCTGCCCTTGCCTTTCTGGAGCTTGCATTCTCCACCAATTCCAGAATTTTTGACACAGTAGAATCATCAAACAGCCTTGTGGTCTGTACCTCAAGCACACCGTTTATATTAATGGAGCCGCTAACCACTGCGTCTCCCTCTTCCACCTCCATCGGCATAGATTCCCCGGTCAGAGCCTTGGTATCAAGACTGGAATTTCCTTTTATCACAATACCGTCAATCGGAACCTTCTCACCTGGGCGAATGACAATGGTATCTCCTGTCTGAACCTGATACGGGTCAACTTGACGCTCTTGTCCGTTCTCCAGAAGATTGGCATACTCAGGATTAATGTCCATCAAGTCAGTAATAGACTTTCTGGAACGGTTTACCGCGTAATCACTGAACAGCTCACCCACCTGATAAAACATTATAACGGCTACCGCTTCCTCCAGGGAGCCAACCACAATCGCACCCATGGTAGCAACGGTCATCAGAAAATTCTCATCAAATATCTGTCCCCTGATAATATTTCTGCAAGCCCTCAAAGGAATATCATATCCGGCAAACAAATAGGCCAGGATAAAGGGAATCCAGGAATATGATGCCTGTTTTTCAAGCACGATTGCCAGAACAAAAAATATGCCGCTGACAATCAGTCTCACTACCATTTTTTTCTGTTTCCTCGTCATACTATCCCATCTCCCCTCATTTCTTATCGGAGCACACGAAACCCTGCATCCGGCTCAACCCTTTCAGAAATCACGCGAGCCTCCTTTATAATCTCATCTTCCCTGCCATCCTCTATCTCAAGCACAAGGCGCTGAGTCATAAAACTTAAACTCACTTCCTTCACACCATCCAGTTTCCTCACTCCCTCCTCAATCCTTGCAGCACAATTTGCACAACACAAACCTTCCAGTTTAATAATCTTCTTCACGATGTATTCTCCTTATACTTTCTCTTTTCTGCGGCTCAGAAAATTCACTCACTAATATGCTCCATTCCTTGCGCCAGAATCGTCTGAATGTGAGAATCCGCAAGATTGTAAAACACAGTCTTTCCATCCTTTCTGAACGATACCAGACGCATCTGCTTTAAAACCCTCAGTTGGTGGGAAATCGCCGACTGCCCCATCTGGAGCAGATTTGCAATATCGCATACACACATTTCAGACTGGCTCAGTGCATATAAAATCTTGATCCGTGTGGAATCCCCAAACACCTTAAAAAACTCCGACAAATCCAAAAGCTCCTGTTCATCCGGCATCACATCCCTGACCTTCTTGATCACTTCATCATGAACATGGATAAACTCACATGAGCCGTCCTCCACCTCGCGCTCAATCTGTATTCTTTCCTCCTCTGTCATGCACTCCCTCCATCTCTGTCCAAATTCATATGAATACTTGCTCATATGTTTATATTATCATATATTTACACAATGTCAATATCCATTTTTATTATTCTTTTATAGCGCTTTACCATCTGAACAATCTGCGCCCGGGTATATGGCTTCTCAATAAACCCAAATGCCTGTATTTTCCACGCTTCCAGAGAAAATCCAGGTATGCTGGACATCAAAACCACTGCCGGCGCATAGTCAAGCTTAGAGAGCTCCGATGCCAGGCTGATCCCGCTGATGTCAGGCATAACAATGTCCGTAAACACCATATCCACCCGGTTATTCTTCACAAACTCCACCACAGCCACTGCCTCCTGGAAACAGCCCATCAGCTCCACTCCATCCATATGTCTGAAAATATCTTCTATTTTATCAAGTAAATCGGGATCATTATCCACTGCCGCTATATGAATTGCCATACGATCACTGCCATCCGGGAAATACCGGCTCCTCCTTCAATTCTCGATTCGCTAAAAGGCGCGAAACTGCCGCGCAGTACTCCTCTACACGCTGCGCCTTACGAATTTTTTTCACATACTTTTCCCCATCCTCAAACCCATATCCCAGATAAAACCACAGCTCCTTCATCTTGAACATCACATTTTTATCACCGGGGATAGCCTGCCGGTACCCCTCCAGCACCTGGTCATGAAAAGCACGAAACCGCTCTTTTTCAAGACGTCCCGTCTCTTCGGCAAACGCCGGATTGGTCAAAAGACCGCGCCCCACCATCACCTGCTCTACTGCTGGGAACTGTCTGCTTAAATCCCTCAGGTTTTCCCGGGAAAACAAATTTCCATTATAACAGATTGGATTTTTACTGCCTGCCGCCGCCTGCTTAAATACCTCCATATTAGGGTTGTTTTTATAATAATCAATCTGCAGTCGGGGATGGATAACCAGAAGCTCCAAGGGATAACGATTATAAATAGACAGTAAATCTTCAAATTCGTCAGGATTATCCTTTCCAATCCGCGTCTTTACAGACACCTCCATGGATAATTTTTTCATTCCGTCACAGATCTGATACAGGAACCGGTCCAGCTCCATGGGAAGAGCCAGAAAGCCAGAACCCTTGTGTTTTGCCACCACTGTCCCAGATGGACAGCCCAAGTTTAAATTCACCTCTCTGTATCCCAGCTCCTTTAAGCGTCCTGCCGCCCACAAAAAATCCTCTGCCCGGTTAGTTAAAATCTGAGGTATCACAGGTATCCCCTCATTGTGCTCCGGCAGCACATCATTTAACTCCCTGGGCGTCAGCTTTTTTGTCTGGTTCGGTGAAATAAAAGGTGTATAGTACTGCTCTACCCCGCCAAAATATTTATGATGTGCATTTCGGAACACATATCCGGTAATCCCCTCCATAGGGGCAAAACAAATCTTCATCTTAATCCTCCCTGTCCACTCTGCTCTTCCTTTTCGGACATTGTATCACACACAATATTCTTTTTGTATTTTATTTTTTAGTGGAATCCGCACCGAAATTGCAGTATGGTAGAAAAAATATAATGGAAGAAGTTTACAGACCGGTCAATCTCCAATTAAGCACAAACGTATCACCCGTTCTGCCTATAAATCGCTTGCTCCGCTGCCAGAGGATAGGATACCAACACCTTTTCCTCCAAATTTTCCCGGTGCATATCCACCGCTGTAATCTGGCTGTTCTCATAGGTTCTATAATAGTAGATACCTCTGTCCGTATTACAGCAGGAGCTGTACCGAGTAATATCGTATTCCCCATTTCCCAGATGAACGCATCCTCTCTGCATTTCCACAGAACCGAGAATATGGAAAAACTGGCTGACGCTCTCCGGCTCTGAATCGCCAGAGATAGAGTTTGATTTTGTAAATACCGCCCTCACAAAACGCGACTGTGATGATAAATCCCCTGGAAGCCCTATCAGCCCCATACCGCGGCTGTACTTCTTCAGCTCCAGCTTATCAAAAAAACGATTCTCCGGCTCCTCCCTGGAGATATTCATGTAATTATTTAAATGAAACATTTGAAATTCAAAAGGCGGATTATTCGTCAAAACTCCCACCGGATTATCATAAACCTTCAGACCTTCCCCCACACACTCCACGGTGACGGACTTATCCCGGTCAGCAATCAGCCAGTGAAGCGGAGCCGGCGGCAACTCCTCACTGAAAGCAATATTCACAAGATTCATGCGCTCTAAGAGAGCCTTCGCCTCATCCACTGTGGCACACTGCCCCAGAATCCATGAAATAAACTCAAAAGAAGCCACATTGTCCTTTCCCTCTGCACAAGACTTATAATCTGCATTATCCGGGAAATGAAGGCCTGCCATACTCATCCCCTTTTCATTTGTGGCATCATAATAGAGCGGTTGGTCGTTTACCACAAACGCCATTCCAATCATTGCATAATGGCGCTCTAAATCCTGAACCTGGCGGAATCGAAACGTATAATTCCGGGGCGTAATCGTCACAGTTTCCTTGTAGGAATACTCCAAATCCAGATTCCTGCCAAAATAATGATCTTTTGTTTTGTAAGTGATTGCTGTGCACATAATGGTCCGTCCTTCTCCTGTTTTCTATCTTTTCTTTTTTGGTTTTGACGCCGGCAATTCCTCATACATAGCCTCAATTAAACCTGTCAAAAATGCTTTATTATCTACTTCATCAACTAACAGCATCTCTTTGGCGCCCTTATAAGGTAATTCATAACATACTGATGGCATATATGATACAGCAGCTTTTACCGGTTTGACCAGCAGCCTGTCATCATATATTCCACCAACAATTTTTCCTCGATAATAGATAATATATTCACCCATCATTGCTCTGTATGTAATATCGTCCAATTCCGATAATTGTTCCAATACGAATTTCAAATATTCCTGACTAGAAGCCATATATCATTTCCCCTCCATATTCTGTCACGCAAAAATGGCGCTTCCGTGGAACTCCACGGAAACGCCATTTTCTAACGCAACCGTATCTATCTACAATTACATCTCGCCCAGACCGCTCTCAATCGCCTGGCTGATGGTCTCCATCGCCGCAGCCTCATCTTCACCGTCACAGATTAAAGTGATCTCAGTGCCGGATTTGATTCCTGCCGCCATAACATTCAGGACGCTCTTCGCGATAATCCTCTTCTCACCACACTCGATAATCACATCGCATTTGAACTTCATTGCTGTCTGGGAAAGTACCCCCGCCGGTCTCAAATGCAGTCCGGATGGATTTACTACGGTTAATGTTTTGCTAATCATACGCACTTGTCTCCTTTTTGATATACTATATTTCCATATCTGCTGCAGCATATCTTCTTGTTAAATTTTATTACAAATTAAAATGTGTGTCAAGCTAAATTACTTCGGTCTGGAATACACACAGCCACAATAATTCTGACGGTAAAGACCATATTCTGAAGACATTTCTACCGACCTTTTATATCCGTTTTTCTTCTTGAAATCCGAGGGCAGATGCTCCACTTTATAAATACCGGCAAGCTCCTCACCAATCTGGTTAAGCTTCTCAGCGCTCTTTAAAGGACTGATCGTCAGCGTAGTGGTAAAATAATCATACTCACCTTCTGCGGCCATCTTCGCCGCCTCAAGCATACGCAGACGGTAGCACTGGGCACAGCGTTCACCGCCCTCCGGCTCCTTCTCCAGTCCACGGCTCATCTCATAGAACCGCTCCGGCTCATATGCTCCCACCTGGAAATGAATGGGATGCTCTGTGGGCAGCGACTCAATCAGCCTCCTCAGCTCATCGGCCCGTTTGTCATACTCCTCCCTGGGAGAAATATTAGGATTATAATAAAACACTGTAATGTCAAAATATTTGGACAGATACTCAAGAGCATAGCTGCTGCATGGTGCGCAGCAGCTATGCAGCAAAAGCCGGGGAACCCGGCTCTCACATTCAATCTTTGCTATAATCTTTTCCAGCTCTTTCTGGTAATTCCTGCAATTCATTTTCTTACCTTCCACCACATATTATAAAAAGTCACGAATCCGCTTGCTTCTCACAGGATTACGAAGCTTTCGCAGCGCTTTCGCCTCAATCTGACGGATACGCTCACGGGTAACATTAAACTCCTTCCCCACTTCCTCAAGAGTGCGGGGGTGACCATCCTCCAGTCCAAAGCGCAGCACAATCACCTGGCGCTCACGCTCTTTCAGATCGCCCAGCAAAGCTTCAATATGCTCCCGCAGCATCACCGATTCCACATTACCCTCCGGAGTAATGGCATTGTTATCCGCCACAAAATCCCCAAGGTTGGAATCATCCTCCTCCCCAATGGGAGTTTCCAGGGAAGCCGGCTCCCTGGCAATCTGCATAATTTCCATCACCTTGTCCTCGGACATATCAAGAGCATCAGCAAGCTCCATCACAGACGGTTCATACCCCAGTTCGAGAGTCAGCTTACGCTGCATTTTAGACATTTTGTTGATGGTCTCAACCATATGCACCGGCACGCGGATCGTACGCGCCTGATCTGCCAGAGCGCGGGTCACCGACTGCCGAATCCACCAAGTAGCATATGTACTCAGCTTATAACCTTTTGTATAATCGAATTTTTCGACTCCTTTAATCAGACCCAGGTTTCCCTCCTGAACCAAATCAAGGAAACCCATCCCTCGTCCTGTATAGCGTTTCGCAATACTGACCACCAGACGCAGATTGGCCTCAATCAGGCGCTCCTTGGCGTGCTCGTCTCCCTCTGCTTTGCGCTTTGCAAGCATCAGCTCTTCCTCTGCATTCAGAAGTGGAACCGTTCCGATTTCCTTTAAATACATACGAACCGGATCCTCCGTACCGACTCCATCCAAAAGATCGATGGCATCGAACTCAATTTCCTCCGTATCCTTCAAAAGGTTCTCGTCCACATCAATATCATCAAGCAGCAGCGCTTCGTCTGTAAGGATATTATCGTCAATGACAGGAATCACATCGACTTGCTTTTCCTCCAGAAAGCTGTATATTTGCTCCATCTGTTCGGAACCAAGGCTGTCCCCTGCAAAGAAGTCGTTAATTTCCGTCATATCCAACACGTTGTGCTTCGTTTTGGCAACCTCTAACAACTTATTCAGCTTTTCTAAAAAATTGTCTTTTTCCACAGTAACGTCCTTTCAACTAAAGGTTTTACTAAAGTCCAAACTACTATTGATTATATATCAGTAAACGGCAGATTTCAACATTTTTCTTCCAAACTCATGTATATTTTCCAACATTTTACACTGCTATGGGAAAATTCTGCGAATTTCCACACAACGGTACAGATTTTCCACCGTCACATCCGTCTTTGTTCCGCCAAATTCACCGTCCAGCGCCCAATCCATCGGCTCCGGGGATTGGAGCCTTAGAAAGTCTGTCTTAAACTTATATACCAGCTCACTTCCCTGCTCATCCTTTAAAAACAAACCGGAGACAATATCGCTCAGCTCCAGGGGCGTCCTGGGCTTGCGTATAAGAAGCACCTCAAACAGCCCGTCGTTCAGCGCCACATCCTGGTTCACCAGTCCTTTAAAACCACCGACACTAATCGTATTGGTTACCATACCGAAGATGAACTCTCCCTCCAGCATGTTCTCTTCCCAACTGATCTTCATCATATAGGACTTGATAGATGCCAGGCTTTTGACCCCCTCCAGCATATATGCCTGATGCCCCAGAAAATTTTTCTTGTCCTGCGGGGTCAGATAGGATACCTCCGTAAATGCGCCAAATCCTGCCACATACACAAAATACCGCTCATTGCAGAACCTCCCAATATCAATGGGATAAGGCATTCCCTCTGCGGCAGCACAGGCTGCTTCCAGCATCTGACGCGGAATTCTTAAGCTGGACGCAAAATCATTGGTGGAGCCTGCAGGAATATAACCAAGCTGCACCTGCTGTGGAAGCTCCATAATCCCGGAAATAGTCTCGTTTAAGGTTCCGTCGCCCCCACTGCACACAATCAGATCCTTTTCTGCCCCATCTCTCACTACCACGTCCCTGGCATCAAGGGCTTCCTGAGTAATATGCACCTGCACCTCATAGCCCGACTTGACAAAAATATCCAGAATGTCTAAAAGCTTCGTCCTGATTTTCTCTTTTCCGGATCTGGGATTGATAATCAGAAGCATACGTTTGTTTTTTTCCACACTAAAATACCTGCCTCTCTCACATTATCATCAATTTATCAGCTTTGTATACCTGCCAAATGCGTTAGGCAGTGCATAAACACGTTTCAGATCCTCTTTTTCTGCTGCGATATACATCTTTGGCAGCGCTTTCTTCAACAGAACACGATAGCCGGTCATATGCCACTCCACATGAGAAAAAATGTGTTTTGCCCCAGGAAGAGGCTCCACACGCTCAACTGTATCTTCTTCCAGTCCAAATGCCTTTGGTACATCCTCAGCTGAAAGCGCTCCTTCCACATTTGGCAGCTCATAAAGAGATGCTAAAAGCCCTGTGTCCTCCCGCCTGTGCAGTCCCACACAGCTCCCGTATTCTACAATACAGACTGTCCGTTTTTCAATTCTGCGTCCTTTTGGCGGTGTCTTCACCGGAATTTCATCAATCAGATTCCATCGCTTTGCCAGACAAATTGATTCCAGAGGACATTCCTGGCAGCGCGGCTGCCCATTTGGCACACAGACTATCGCTCCAATTTCAATCAGCCCCTGATTAAACCGACTGGCATCATCCCCGGGCATCGTCTGACGGAGCTCATTTTCAATTACCCGCTTCGTTGACGCTTTTGAAATGTCGTCCCGGCTGGCAGTGATACGGGAAATCACACGCAGCACGTTTCCGTCCACAGCCGGTTCCCGTTTCCCAAAGGCAATGGAGGCAATCGCTCCCGCCGTATAGCTTCCGATCCCGGGAAGCTGTAAAAGCTCCTCATATTCTGAGGGCATCTCCCCCTGATACTCTTTCTCAATCATAACTGCAGCCTTTTTTAAATTTCTCGCCCGGTTATAGTAGCCCAGTCCCTCCCACAGCTTCATCAGCTTATCATCCGTAACTTCTGCCAGGGATTTTATATTTGGCAGGTTCTGAATAAAACGCTGAAAATAAGGTTTGACGGCCTCCACCCGGGTCTGCTGAAGCATAATCTCAGAAATCCACACAAAGTAAGGCTGGGGATCTTCACGCCACGGGAGAGTCCGCGCACAGTTCTCATACCAGGCAATCAACGGCCGGTTTATAGCGCGAAGCCGCTCCATACGTTCCATAGGCTTGTCTGGATCTTCCACCACCTTCAATCGGTCATACCACTGTCTTTCATCACACATAACCATAAATTCCTCTCACCGAGACCTCACCCGAGACCACCTGACGAACCTCCCCGCCGGAACGCTCCACTAAAAGCTCTCCTCTGTCGTTGATTCCCCGGGCGATCCCCTCATAGCTTCCTAATGGCGTCAAAACCTGCACCTGCCTCCCGTAATTAATCAGATGACTGTTGTAATCATTCTTAAGTATCCTCATATCCAGTGTATCAAGATATGTTTCATAACATTTCTCCCAATGGCGCATCACTGCGTCAACAACAGGCGCACGTTTCACTGTCTTGCCTGCCTCCAGTGCAAGAGAAGTAGCTTTCTCCCGAAGCTCCTCCGGAAATTCCAGAATGTTCACATTAATCCCCATTCCCACAACCACATGGCGGATACAGTCCTCCTCTGTGCTCATCTCCGTTAAAATCCCACAAACTTTTTTTGCTCCCATCACAACATCATTCGGCCACTTAATCCGGCTTTCCAGTCCAGTTATCTCACGAATTCCGCCGCATACCGCCATGGCTGCCAGAAGCGTCAGCATAGATGCCGATTCCGGCATAAACTCCGGCCGCAAAATCAGGCTCATCCAGATACCGCTTCCCGGCGGTGATGTCCAGCTCCTTCCCCTTCTGCCCTTTCCGGCGGTCTGCACCTTGGCCACCACAAGGGTTCCGTTCGGAGCCCCGCTCTCTGCAAGCTTCCTTGCCTCGTTGTTGGTGGAATCCACCTGACTGAGAAACACCAGATTCTGTCCCGCCCACTTGCTTCTCATCACGCTTTTCAATTCAGCAAAGCTCATCACATCACCACTCTCTGCCAGCCGATAGCCACGGTTACGCACCGCCTCAATCCGGTATCCCTCCTCACCAAGCTGGCGGATTATCTTCCACACTGCAGTCCGAGACACGCCAAAACGCTCGCAAAGCTCCTGACCGGACAGATAATCCTGTGTCTCCTTCAAGCATTTTAATATTTCTGTCTTCAATCCTACCTCCAAATACTGACGGCGCTCAAAATCCCAACCGCCGCAAGCAGCACCGCAGCTGCACACAGCAGCCCTCCGCCGGCTTTTTTCTTATTATCACGCCCTGAGGAGCGGATTCTGTGCCAGCCGTTGACACTGTTTAAAAACGCCGCCAGCCAGAAAATCACAGGAAACAAGAAACGATTCCTGTCCGGATCTATAAATGCCAGCACCACGCACACAACCACCAGAACGCCTACTGCAATGTGCAAAAGGTCCAGCATCAGCGCTGTGTTGCGCGGATTTCTCTTTTTCTCATGTCCCAGCATACTCTATTCTCCCAGAGTCGCAGCCATCACTGCTTTAATGGTGTGCATACGGTTTTCTGCCTCGTCAAATACCCGGGAGCGGTCAGATTCAAACACCTCATCCGTCACCTCCATATCGGTGATTCCGAATCGCTTTTCCATCTCTGCACCAACCTTCGTCTTTAAATCATGAAAAGCCGGCAGACAGTGGAGGAAAATTGCCTGCTCTCCCGCATGTCTCATCACGTCCATCGTTACCTTATAAGGGGTCAGTTCACCAATTCGTTCCTCCCACACTTCATCCGGCTCTCCCATGGACACCCAAACATCCGTATAAATTACATCAGCATTTTTTGTCCCCTCTGCCACATCTTCTGTGAGCGTAATCGTACCGCCGGAAACAGCGGCATAACTCTCACACTCTGCCACCAGACCGGCATCGGGAAAATATTTTTTCGGCGCACATGCCACAAAATGCAGCCCCAGCTTGGCACAGACAATCATCAGAGAATTCCCCATATTGTAACGGGCGTCTCCCATATAAACCAGCTTTACACCTTTTAATCTGCCGATCTGCTCCCTCACTGTCAGCATATCGGCAAGCATCTGAGTGGGATGATATTCATTGGTCAGTCCGTTCCATACAGGCACACCGGCATACTTTGCCAGCTCCTCGACGATTTCCTGCCCAAATCCCCGGTACTCGATTCCATCATAAATCCGTCCCAGCACCCGGGCAGTATCGGCAATACTCTCCTTCTTTCCGATCTGTGAGCTGTCCGGTTCCAAATAAGTAGTTCCCATACCCATATCATGAGCCGCCACCTCAAAAGAGCAGCGGGTACGTGTGCTTGTCTTCTCAAATATCAGAGCCACATTTTTCCCCCGATAACCATCGACTGGAATTCCCTCTTTCTTTTTTCGTTTCAGCTCCTGAGCCAAATCCAGCAAATACAAGATTTCCTCTGCCGTGTAATCCTTTAATGTCAGAAAATGTCTCCCCTTAAGATTCATTATTTTCCCTCCTCATGTGATTCTGTCATGTAATTAACTTACTATATTGAAAAAAACATGTCAAGTTTTCCCCTGTATTCCCTCCGCCAGACTTCTCCTAAGCCGGGCATGAATCTGTTGTACCACCTGATCCGGCGTATAGATTTGCATTCGCTGTATTCGAAGTTCCTTCGCCCACTTTTCCAGAATGGCCAGATAAAGATCCTTATAATTCCACCCCTCCTTCAATTTCAGCTTATCCCCAAGAGCCGGGAATAACTGCTCCGTAAAAGTGCGGTATCCTTCCAACCGCAAGCGTTCCTCAGCTTCCAGTTCCGGGGCAATATAATGACATACCAGAGCCAGCTCCGACATCATCTTGTCAAAATAGTAGGCTTCTGACTGGGGCGCGTCAAAATAGTAACTGCGTCCTTCCAGACCATATAAGTACCGTTTCGCATCCATATAACCCAACTGCATATTTTTCCGGGCCCGCTTTTTATCAAATTCCAGGACTCCTCCCAGATCCTGACGCGGCGCAATATGCCCTACCGAGACATTCTCCGGAATCTCCAAAATCTTTTCTGTATCAAACCCGGGACCATAAATGCGAATGACGATAATATCTGTATAACCGCGTTCAATCAGCACATCCACCGGTACATTATTTAAAATTCCGCCGTCCATATAACGCTTTCCACCCAGCTTCTCATTTTTGAAAACCGGAAAATAGGCGCTGGCAAGAAGGGCATCGTAAATTCCCCCATTCGCCAGATTCTTTACATCCAAAACCAGCGGCCTCATCTCATTAATAGAAGAAGTGGTCACAAACAACTCCTTGTCAGACTGAAGGATTTTCTCCTCATCCACACTCTCTGCAATCAGGTTCTTAAGAGGCGTTACATCAAATCCCCTGTCCTTCACCACGCGGATTGCGTCTTCTGCAATTCCCTTAAAATCTGTACTCAGGTTCTTTGTCTTGAAACTGTGGGGCTGCTCCATAACCTGAGCGTAAGAGATATTCTTCCAGATATTCTCCGCCCACTCCAAATCATCCATACATATCAAAGCGCCATTCAACGCCCCCACTGAGGCGCCGGCAATCCCTCTGATTTTCACCCCGGCTTCCTTTAGTGCTTTCCATGCACCAATCTGGTAAGACCCTTTTGCTCCCCCGCCCTCCAACACAATTCCGTAAGCTTTGGATGTATCAATCTGAAGCTGCATATATCTTCTCCATTTCTATGCCAGAAAGAGAGCGATTTCTCGCTCTCTTATAATGTAGACTTTACTGTCAGTCCTTTGATGTTCCAATCTCTGCCATGGACTTAACCAGACCTGCAATCCCCTGAATATCAGACGGGATAATAATTTTCGTGGATTTTCCATCGGCAGCTGCGGCAAACGCTTCCAGACTCTTAAGCTGCAGCACCGCAGCATCCGCACCAGCTTCCTTTAAGAACCGGATACCATCGGCATTCGCTTTCTGAACCTTTAAGATTGCCTCTGCCTGACCCTCTGCCTCCTTAATTCGTTTCTCCTTCTCCGCCTCTGCGTGAAGAATAGCAGCCTGCTTATCTGCCTCCGCATCCAGAATGGCAGATTCTTTCTTACCTTCTGCCACCAAAATTGTTGACTTCTTCTCACCCTCTGCCCGCAGGATTGCCTCACGGCGTTCACGCTCTGCCTTCATCTGTTTTTCCATGGCGTCCTGAATTGCCGCCGGCGGAATAATGTTCTTAAGCTCCACACGGTTCACTTTGATTCCCCATGGGTCAGTGGCAACGTCCAAAGAAGCACGCATCTTTGTGTTAATTGTTTCTCTGGAGGTCAAGGTCTGATCAAGCTCCAAATCACCGATAATATTTCGCAGTGTAGTGGCGGTCAGGTTCTCAATCGCCATAATCGGATTTTCCACACCGTAGGCAAACAGCTTGGGATCTGTAATCTGGAAAAACACCACTGTGTCAATCCGCATGGTAACATTATCCTTCGTAATAACCGGCTGAGGAGCAAAATCCACAACCTGTTCCTTTAAGACCACACGTTTCGCCACCCGGTCAACAAAAGGAACCAGGAAATGGATGCCCACTGACCATGTCCCAAGATACGCACCCAGCCGTTCTACAACCAGCGCCTGCGCCTGCGGCACAATCCGCACGCAGGATACCAGTAAAATCAAAATCACTATCATCAAAAATAAAAATGTTGTAATTGCCGCCATATTCTCAATCCTCCTTGATCGTACTCACAATTAGTTTCACGCCTTGAATTTCTTTTATCCATACCTTCGTGTTAATGGAATATACTGCATCGTCAGACTGCGCCCTTGCGGTCCATTCCTGACCGCCCACAATGGCAGAGCCCGTTCCGGCATCATTATTAATCTCCGAGGTGACACGTGCCTCCCTGCCAATCAGCCCGTCTGCATTTGTTTTCAAAGTACCTACGTTGATATACTTCATAGCAAAAGGCCTGGTCATGAACAGCAACACAAAGGATACCAACACAAACACCGAAAGCTGCACCTCCACGGCCACATCAAACAAAGCCAGCAAAAAGGCTGCAAAAGCTCCCCCTGCGAACCAGATCGTGGTCAGCGCCGTAGTCGCCACCTCAATCCCGACCAAGACCACGAATGCTATCAACCAGTAAATTGCCACCATAATCCAACCTCCTTTTTCTTAAGTACATCATACTACGTTATCAGACTTTTTACAACCGTATTTCGCGCAAATTCGTCCCCGTCTTCACACCTTCCTATCCCCGCCTCTGGCGCGCTGCCTCAAACATAAGGACGGATGCTGCCACAGCCGCATTCAAGGACTCCAAACGTCCTTCCATAGGTATACGCACCAACCGATCCGCAGTCAGAGCCGTCTGCTCCGTCAGCCCATTTCCCTCGTTGCCGATTAAAAAGCCTGCATCACAGGTATAGTCCTCCTTATCATAGATATTCGCGCCACTCAAATGAGCCGCAAACAGTCGGATTCCTTTCTTCTTAAGCTTTGCCAGGGCATCATCTAAATCGTCCACATAGGCAAAGGGCACTCTGAACACGGAACCCATGGTAGAACGGATTACCTTAGGGTTATAAATGTCGGCTGTAAAGCGGTCCATCAGAATTCCCGTCACACCGGCGCCTTCCCCGGCACGCAGGATCGTCCCCAGGTTTCCCGGATCCTGAAGGCGCTCCAATACCATAAGCAGCGCCGGTCTCCCGCTTTCTGCGCCTGTCTGCGCCACCTTATCAAACGTGTAATGGTACTGCCTCACAAGCGCCAGCACTCCCTGGGGCGTTCTGGTATCAGAAAGACTTTTAAACACCTCGTCCGAAACCATCTCCACATGGCGCACGCCCACAGTCAGGCTGCGGAGCTCAGGCTCTTTCCCAAAACTCTCTGAAACATAAAGGCTATGGATTCTGTCTTTTGGAATCTCCGTGCACATACGAGGCCCCTCCACCACGAACAAATCTTCATCGTTCCTGGTTTTCGCCTTCTTAACCAGTGCATTCACATACTTTATCTGTCTGTTAGCTGTACTGCTGATCACGTCCTTCCTCTCCTTTTTCAATTCTCAAAGCTGCTCTAAATCTTCCAGCCAGATGCCTCTTGCCGCATCGGTAGGCATTCTTAAATCTCCCCGCGGCGATACCGCCACAGAGCCCACCTTCGGACCGTCCGGCAGACAGGAGCGTTTAAACTGCTGGGAAAAGAAACGCCGGTAAAACACCTTCAGCCATTTTAAAATGTTCTCCCTGTCATATTCCTCCTCAAATGCACACAGCGCCATGCGGTAAATCCTGGATGGCATAAAGCCAAAACGCAGCATATAGTACAAAAAGAAATCATGCAGCTCGTAAGGTCCCACAAGATCCTCTGTCTTTTGAGAAATCCTCCCGTTCTCCGGCGGAAGAAGCTCCGGGCTTACAGGAGTATCAAGCACATCCATAAGCGCCTTTTGCAGCGCCTCATCTCCACAGGTATCGGCACAATGCCTCACCAGATGGCGGATCAGCGTCTTTGGAACGGAGGAATTGACTCCGTACATGGACATATGATCCCCGTTGTAGGTGGCCCAGCCCAGCGCCAGCTCCGACATATCACCGGTTCCAACTACAAGCCCCCCAACCTGGTTGGCAACGTCCATAAGAATCTGCATACGCTCTCTTGCCTGACTGTTCTCATAGGTGACGTCATGCTCATTCATATCATGACCGATGTCGGCAAAATGCTGGGTCACCGACTTCTTAATATCAATCTCCCGGAGCGATGCCCCCAGCTTTTGAGTAATCAGGCAGGCATTTTTATAAGTTCGGTCCGTAGTTCCAAAACACGGCATCGTCACAGCATGAACCTGGCTTCTGGGAAGCCCCAGCATATCAAAAGCACGGATTGTCACCAAAAGCGCCAATGTGGAATCAAGACCTCCGGAAATACCAAGCACCGCATGAACGATACCGGTATGTTCCAGGCGCTTTTTAAGGCCCATTGCCTGAATTGTAACAACTTCATCACACCGCTCTGTGCGCTCTGCTTCATTGTGGGGTACAAAGGGACGGCTGTTTATCCTTCTGAGCAGCTTCTCCTGCTGCTGTCTGTCCATTGAGGCAGTGTCCAGTGAAAATTCCAGGGTAAGATAGCCGCTGTCGTCCGCCGCCGGATAAGTGGTTGACCTTCTCCGCTCAGAAACCACCCGCTCCAAATCCATATCTGCACATACGATCCCTGGAATAAAACGTTTCGAGCCTGCCAGAATCGCCCCGTTCTCTGCAATTATGTTATGACCGCCAAAGACCATATCCTGGGTGGACTCACCCTCCCCTGCGTTAGCGTACACATAGCCGCAAATAAGCTTTGACGACTGTCCCCCGATTAACTGGCGGCGATAACTTTCCTTTCCGGCCACCTCATCGCTGGCAGAACAATTTACGATTACCGTAGCGCCCGCCAGGGCATGACTGATACTGGGCGCTCTTGGTACCCATACGTCCTCACAGATTTCCGCCCCCACTACAAGAGACGGAATTTCCCTGCACTGAAAAAGCAGGTTGGCACCCATGGGAATCTGTCTGCCCTCCCACTCCGTCAGAACCGGCGTATCCATTCCTTTTGTGAAATAACGCCGCTCATAAAATTCCGAATGATTCGGCAGATTCTGCTTTGGCACAATTCCCAGAACTTCTCCATTACATATTGCAGCCGCAGCATTGTAAAGCTTACCTCCATGCACCCAGGGAAGTCCCGCAAACACCATTATATTCCTGCCTTCCGTAAAGGCAGCAAGGATGGAAAGCTCCTTTCTCACACTGCAAAGCAAAACGTCCTGCAAAAACAAATCGCCGCAGGTATACGCAGACAGCGCCAGTTCTGGAAACACCATCAGACCAACGCCCAGGCGCTCCCCCTCCTCAATCATTCTGCAAATCTGTTCCCGGTTGTAGCCCGGGTCAGCCACTGTTATTTTCGGCGTAGCGGCAGCCACGCGAAAAAAACCATCCTTCATGTTCTTTCCCCCTGGTCTTCTCATGTATTATACTACATTTTACCCTTTTTTTCCGTGAAGTCAAGCCCTTCATTCGGTCTTTACATATCACCGGATTTTATGTACAATATCCATATCCACTTACAGGAGGAACGTTTTATGAGAATTTCCACAAAAGGGCGGTATGCTCTGCGTATGATGATAGAATTTGGCTTAAATCATGGACAATGTACAAAAATCAGTCAGGTGGCTGCGCGTCAGGGCATCTCAGACAAATATTTAGAGCAAATTGTCACCATGCTGCTGCGTGCAGGATTCGTCCAAAGTATCCGTGGCGCCCAGGGGGGATACAAGCTGACCAGGGCGCCGGAGGAATACACGGTTGGGATGATCCTTCGGGCAGCGGAGGGAAGCCTATCGCCTGTGGCCTGCCTGGATGATGCCGTAAATACTTGCGAGAAGGCAGAACGGTGCGTCTCTCTCACGGTCTGGCAGCAGATAAAAGAGGCCATCGATACGGTGGTAGACAATGTGACTCTTATGGAATTAATTGAGGAGCAGAAGAAACAGCCGGACGCCAATCTTATGTAATTTGAGGAGAATCCATCATATGAGTGAAGCAGACATAAATGAATTTTCAAGAACAGCGCTTTTAATCGGTCAAGAGGGCTTAGACAGACTCTCCAAATGTACTGTGGTTGTCTTTGGGGTGGGCGGTGTCGGCTCCCACTGCATTGAGGCGCTTGCCCGCAGCGGTATCGGACGGCTGATCCTTTTTGATAATGATACCGTATCCTTGACCAATATTAACCGCCAGAGTATTGCCTATCACAGCACAATCGGACAGTACAAGACGAGAATCATGAAGGCGCGTATCGCAGATATTAATCCCCGAGCCAAGGTGGAGGTCTTCGAGACTTTCGTACTTCCGGAGAATCTGAACGGGCTTCTTTCGGGACTGGGGCAGATCGACTACATAATCGATGCCATTGACACCGTGTCAGCAAAGCTGGCTATCGCTGCCTACGCCACAACCCACAGCGTGCCGCTCATCGCCTCTATGGGCACCGGAAACAAGCTCCATGCAGAATTATTTGAGATTACCGATATTTCCAGAACCTCCGTCTGTCCCCTCTGCCGTGTTATGCGGCGGGAGTTGAAAAAACTGGATATTCATCATTTAAAGGTACTATACTCAAAAGAACAGCCTATTTCTCCCTCCTTTCCATCGGCGGAGGTAACCTCCAAGCGCGCTGTACCTGGCAGCATATCCTTCGTTCCGCCAGTGGCCGGCCTTTTAATCGCCGGGGAAGCTGTGCGGGATTTACTGGCAGAGCCGCTGTAAGATTCATTCTCTATTTGACATAACAAAAATGTCCGATTTTCTAATTTTAAAGAAAATCGGACATTTTTTGCAGAATCACTCATATCTCAGAGCATCAATCGGATCCTTCTTTGCTGCCTTGGACGCCGGATAAAATCCAAAAAACAGACCTACCACGGCTGAAAAGCCCACGGCAAGAATCACTACATCAAAGCGAATTACCGTCTTAATCTGCAGCACAGCGCCACCCAGGGTAACAAGTCCCATTCCCAGAAGTACACCAATAATTCCGCCGCACGCCGACAAAATTGCCGACTCTGTCAAAAACTGAATTTTAATATCCCTGGTACGGGCTCCCAGACTCTTTCGGATACCGATTTCCCGGGTGCGCTCCGTTACTGAAACCAGCATAATATTCATAATACCGATTCCACCTACCAGAAGGGAGATTGCCGCGATACCGCCAACTGATGATGCGAGACCTCCCATCATGGCATCTACCGAATTCATCTCCTGAGCCGCGGTCTGGAGATTGAAATCCGATGGGTCTCTGCCCTTCATACGCGCCACATAGTCCACAAAACGTCCATAAAACTCATCCAAATCCACATTACCGGACGCAAACACATGAAGATAATAAAAATAGTCGTTAGGCCATGTAAGGATTGTATAAGGAACCAGGGCACTTCCTGTATCATTAACGCTCATTGACATGGCTTTCATCATTGCCTGTAAAGGAGTTTCATCCTTGCGATAAACACCCACCACTGTATATTGGTCAGTGTTGCCATAAATAGTGGTACGGAAGGTTTTTCCCACCGCATTTTCCTGCCCAAAAAGCTTGACTGCGCTTTCCACATCCATCACCACATTTTTACGGCGTGCCTTGATGTCACTCTCAGTGAGATACCTGCCATACACCATATTCACCGGCTGAACCTGATTGTAATTATAATCGATGCCCTGATATTGAAATTTTACAGTAGTGCGCCCCTGCATGGCATCACCACTAGCAAAAGCATTGCTGTCAATATATGCAATCTCATCGCCAAATACTTCTTTTATCCGTTCCATCTCATCCAGAGTAAAATAATCACCCTGGCGCATATCATCGACCCAGTAACCGATTCCCAGATACGCTTGGGTCACACCAATATCTTCATAAAGATCAGCAAACATACTCCGCATGGTATCACCAATGGACACAATGGCGATAACTGAGCCGATTCCGATAATAATTCCCAGCATAGTCAGAAAGGAGCGCATCTTATTGGCACGAATAGCAGAAAATGCCATAATTATATTCTCAATCAGCATATCTTACCCTCTCCCTTCGTCTGCCTCGTAATTAAAATCCGTATTTTTCTGCACGTCTCTAAACGTTTGAGGCTGGCGCGGTACATTTGCTTCATCACTGATGATCTTGCCATCCCGGAATCGGATAATCCGTTCGGTAAACGCAGCGATCTCCTCCTCATGAGTCACCACCACAACAGTAGTCCCCTCTTTATGCAGACGCGCAAACAATTCCATAATCTCCTCAGAAGCAGCCGTGTCAAGATTTCCCGTAGGCTCATCGGCAAGCACTAAGGGCGGGTCGTTAGCCAGAGCGCGGGCAATCGCCACTCGCTGGATCTGTCCGCCTGAAAGCTCATTAGGCTGATGGTGAATCCGTTTTCCGAGACCTACCCTTTTTAGAAGTTCCTCAGCGCGCTCCTGCCTCGCCCGTTTTCCCATGCGTGCGTACGTCATAGGCAGCTCCACATTCTTGAGCGCCGACATACGGGAGATCAGGTTGAAGGACTGAAACACAAATCCGATTTTCTGATTTCTTATCTTCGACAGCTCGTCCGGCTTCATATCTGCCACATCTACACCGTCCAGGTAATAATGTCCCAATGATGGACGGTCCAGACAGCCAAGAATATTCATTAATGTGGATTTTCCGGATCCGGACTGTCCCATAATGGCGACAAATTCACCTCGCCTGATTGTCAGATTGATTCGTCTCAATCCCAGAACCTTCAGCACACCTGTATCATACACTTTTGCCAGATCCTCAAGGCGGATTAACTCCTCTGTATTCGAACAAACCATAGTCTCTCTCCTTTAAGGCAGCACTGCGTTTGAACTAGATGCTACACCAGACGGGGAGACATTCACTGGAATCCCATCCACCAGAGAGGGATCCGGGGATATTATGTACTGCACGTTCTCCGACAGACCCTCGCCTTTAATCTCTATGGACACGTCGCCCTCCACGCCGGTCTCCACCGCAATCATGTTTACCACTCCATTTTCCACCGTAGCAAGATAGGTTCCTTGCTCACGGACAAGCAGAGAAGAAATTGGGACAACCCAGACATCCTTTGCCTCATTTAAGACAATTTTCGCCCGTGCTGTAATCCCCGCAATCAGTTTGGTGTCGGAGCTGTTTATCTGAATTGTGGTGGGAATTACACGCTCGGTGGAGCCGCCGCCCTTCTCCTCTCCGGTTGGGGAGATTGCCGTAATAACACCCTCCACGGTCTCTCCTTCCAAAATATCTGCAGAAATCTCTACCGTCTGACCCAGCTTCACTTTTCCAATAGAATATTCACTGACATTAATTTTCATCTCCAGCTTTTCCAGATTATAAATTTCAAAAAGCGGCTTGTAATCATCTATTGTATCCGCAAAGCGGCCCACCCGGGAATTGACACGCACTACGGTTCCTGAAATAGGGCTTGTCACCTCAGTCTCCTTTAAGCGCTCGCTCTTTTGTTCCAGCTCAAATTCTGCATTCCTCACCTGAAGCTCATAGGAGCGGTCTGCTATCACCTGTCCATCCTCAACCGTATAGCTTTCCATCTGGCGTTTTGCATCGCTCAGTATGTTCTCCGCCGCTTCCATCTCCGCTCTTGAAATATCTCCTGCCTCAAACAAAACTGACTTTCTGTCATAGTCCAGCTGTGCGGAAGACAAATCCTGCTGCGCTTTTGCATATCCAAGCTCTGCTTTGGTCTGAGCTTCATTCAGGTTTGCCGCTGCCAGCTCGTAAGTATTTCTGGCAATATCAACTTCTTTCTGTACATCGGTGGGATCCAGCCTTGCAAGCACCTGCCCGGCTTCCACTATATCCCCCTCCTTCACCGTAATCTCCAGAATCTCTGCATGAAGCCGGGACACTACATCAGCGCTGTCCGTGCCGTCCACAGGTCCGCTGATGGACAGTACCTCCTCAATATCACCTTTAGAAAGCTGAGCTGTGGTCAATGGAATACCAGCCTGATTTGATCCATGACTTGCTTTTAGAACGACAACCAGAGCGACAGATAAAACTGCCACTCCGATTATCATTTTATGCTTCCGGCTCATCTTTTTCCGAGCACCTTTCTTTTTCTTCCCCTTTTTGCCCCCCTGTGCCTCATCAGTCATCAGGTCTGCCAATTCTTTGTTAAATTCCTGATCTGTCATAGTCACTCTCCTTAGTCACTTGGCGTTGTCTTCTCAAACTCGGATTCGACAAACTCCGGCACACTGCCTTTCGGAAAACAAGCGCCCACAAAATTCTTTTCATCCTCACTATCCCTTTGTACTTCTATATCCGTACTATCCGCTTTAAACAAGCTGTTATAGTATGCTCCGCTTCTGGGAATCATAACTCTGCACAGCTCTTCGATCTCCTCCGGAGCTATCACGGTAATCACTTTCTCTCCCTTCCATTCCCCATTCTCCACTACCTGCCTTGTCATAGTGACGGAGCTCACATTAAAATCCTCAAAATTCTTTGAGATTTCCACATGATGCTTTTCCAGCAAAGTAATTGTTTTTTCAAAAGAAGAATAGACGGGATAATAATCGTATTCTGTAAACGAAGTGCCATACATTCTTCTGTCTTTATCTCCCTCCTCACTCGGCATATTCCACCAGGCAATCGCAGCCTCGCTGTCCATACACGAAAAACGGATTCCACCCACAGGAAGCTCCTGCTCCATCTGCTGCAGGGTCATGGACTTAAACTCATCCTGATAGGTCTCCAGCAGCTCCTTTTTCTCTGCTTCGGTCAGTGTACTCAGAACAGAAGCTTCATTCTTACTGGTACGGTTATCCTTGATGAAGTTTTTATAACGGACAGCGACCACGGAATCTGACGGTATGCTCATCAGAGGAAATGTCCCCTTCTGGTACTGCTCACTGGCATATAACTTCTCCATGTGAGGCATATTTTCGTCCAGATTGATGTTATATCTCCGATATACTTTGCGTCCGCTGTTCAGTGTATAACAAATACTTACGCCGGAACAGATGTCATCATTCTGCTGTTCAGTAGTATTAACTGCCTCCATCTCCTGAGCCGCCTCTTCGCGTATATCAGCTCTCTGCCGCTCACGATCCAGTCTGACATTTTCCACACCTGACGCAGCAATATTCAGCACATTCTCAACATCCTCATACTGCATATGATCTCGGATATATTCATAGGAAATAGTACTCTCCCAGGTATAGGAGCCATCCGTCTGCGGCTGAAATGTGCCATAAGAAGTCCAGTTATTTAAGTTGTCCACATGTACAGAGGCATATTTTACCTTATCAGCCTTCGGCATGTATGTATCGTACCTAAATATATCATAGCAGAATACGAGCAGAACTGCAATAGATATTGCAATACAAGCAGTCAACTGTTTTTTATGGCCAAACAACTTCTTAAAATCAAAATAATAAATAATTTCAATTACGCAGTGGGCAATCACCGCGCCGCACAGAGCGCCAAACACCATCCAGCCTGTGGATTCCCTCAAAGACCAGAAGAAACCACCAAATCCTATGGAAGACAGTATCACAATCAGGATTCTAATCACAGGGCAGGTTACTGCAAACGCCATAGCCTTGCCTGCAGACTCTGACGGGCGTTTCTTATAAAGTATACAGCCCAGAGCTGCCAGAACCGCTGAGACCAGAAGCGCCGCCAGAACCGCAGTGAGACTAAGACCCCCTACACCATATTTCTGCGCCTGCATAATGTACTCAACTACCGGCGATAACCTGACCAGCATATCAAAAATTGTATTTTGTCTGCTCCAATCATAGGTATGAAAAAACATACTAAACAAGCCATTGGTCAGTGATGTTGCCAGAGGGATGTAAAATGTCAGCACCGCAGAGCCAAGAATACCGATTATCAGGTTTCCTGTCATCATCGCAGCAATCACCACGGTGGAGTACATCAGGATGAAATAGGTCAGATGCAGCCCACATGCAGTGAAGGCCACTGACCACAGGCGTGCGCCCTCCACTCCGTTAGCGATTCCCACAACAACTGCCAGAACAGCGCTGATTACATAAGGAACTGCCAAAATCAGGATTCCATTCACATAATTTACAACGTACAGCCTCTCCCTTCTGACCGGGATACTGTGATAGAAATCCACCTTGCATCTGGAATTCAAATACGAAAAACTGCTGAGACCACAAATCAGGGATGCAAGAACCATCATAAGCACCATTATCCCATTCTCAAAAGACAGCCACTCAGTCAGACCCTGGGCATAATGCTCTAAGCCTTTCTCATAAGTGGGAAAATCCTTAATATTGCCTGCGGTGAATGCCGCCACCACCGGGTACAGAAAGAAGAAGCCGAGGGTAATAAGCGACACAGCCCACAATCTTCGCTTCAAATCTTCCTTCATCAGCTTAAAATATAAGTTTTTTGATGTCATAGCCAACTACCTCCGTTTCACTGATAAAGATTTCCTCCAAAGACAGCGGAATCGTCTCATAAAATACCGGCTCTGCTTTCTTCATTATATGTTCCACCTTGCTTAAATCTCCGCGCACTGTCAAGGTGAGAAGTTTTCCTCTGCTCTCTGTCTTAAGAAGTTCCAGCCCCTCCAGGTGAGCCGCCTCCATCCCCTCACGGAGCACGCACTGGATTTTATGGATATTCATCTTCATCTCATCTAAGTCTCGGCTTAACAGGATTCCTCCTTTGTGAAGAAGCCCCACATGGTCGCATATATCCTCAAGTTCACGCAGGTTATGGGAGGCGATAATCGGAGTCAGATGACGCTCTTCCATATCGCTTGCAAAGATACTCTTTACTGCCTGACGCATCACCGGATCCAAACCATCAAAGGTCTCGTCGCAGAACAGATACTCGGTATATGCACAGATGCCGCAGATAATCGAAACCTGCTTTTTCATCCCTTTGGAAAAAGTGTTGATTTTCCGATTCTTCTGGAGTCCAAAATTGCTCATCAGAGAGTCAAACCGGTTTTCATCAAACAATGGATACACAATTTTATAGTAATTCATCATATCCTGCGGCGTCGCATTGTTAAAAAAGTGCTGATCATCAGAAATGTAGAAAAACCGCCTCTTCGCCTCTTCATTCTCAAACACGCTCATGCCGTCGATGGTCACAGTTCCCTCGTCCGGCTTTAACACACCTGCAACCATACGCAAAAATGTACTCTTGCCCGCACCGTTGGTTCCAATCAGCCCAAACACACTGCCATCCCGGATTGTTGCATTAACATGATCAATCGCTAAAATATCGTCAAACTGTTTTGTCAGATTTACTGTCTCTATCATACTGTCTCTCCCTCCTTACCTGTCTCATATCTGACCGGAGCCATATGCCCTCTTTGCCATCACCAAAAACGCTTCCTGATCCATTCTTAGTTTCTTTGCCTCGCAAACCAGCCCCTTCATCTCCTCCATCAGCTCACACTGCTTCGCTTCCCGCAATTTGTCAATACTGCCCACAAAGCTGCCGCGGCCCTTTACAGAATAGATAAATCCGCCCCGCTCCAGCTCTGCATATGCTCTCTGAATTGTATTGGGATTAATTGCAAGTTCCATTGCCAGGCTGCGCACGGAAGGCATCTGGGCGTCCTCTTCCAGAATACCCAGAATCATCATCTCTTTCAGCTTATCCTCCACCTGTTCATAGATGGGGCGCCTGTCCTTGTAATCCAACAGAATCATCTGCCTCTCCTTTCTGCTGCTGTCTCAATACCAGTGCTGCACAACTGTATTAGTATTGTTAATACAGTTATACCACAATTTCCCTTATGATGCAATAAAAACATTTCTTACGATTTCATTACTCAATCACCCTTACCGTAACAAAAATCGTGTCGCCTGGCTGTTTTCCTATTTTATTCTGGATTTCTTTGCGAATTCCAATGATATAACAGACCGAACCATCTATATTTTTCACTCCCATATTCACAATACTTCCGCTATACGGTTCCCCATTAAAGGTTATTTTCGCTTTAACCCTGCCTTTGCCAAATTCCTCTCTAATATCATACGGAAATCGTATATATGCACCGCCTTTATCGGGAACCGCTTCTATAACTGCATGAAACTCATAAATTTTTGCACTCATAAACTATTTGATCCGAATCGTTTCAATCACCTTATCATCCTCATCTGGACTTATATCCAGAAAATCTATTGTTCCATCACTTCGCGCCTCGGAAAAACGTCTCGCCCCGCAGTAAAGATCTCTCTCGTCACCAAACGCTTTGTTTGCATAAGCTTCAGAAGGTGCAACCGCATAATTTCCTTCCGTGTCAATAACTGCCCAATATCCTCCAGCCTCACCAAACATCTGAACGGTACCGCCATCTTCCGTATAGGGAATCAACCGTGCATCTACAAGTACCGAGCTGAATCCATTAGAAAAATGACTGACATATCCATATTGACATGGAATAGCCACTTCCCCTTCCTCATCCAGAAAGCCCATAAGGCCCGTATCCATATCACGCACCGCCAGCAAACCGTCCCTATAATAGTTTCCGCTCTCTCCGGCACGGAATCCTTCCAGCGTCTTAATTTGCCGAAACTTCTCATCATAATAAACTACTTTGTATTCCTTGTTATTAGCAACCATGTATCCTCCAGAAACCTTATTAACGATTCCGTAAGTTCCTTCCACCGGATAGCTCAACACCGGATGATATAAATCTTCTTTTTCTGCTACATACATTGTCCCGTTATACTCATAAATCAGGTAATCTCCTGCTGAATAATACAGATTATCCCAACGCCGTACTTCCAGGCTTTCCCCTCTGTCCAGGTTTACGAACCACCGGGGCTGGGTGTAATAATCCGGCCGTTCATGCCCATGGGAATCCACTATGGTTTCCCCTTCTCCCACCGCGCTTGCCCAGTGGTACTGTCCATCTATCAGATCCTTTACTTTTTCATAATCTTTTCCGTCTTTCTGAAAATACAGCTCTTCTGTTTCTGTATCTTCTCCTGATATAACAGCGCTCCCCTCAGTGTCCGCTTTTTGAGAATCCTCCTGACTGGTATATGAAGGATAACCGGTTGGCGCTGAAGCAGCTCCCCCACTGCTTTTCGTCCCACAGGCGGAGAGTAAAACTCCTGCCATAAACAATACTGCCAGATAAACCTTATTTTTCTTCAATGAACTATTCCCTTTCTTCTTGCCCTTTTCTCTATTCTGATTCAGCTGCCTTCCTCGTCTTAAAAGCCTGAAAAACTCCCGGCAAAACACTTCCGATTCCGTAACAGCAAATATCTTTTATGTCAAAAACAGAGCCCATCAATATTCGGAAAAATGTATTGTGTTCCAGCCCCAAAAGCTTCACCCAATTAAAATACTGTAAACATTCCACTACAACGGCAAACAAAAAAATGTAAAGAGGCAAGAAGCGGATGCCTTTTGGAAACACAATGCGAACAAAGCAGTACAGCAAAATTACAACCAGCATATCTCCGATATATGGTCGAATAAAGTCATCATGAATATACAAAGCTATCATGACCTCAATGATAAACAAAACAGCGGCAGCACCCACATAAAAAGTACGTTCTGATTTCATCTTCATCCTCATTTGTTTTTTCAAGTTTATATGCAGTCATTTTAACACATGACAATGACCTTTACCATCTGTTTTTATGAAAGAAGCAGAAATTCTTTTCTAACTTCCAGTTTCATTTCTTTAAAACCATACTTTTTTAGTTGATATTCTTTGTTGACTTTATAAAACAAAAATGATATAATTTCCACGATTAGCAATATCTAACTATTAAAATTATGAAAGAGAGGATATTTATATGAAATTAGTATATGCTTCCCGTACAGGCAACGTTCAGAAGCTGATAGATCGTATTTCAGCAGCAGACACACTCAAAATTGCATCTGGAGAAGAATCAGTGAATGAAGATTATATACTGGTTATCTATACAGATGGAGAGGGTATCATCCCCCCCATTGTAAAAACATTTCTTGATGCAAACCATGGAAACTGCAAAGGTGTTGCTGTCAGCGGCAACAGCGAACGCCATCCAGATACCTTCTGCCTTGCCGCTGAGAAGATTGAGGAGAAGTATGGTCTTCCAATTCTGGCAAAATTTGAGAAGGACGGGAATCCTTCTGTGGAGAAAACGATCAAGGAAGCGCTGCAGGCGTAAACATCTAATCTGTTAAAGAAGGGGCTGTCGGTTAACACCGGTTTCAGCCCCTGATTCTTAAGAAAGAGAGAATTCCATGGACAAACTCGCTCCCTTCCCCGTCAGACAAACGTATAACGGTTTGCATTTGCTTCTATTTTTGTACCGTCAATAAACAGCTCCTTGAGTGTAATCATCCTGGATCTCTTACATAATTAGGATTATATTTTATTGTTATTTTTTGACCAAAACCTTTTAAATTTATACCGTATTTATCGACCACATCTTAAATATAGCTCTCTGGATTAAGGTAATGATCCAGGGACATTGCCCGGAAAAGCCGTGCGAATCTTTTAATTGTGTAAAAATTCGTCAACATACTCTTTTAAATCATCCTCTAACCTATCCGCCACCTTAGAAATACTATTCCAACTTATTTTTGTACATATTTGGTAATTTGAAACAGAATCACATAATACACTCAAAACTTCCTCACGTGTTTCGTATTTCACTGATAATAAATCTAGCTTTAGCAATTCATTAACCACGGCCACCACTTGTTCTTCCTGATAACCTTTAAAGGCAATTTTATCGCCTATTTCTTCCGCTACTTTGATTAATTCATCCTCACTTTCAAATTTCTCAATTATATTAATCTCTTCTAGTCGCATAGTCTTTCCTCCATCACTTTTATGGATTGTATGGATATTCGATAGGTATATGTGTATTATTCATGATACTCTCATCAAAAAAATCTCCATTGGGGTTTGTATATTTAGCCGGTCTGAAATCGTTGATTGTAGGATCATAAGCAGGTTAAAGCCTGGGTGGCTTGATGCCACCCAGACCGGGGGACGTCCTCCGGCAAAGCCGGTCGCTATATTACTATTAAATTTAACTGTAAACCTGATAAGTGTTAATAATCACTACTTACAAAACCTCTTAGATATAAACTGCTTTAATTTTGTAAAAATAGTATTCCCATTATTTTACAGTATAAAAAATTCCCTTGGAGCCTTGCAAAATTTATAAGCATCTGATTCCGTAATTAAATTTATAAGATCATTTTTAGAAATATTATAAATTATTTCATTATAAAATATTAAAGCATCATTCATGTTAATAAAATCAAAAATTACGTTAAATTCTTCTTTTTGAATATTTCTCAAATCAATCCTACATAAAATTTCTACAAGTACATTTTTTTCATAACAAAATTCTAAATAAGTTTTATCTTTATTTCCATATTGCACTATATCTTTGCACCAACTTTTTTCAATTGGAAATTGTGAAACTAATTTTAAAATAGATGTCTCCTCTAATTTGCATTCTTCCCATGATATTACTTTATCAGAAAAATCGTGGGAAGATTTATTTAGATTTTGCTTTGTTTTATGTATTATATTAAATTCAAATTGCCATATAGCCATTTAATCACCCCATGTCAATAAGTCTTGTATTGTTTCATATCCTTTATAGGGAAGTTGCACTTCTTCTATAGGAACTTCTGTTAATCCTAAAATTTTAGCAGCTTTAAGTCTGTGATGACCATCAACTACATACATTTTACCATCATATTCAACATATTTAATGCTTTCTTGAATGCCATTTTCTTTTATATCTTGAACGAATTTGTTGAATTTGTTTCTACCCATATTGGTACTCTGGTTAGGAGTCAAATCATAGGGATTAGCTGTAGTAGGCTTATCTATTCCTTTGGCATCACTTCCCCCCTCTACACCCTTGCCTTCTTGACCTCCATTCTGCGCCTCTCCTTGCTGCTTAATCTCTCTCTGCTGCTCCGCCTTCTTTGGCATCTTAACGTCTCGTTGCTGTCTGCTCAGCGCGTCTATCTCTACCATGGCAGTATGATACATCATAAGCCCATACGCAAGGTTATTGCTTCCTTCCATCAGTATATCTCCAGGCTTTCTGTTCTCCTCCTGCCACCGGAAAAACCCCTTTTTCCCGATTCTCTCGTTTGCCTCTTTGGAGTCCAGCTTAATTAACTCCAGCAAATCCTGGTTTAACATCAGGGGATTCAGCTCTGGATTTGGTTTTCCATGGCTGGCTTCCATCCTCCGCACGCTGCTTTCATACGTTGCAATATCTTTAAAGTCACAAGTTACCATCAGACGGCCCAGCGCTGCTTTTAGGTAAGCTCCCTCCATGTCATTTCCATCATACATGGCAATCAAATCAACCTCTCCACCATGCTGGATCATTCGATCCTCCAAAAACCGAATGGCCTCTTCGTACATTCCCTCATGCAGGTACACGCTCCCATAAGGATCATCCAAAATCTTTTTCAGCTCCGGATAGTTCTTCTCCATTTCCCGAATCATCAGGATCTGTCTTGCAAAGATTCCATCCTGTCCAGAACTGAGCACTTCGATTCGGTGCCCCCATCTGTTACATAACAGTA